>CAZTOE010000195.1:0-8802 GCA_964615045.1 uncultured Spirochaetales bacterium
CGGAATGGCACCTTGGAAACCGCCATGCCCGCTAACGGCTTCCCGGTCGTCCACAGTCTCATGACGTCGCCGAGACTCCCTCCGTGGTGCCGGAGGCGCCGGCGCTTCCATACACTTCATCGTAGGGAAAATCGCAGCCGCGCCGAGCGAGGTCGGCGCGGAAGTAATCGTCAATGAAGCGCTGCTGCGCGAGGGACAACAGCTCCGCAGAGCCTCCGCTCTCGCCGCGGCGGATCATCTGGCGCCGGGAGGACGCCAGAGGCGTGAGCGCCGGCGGCTCGAAGCGGTCGCCAATCCCCTTCATGTAGGAAAAGGAACTTCTTTCGCACACCGCCGCCAACTGCGCCTCGTCGAGCTTCACCCCCATGAAGTCGGCGATGCGCCGGACGGCCCCCTCGAGATCGGCCTTCATCTCTTCGAAGGTCAGGATCAAGAGGTTCGGCTTGGCGCGATCCTTCCAATAGCTCGCGAGGTGCTCCCCCCAGAGCGCTAGGAAGTTCTCCGAGCAGAACAGCCGGAGCCAGATTTCGACCGGCGGCATGAGGGGCCCGAACATCACGTCCCGGACAAAAGGGTAGTTCGAGGCAAAGGCATCCTTGGGATCCCGCAGGATGCAGATGTAGCGCGCCTTCTCGCTGTAGGGCACGCGGTTCCACTCAAGGTGGGTCTTGATGACGCGGAGCCCCGTGGGCGACTCCGCTGCGGGCGTGCCGTCGTCGAGTGAGAGGACCAGCTCCTGCTTTGCAAAGTCGGGCCAGGGGATGACGTCGTGGATGTGGGCGAACTCCCCCTTCCCCAAGTTCGCCACCTGAAAGGCGATCTGCATGGCCCAGTTGGTGCCACATTTCGGATAGGTGCACACGATCACGTCGTGCTCGTCGGGCGTGTAGCGGCCGAAGTCGTGCCCCTCGAGCAGTTGGCGGCGGGCGCGTGCGCCGATCTTGGCCCAAAGGCGGGTTCCGTAGCCGAGGCGGTAGGCGAGCCAGAAGACGGGCTTCCCCACGAGCCACGCAACGGCGCGGGCGACCCTCCGCTGACCGGCGGAATAGGGATTGTGATTGAACGACCCGCGCGCTTCAGCCATGGAGCTCCCGGGTGGCGGTGAAGCGCCTGAGTCCCAACCCGACTCGGGGCGGCCCGGGGCTAGCCAACCGCGGATCCCGGCAGCGCGCACGCGTTCCCGACGGTGTCCATGTCGAGGGTTGCGACGAAGCGGCCGTAGCCGACAAACATCGCGATGCGCCAGCCCAGCGTGATGACCTCGCGTTCGCTGAAGTGCTGGCGGAGGTCGTCGTAGAGCTCGTCGCTCGCCTTGTGGTGGTCACCGGCGAGGACGTCGGCCAGCCGGAAGGCCGCCTTCTCGCGTTCGTCAAAGAGAGGGCCCTGCGGATCGTTGCGCACGGCGGTGATGAGCTCGTCGGTCACGCCTTGTTGTCTCGCCGAGACATACACGACGCCCTGTCACAAGTAGCACTCATTGTGGAGGGCGACGCGGTGACGTACGAGCTCGGTGAGTCGGATGCTCAAGCCCTCCCGGTCGCTCATGATGTGCTTGTAATAGAATGCCGCGAAGTCTTTGTAGAGCTCGGGGCTGTGGGCCATGACCTGGATCCACTCGGAGCCACCGAGGGCCTCATTGGAGGCGGCCATCAGTTCGAGGATCCCGGGATCGCACTGGTCGACGGGAACTTTGCTGACGCGGTGGTGCATGGCGGTCTCCTTTGGCACGCGGGTTCCCCAGAGGATCACACGGGCTCGGCGAGGGCTGCAAGCTCGTTCTTGACGCGCCCGGCGCCGGTTTCGGCGTCCGGCCTCACGTCGGGAAATTTCCTACCCTTGCGACCGCGGGAAGGGGAGGCCCGCGAGATGGTGACCCGCCGAACAAAAGAAGACTCGAAATCGACCCGCGGCGCTTCGCGCGGGCTGGAAGTGCGACGGGCGACCCTGGCAGACGTCACCGCGATCGCGGAGCTCAACGCGCTCGCCTACCCGGTGCTGGCCGAGAACGATGTCATCTGGGGCGAGCACCACGTCGAGTCGCATCTGCGGATCTTCCCGGAGGGCCAATTCGTCGTCGAGGATCGTGGGCGCGTCGTGGGGGCCGCCTCCTCGCTCATCGTGAGCTTCGGCAGGGAGCCGTACCGCACCCATACCTGGTACGGCATGACCGACAACGGCATGTTCTACAACCACGACCCGTTCGGCGACACGCTCTATGGCGCCGATGTGAACGTGCACCCCGACTACCGCGGGCGCGGACTCGGTGCGCTCCTCTACCGGGAGCGCTTCGACCTGTGCCGCCAGAGGAACCTGCGCCGCATCGTGCTCGGCGGGCGGCTGTACGATTACGCGCAGCACGCCGCGAACATGGGCGCCGGCGAATACGCGCGACGCGTCGAAGCCGGTGAGCTCCGGGACGCGGTGTTGTCCTTCCAGCTCAAGCAGGGCTTCGCACTGATCAAGGTGATGCCCAACTATCTGGATGATCCGCGCAGTCTCAATCACGGCACCTTCCTCGAGTGGATCAACCCCGACTATCAGGTACATCTTCACAAGCCACGCGCCGCGCGCATCTCGTGTGTCCAGTACCAGATGCGCAAGATCTCAAACTTTGAAGGCTTCGCGCGTCAGGTCCGCTACTTCGTGGACATCGCCGCTGGCTACGGCTCGGACTTCGTGCTGTTTCCAGAGCTGCTGGCTGCGCAGCTCATGTCCTTCATCCGCGTCAAGACGCCGCGCGAGGCCATCAGCCGGGTCACGGGCTACAGCGCCCAGGTCGACGACCTCTTCGAAGGGCTGGCCGCAGAGTATCAGGTCGCGATTGTCGGAGGCAGCCAGCCCCGCGAAGCGGAGGGTCGGATCCACAACGTCGCGTCGTTGTACCTGCCGGACAGGAGCGTGTACCGCCAGCCGAAGCTGCATATCACGCCCAGCGAGCGGCGCTGGTGGGGCATTGAGGGCGGGGCCACGCTGCAGGTCTTCGACACGCCGCGGGCGCGGGTGGGCATCCTCGTCTGCTACGACATCGAGTTTCCCGAGGCCGCTCGCATGCTGGCCGACTCGGGCGCCGAGATCATCTTCGTGCCCTTCTGCACCGACGACCGCCAAGCCTACTTGCGTGTGCGCTACTGCGCCCAGGCCCGCGCGGTCGAGAACCAGGTGTACGTGGCCATGGCGGGGACCGTCGGGAACCTACCCGACGTCGAGAACATGGACCTTCAATACGCGCAATCGGCGGTGCTCTCGCCGTCGGACTTCACGTTCGCCCGAGACGGCGTCCTTGTGGAAGCCAGTCCGGATACCGAGACGGTGATCACCACCGACGTGGATTTCGAGGCCCTCGACGAAGCGATCAACGCGGGCTCGGTGCGTCCGCGCCGCGATCGACGCCCGGATCTCTTCCGCTATAGCTCGGTGTTCCCGCCCCGGCCGCCGGCCCCCGAGCTCCAGGACGCACCCCGCACGGACCGCCGCCTGCGGGTCGGCCGTGGATGAGACTTTTTCTTCTGAATCTCGGGCAACCCTGCCGGGGCCGATGACAAGGAGCGAAGAAACCATGAAGTACGACGTCGTTGTGGCTGGAGCTGGATTTGGTGGAATGTACGCGCTGCACAAGCTGCGCGGCCTTGGATATTCGGTGCGGGTTCTGGAAGCGGGAGCGGGTGTCGGGGGGACGTGGTACTGGAATCGCTACCCCGGTGCACGATGCGACGTGCAGAGCATGGACTACTGCTTTTCCTTCGACGAGGAGCTCCAGCAGGAGTGGAACTGGAGCGAGAAGTACGCCACCCAGCCCGAAATCCTGCGCTACGCGAACCACGTGGCCGATCGCTTTGATCTTCGGCGAGACATCCAGCTCGAAACACGTATCGTAGCCGCCCGCTACGACGAAACGTCCCAATGCTGGCAGATCGATACCGAGCGCGGCGAAAGCTTTGAAGCGACCTACTACATCATCGCCACCGGCTGCCTCTCGGTGCCGAAAGCCATTGATATTCCCGGCCGGGCGGACTTCGAGGGCGCGACCTATCACACCGCCGATTGGCCGCGGGAAGGCGTAGACTTCACCGGCCTGAAGGTCGCCGTGATCGGGACGGGATCTTCCGCCATCCAGTCGATTCCGTTCATCGCCGAGCAGGCCGCTCATCTCACGGTCTTTCAGCGCACGCCGGCTTTCAGCCTCCCCGCCTTCAATCGCGACCTGACTGACGAAGAACGCTCAGCCTGGAAGGCCCGCTACCCGGAGCACCGCCACCTCTCGCGCTATTCAGGCTTTGGCGTACCGGACGCGCCGCTGGACAAATCGGCGTTTGACGTCGACGATGCGGAACGCGAGCGAAGCTACGAGGCCGCGTGGCAACGCGGCGAGATCGTCGCGGTGATGCAACAGTTCAACGACTTGTTGGTCAGCCAGGAAGCCAACGATACGGCCGCGGACTTCGTCCGCAAGAAGATCCGGGCCATCGTGAATGATCCCGACACGGCCGAGCTGCTTTGCCCGACGACCTTCCCGATTGGCACCAAGCGCATTTGCCTCGATACGGACTACTACGCGACCTTCAATCGACCCAACGTCAGTCTGGTGGATTTGAGGAAGACCCCGATCGAGACCATCACGGCCGAGGGCATCCGGACTTCGGACACCCTGCATGAGGTCGATGCCATTGTCTTTGCGATCGGCTTCGACGCCATGACCGGGGCGATCGTGAGCGTCGACGTGCGGGGTAAGGGTGGAGTCGAGCTCGCGGAAAAATGGAAGGACGGCCCGCGCACCTACCTCGGTTTGACCGTCGCGGGGTTCCCGAACCTGTTCATGATCACAGGGCCGGGGAGTCCGTCGGTCATGAGCAACATGATCCTGTCGATCGAGCAGCACGTCGACTGGATCGCCGGCTGCCTGACCTACCTCCAAGAGAACGGGTATCAGAGCATCGAAGCGGCACAGGAGGCCGAGCAGCGATGGGTCGACCACGTCAACGAGGTCGCCGATGCGACGCTCTTTCCCCAGGCAAACTCCTGGTATACGGGGGCCAACGTGCCGGGCAAGCCGCGTCTCTTCATGCCCTATATCGGCGGGATGGCCGTCTACCGGGAGAAGTGCGATGAAGTCGCCGGGCAGGGGTACGCGGGGTTCCGCCTCGGCTGAGAATCACGGACCGCCTTCGCCCCAGAACTTCGCCGGTCGTCGAAGGCGGAGATCTCCGCGGAGGAGAGGATGGAAGACACCGTGCGCGCCTGGCTCGAAACGTACACGCGAGGCGATCTCGACGGTGCCATGGCGCACTATACCGACGACGTTGAATTTGAAGACCCGATCTTCGGGGAGCGCGTAGCCGGTCGCGAGGCGCTGCGCGAGGCGTTCGCCCGCTTCTTCTCCACGGGGGTCACGAAGCTCGCCTTCCTGCGGTGGACCGGTGGGGATCGCGGTGGCGCGGTCGAGTGGGAGTGGACAGCCGACTGGGGACCGCATCGCACCTTCCTGGGATTTGATGCGTCGAACCGACGCTTTACCGTGCGCGGGGTCAGCGTCCTCGCGCTCCGCCAGGGCCGCATCTGCCGCCAGACGGATTACTGGGATGCGCGGGGAGCCCTGCGCCAGCTCGGCGCGCTCTAGGCCCCGGCCCTGGAGTCAAAACGGCGTCGGCGACCCTTGCCCTCCTGACGAGCCGCTTCCGACATCCAGAGATGGATTGCGGCGTAGGCGCGCCACGGACGCCACCGCTCAGCGGAATTCCGCAGCTCGCGCTCGCTGACTGGGCCTTGGCCGCCGCCCAGCGCGCGGCGAAGGCCGAGATCCCCGGCGGGGAACGCGTCGGCCTCACGCAGCGCGCGCATGGCGATGTACTGCGCGGTCCACTCACCGATGCCCGGCAGCTTGCGGAGCCTTCGGACGCTCTCGTCGAGACCTTGCAGCCCATCGAGGTCGAGATCATCGGCGGCGATCGCAGCACTGAGCGCGTTGACCGAGCGCGTCCGTGCCTTCGTGACCCCCACATTGGTGAGGTCGGCCTCGGCCAGCGCCGCGGGAGTGGGGAACAAGTGGCTGAGGCCTTCGCGAGCATGGCGCAGCGGCTCGCCGAACCTCTTGACCACACGCGCGGTGAGGGTCGTTGCGCCCTTGACGCTGACCTGCTGGCCGAGGATGGCGCGCACCGACAGTTCGAATCCGTCCCAGGTTCCTGGGACGCGCGCGGGCTTCGTGTGCCGGATGAGTTTGCACAACCTGCGGTCATTCTCGAGATGGGCGCGGATCGCTTGCGGATCGGCGTCCAGATCGAAGAGGCGGCGCAGGCGCTCGCGCACTGGGCGGAGGGAAGCGGTGCTCGACAGCTCGAGCGACGCAACCAGCGCACTCTCGTCCGGCGCGACGCGCACCTCGACCGTGCCGATCGTGTCGGCCAGGCGCAGGCTCCGACGATATGTGTTGTCCGACACAGACTCCACGCCCGGCGTCGCGCGAGCGGCCAAGTAGTTGAGCACTCCGTCCCAGTCATAGGGAGGCCGGTACGGCAGACGTAGGGTCAGCTCCGAACTGCTTCGTTCGGGATCGCGCCCCGGTTTGCGAGGAGCCCGGTTGCGGCTCTGGGAGTCCCGCTTCATGGCGCCGATTCTGCGCCATTCCGTCGGGCCGGACTAGCCGCTTTCGGACGGAGTTGTCGAAACGCCGCCGCGATCTCCGAAGAGAGCGGCTCGCGCCAGCTCAACCCGGCGGGTCGATCCACCGATGGTGGTTCGGATGCCGTACATCCTCGCCACAGCGTTCGCGTCGCTGATCTCCTGGGCCGCCTCGAGCGCCATCGGCAAAGACAGTTTCGGGTCGCAAGTGTTCTTGCTTCTGGTCTGGTCGGCATCCTTCCACTTCTCCCGGCGTTTCCTGATCGGGCTGCGACCCGATTAGTTGGGCGCACTCGACGGCACTTGCTCGATCCGCGCAGTTGAGTGAGTGTCTGTTGCCGTGGACCTACTGCTCGCGATTGACGACACCGACAATGACGAGCCGAACTGCGTCGGAACGGGGCGGCTGGCGCGCATGCTGGCCCGGGAGCTCGGCGACAGGGGCCTGGTCGGCGAGGTCACGGTGACGCGCCACCAGTTGCTCGTACACCCGGACATCCCGTACACCTCGCACAACAGCGCGGCGTGCCTGATGGCAAACGATGTGCGCACCGAACGCAAGAGCGTGCTCGAAGCGTCCCGACGCTTCCTGCTCGCGCATCCCAACCGCGGTGCCAACCCCGGCCTGTGCGGGCTCGAGCGGGAGGCGGTTCCGACGTCCCTGCTCCGCTTCGCGAAGCGGGCCCAAAACGAGGTGCTCTCACTCGACGAAGCCGATGCCATGGCCGCACAGCTCGACGACGCGGTGTGGTGGCACGGTGAGACGGGCCAGGGGCGGATCGGGGCGATGGCGGCCGTGGCGCTGCGTCATTCGGGCGACGACGGTCGCTTCATCGGCCTGCCCGGCATTCGCCGGCTTGAAGGCGTCCTGACCGTCGGCGAGCTGTGCGCGCGCAGCCCGATCACCCGGGTCGAGACCCTGAGCGGCGAGCCGCTGACGGACAGCGTCCCGATCGACACGCAGGGCTGGGTGCGGCCCGCCTTGCGGGGCGGGTGTGCGGTGCTGCGCGTGCGAAGGCTCGAGAACCGTTGGGTGCCCGAAGAGAAGTGGAGGAAGTATCGATGAAAGCTCGCTCGGTCTCCGTTCGCCGACCCCTCATCGACGCCCGGGCGCTGCTCTGGATCGGGGGCCTCGCGGCCGCCCTGGTAGCCACGCGTGCGGCCCTGCGCGGGATCCACGTACCGGGCCATGCCGCGCTTCCGGCTTTGTTCGTTCTGGTGCTCGCCGCCTCGAAGGTTCGCGCACCCGGCGCCGCCCTGGTCGTCGCGTTGCCGGCGTGGGCGGCCGCTTCCTCCGGCTGGATTGGCGGTCCGGGGGGTGCCACCGCCCTTCTGCTCGCCGCCGCTTCGGTCGAGGGCGCCTCGTTTCTGATGCCCGGCTTCACGGGGCGCCCTCTCGCCTGCGCCGCGGCGGGCGCCCTGGCCGGCTCCCTGCGCATTCTCCCGGATCTGCCGATGGTGCTCGGGGCTCTTCCGGATCCCGGTGCGCCGGCGCTAGTGTCGCTGCTGGGTTACGCCATCTTCGGCGCGCTCGGCGCGGCGCTGGTACCGCTTCTCACGCGCGCGCGAGAGTCGCGCTTCTAGAACTCGCGGCGAAGCTGCTAGCGTGCGCGCTCCATGGCGTGGATTCGCGATCGTCCCGTCGGTCTCGTCTACTGCGACCCGGCCCTGTCGTGCCCGGGCTACACGCTCTTCTGCCCGGTGCGGGGAACTACCGCCAATCTGCTCGACGCGTCCGGTCGGATCGTCTGGCGCTGGCAGCACCCCGAGGGCATCCAACATGCCCGACTCCTTGAGAACGGGAGCCTTCTCATTCAGACCCAACCGCCCGAAGACGCGGAGGGCGCCGAGCAGATCGGCGGTTCGGCAGGCGCGCTGATCGAGCTCGACTGGAACTCGGCGGTTCTGTGGGAGTACCGGGACCCCTACCAACACCACGACTACCAGCGGCTGCCGAACGGGAATCACCTCGTGCTGGCCTGGAAGAAGCTTCCCGACGGCGTACAGGAGCAGGTCCGCGGCGGCTTCTCCGACCCCGAAGATCCCGAGCGCATGTGGGGCGATGTGCTCCTCGAGATCGACCGCGACGGCGAGGTAATTCACGAGTGGCGCTCCTGGGAGCACCTCTCCTTCGAAGAGGATGTCATCTGTCCACTCGAAAGCCGCAAGGAGTGGACCCACGCCAAC
>CAZTOE010000196.1:0-8720 GCA_964615045.1 uncultured Spirochaetales bacterium
ACGCGTTCGGAGGTGGCGTGTAACGCCGGTCGCCGGACGGCGAGGTCACGACTTTGGATCCGACCCGCGAAATGGTCGGCGGCCTCGCGCTGCACGCCGACGGCGGGTTCGTCATGTCCGGCAAGAGGGTCGAGCATTGGAAGGACGGCTCGAGCCGCGTGCTGCTCGCCCGCGATGGCGTCTCGTCGTTCAACGATCTCCACACCGACACCGCGGGACGGGTGTACGTGGGCGCGATCCGGTCCGACCTGGGCGATCTCAGAGCGGAGAAGATTCCCGGCGAGTGCTACCGGATCGGGACCGATGGTCACACCGAGGAGCTCTACGGCGACATCGAAGTGAGCAACGGGATCGGGTTCTCACCTGACGGGCGCACGCTGTACCACGTCGACTCCACGTCCAAAGGCGTGATCGTGCACGATATCAGCCCGGACGGCATCGTCTCGAACCGCCGGGACATTGGGCGGGGTAGTTTTGTGAAGGGAATCCCCGACGGCCTGTGTGTCGATGTCGACGGCAATCTGTGGGCGGCGCATGTCGGAGGGCGTCGGGTGGTGAAGCTGTCGCCGACGGGGGAGGAGCTCGACGAGATTCCGGTCCCGGCCAAGGCGGTCACCAGCTGTGCGTTCGGAGGGCCCGAGCTGACCGAGCTGTATATCGTCACCGCCGACAACCTCGAGCACCCCGATCGCAAGGGGACGATCTTTCGCTGCGAGCCCGGAGTCGCCGGCACACCCACCCCACTCGCAAGGGTGTGACCGGGGTTCGAGGGTGCAGCCATGAGAACGCAAGTGGCGATCATCGGAGGCGGTCCTGCCGGATCGCTACTTTCGCACATCCTCGCTGCCCATGGCGTCGAGAGCGTAGTCCTCGAGCAACGCAGTCGGGAGTATGTGCTCAATCGGATTCGGGCGGGTGTGCTCGAGCAGGGAAGCGCGAAGGTGCTGCGGGAGTACGGGCTCGGCCACCGGATGGACCGCGAGGGGCAGGTCCACGATGGCATCTTCTTGGCGTACGGCGGGCAGCGGTTCCGGGTGGATTTCGCAGAGCGAGCGGGTTCCTCGGTGATGATCTACGGGCAGAGCGAGGTGCAGAAGGATCTGTACGCCGCCCTGGAGGCGTCTGGAGCGGGTGTGGTCGACGAGGCCGAGGAGGTCGCACTTCACGAGATCGATACCGAGCGGCCCTTCGTCACGTACACGCGCTCCGGCGATCGGCACCGGCTCGACTGCGACTTCGTCGCCGGATGCGATGGGTACTACGGGGCGAGTCGCCCCGCGATTCCGAAGCTCCGGAGCTACGCGCGCGAGTATCCTTTCGGTTGGTTGGGCATCCTGTCGGAGACGCCCCCGATCGATCGGGAGCTCATCTACGCCAATCACGAGCGGGGCTTCGCGCTGTGCTCGATGCGGAACCCGATGCTGAGTCGCTACTACCTCCAATGCTCCCTCGACACGGCGCTCGGGGACTGGTCGGATGAGCGCTTCTGGGAGGAGCTCATCGCGCGCCTGCCGGGAGGGCTCACGGGTGCGCTTCGGAGGGGGCCTTCGATCGAGAAGTCGATCGCTCCGTTGAGGAGCTTCGTGGCGGAGCCGATGCAGCACGGGAGACTGTTTCTGGCGGGAGACGCGGCCCATATCGTGCCGCCCACCGGAGCGAAGGGGCTGAATCTGGCGATTTCGGATGTGGTCTATCTGGCGCGGGCGCTGGTCGGATACTACGACAAAGGCGATACCACGGACCTCGACGCCTACTCGGAGACGGCGCTGCGGCGCGTATGGGGAGCGGTGCGATTCTCCTGGTGGATGACCACCCTCATGCACCGCTTTCCCGATCACGGCGACTTTGGTCAGCGGATCCAAGAGGCGGAGCTCGACTATCTCTCGCGGTCCGAGAGCGCACAGGTCGCGATGGCTGAGAATTACGTGGGCCTCCCTCTGTGAGTCACCGCAAGGCCGCCGCGGAGGCAACCGCCGACCAGGGGCCCGTGCTCCGCCACTTCCGACCCCGCGCCTACGACGATCATCCGCCTTTTCGGTATCCGGATTACAAATCGACGCTCCGCCGGTCGCCGGACATGGCGCCCGTGAGAATCGTGCAGACGCTGTCCGAGACGACGGGACCGGGTCCGATCTGGTCGGAGCTCTCGCAGGCGGATGCCGACCTCACGACGAACGCCGGGACCGGTAGCGCGGCGATCGGTGAGCGCATCATCGTCACGGGTCGCGTACTCGACGAGAGCGGTCGACCGGTGCCGCGGACGCTGCTCGAGATCTGGCAGGCCAATGCCTCGGGTCGCTACGTGCATTGGCGCGAGACTGCCTTTCCCGCCCCCCTCGATCCCAACTTCCTGGGTGTCGGCCAATGCCTCACCGACGATGCCGGGGTCTACCGGTTTACGACAGTCCGGCCTGGAGCCTACCCTTGGGGCAACCACCCGAACGCGTGGCGGCCGTCACACATCCATGTCTCCCTGATGGGCGAGGGATGGGGTAGCCGTCTCGTCACCCAGATGTATTTCGAAGGCGACGCGTTGCTGCCCCTCGACCCGATCTTCAACAGCGTTCCCGAGCACTCTCGTGGGCGGCTCGTCGCCGGCTACGACCACAGCGTGACCCGCGAGAATTGGGCGCTCGGATGGCGCTGGGACGTCGTGCTCCGGGGACACATCGCCACTCCGCTCGAGTCCTCGGAGGCGACGTTGTGATGCGCCGCCTCGGGCAGACGCCCTCACAGACGGTCGGGCCGTATTTCTCGATGCGGCTCGCGGTGGAGGGCGACAACGTCCTCTCGGCACCGGGCGTCGAGGGCGAGCGGATCCGCATCGAGGGGAGACTGCTCGACGGCGACCGCCAGCCCATCGAAGACGGCTTGATCGAGATCTGGCAGGCCAACGCGGGTGGCCGCTACCGCCACCCGGATGATGCGCGCGACGCCATCGCGATCGACCCTCGCTTTACCGGGTTCGGGCGCGCGGCCACTGGATTCGACGACGGCGGCTTCTGGTTCGAGACCATCAAACCCGGCGCGGTCCCCGGCCCCGGTGGCGCGCTGCAGGCTCCCCACGTCAATGTGGCGCTTCAGGCCCGGGGCATGCTGAACGCCTCGTTCACCCGGATCTACTTTTCGGACGAGGTCGATGCCAATCGCCGCGATCGTGTCCTCGCAAGCGTGCCGGGCGAGCGGCGCGCCACGCTCATCGCCGAACATTTGGAGGGTTCGAGAGAGCCCAGACGGTATCGCATCGTGTTCCGCTTCCAGGGCGAAGACGAGACGGTCTTCTTCGACTTCTGATCCCGCGCTAACTCGCAGGATCGCGCCGCCGGAGGCGACGTGGACTGGCTTCCGACCTTCGATCCGGGCTTCTCGACAGTGCCGCTTACCCGGCTCTTTGCCGCGGAGGGCCGGGTGGCGGCGATGTGCCGGGTCGAAGCGGCGCTGGCCGCTTCGAGCGGCGAAGCCGGCGTGATTTCCCCTGCGCAGGCCGAGGAGATCGAGCGGGTTTGCGCGAGCCCCTTCGGTGCCTCGGGCACGGTGGGAGATGCGACCTCGCTGCTCGCAGAAGGATGGGAGGCGGGGTCTCCCGTCGTCGTCCTGCTCGAGCGGCTTCGCCGGCGACTTTCGCCGAGCGCTGCGGTCGCTCTTCATCGGGGCGCGACCACCCAGGACATCGTCGACACCGCGCAGATGCTTATGCTGCGGGAAGCGCTCGCGCATCTCCGCCAAGGGCTGGTGCGGATTGGCGAGTGCCTGCGGTGGCTGGCTCGCGAGCATCGCGAGACGCCGATGGTCGGACGAACCATTCTCCAGCATGCGCGCGCGACCACCTTCGGCCTGCGCGCCGCTCAGTGGCTCGAGCCGCTGGTTCGGCACCTCGGCGGGATCGCGTCGCTGCGAACCCAGCTCCCCGTGCAACTCGGCGGCCCGACCGGGCACACGGCGGAGCTCGGGGAGCGGGCGGTCGAGGTCACTGGGGGCGTCGCCCGCCGCCTGGAGCTGGTCGTTCCGACGCTTCCGTGGCACACCGATCGCTCCTGTGTCGCCGAGGTAGTGGCCCTCGTGGAGCGGATTGCCCGCTCGATGGCGAAGATTGGAGTCGATGTCGCGATTCTCTCCTCGAGCGAGGTGGGCGAGCTCCGCGTCCGACCGGGTCGGTCTTCGAGCATGCCCGGCAAGGAGAATCCGATCGATGCCGTGCGCGCCGTGGCCGCCGCCGACGTGTGCTCCGCCGTCGCGCAGATCGTGACCGGAGGCCGACCCCAAGAGCTCGATCGGGCGGTCGGGGGCTGGCACGCGGAATGGTTCGCTCTCCCGATCATCTTCCAGACAGCAGGTGCTGCCGTGGAGGCGATCGAAACCGCGCTCCAAACGATGACGGTGGACGTCGCGCGAATGGCCTCTCGTCTGGCTTCCGATCTCGAGTGGGCGCCCGACTCCCCCTCGGGCGCGGCGTCGCGGATCTGGATCGATCGGGTCGTTCGGGCGTTCGCGGCCATTCAGGACGAGAAGACTCGCTAGTGAGCGCCGAGGCGGTTAGCGGCTCGAAAAGGCCGCTTCGCACGGCGAACCCCTTCCTGCGGTAAGCCCCAAGGTGCGCATCGCCGCCTGGGCGCCGGAGAGCCGTGTAGCGCTGTCGGCCAGCGCTCGCGCAGCGCTCGTGGCGAGACTCATCTTCTCGGTCTTCACCGCAGGGTTCCACAACGGGCCGACGACGCGCACGGTGGGCGTGACGCTGAGGAGACCACTGCGGTGCGTTCTGGGAATCAAGCGGAGATCGATGCGCTCAGCCCCGAAATCGACGCTTCCTTGGCCGATGATGGTCGAGTTCTCCGTGTCGAGGAGCAGCGGTTGAGGCTCTGCCACGCCGTTGCGAATCACCAGGTGGGCGATCATGCAATTGACCGTTATCGACCGCGAAGACTTGCGGCCCCGCAAGAACCCCAGGAATTCGCGTCGAACGGTTTGAACGAGGTCACGGGTCAGAATGCCCGCGTGTTGAATCTCGATGGTGGCGTTCTCGCCTACCACCTCCGCCTCGCCCGTGGCTCCGGATACCCAGGCGTGTAGCGAATCGCCGCGGCTTGAGAGATCGAGCTGGGCGTCCAGGTTTCCGATGTACGAGGTGTGCTGCCCGAGTCGCGACATCAACGCTCCCAGACGAATCCCCTTCGCCTCCGCCCGAGCCGTTGCCGCGACCGGCGTCGCGCGCGTGTCCAGAGCGACCTCGCCGGCGATCCGGCCGCCATCGAAGGTGAAGGCGAGGTGCTTGACCGTCAGCTCGCCTGCGGCGAGCGTCGCGTCGAGTTGGAGCTGTTGGAGGAGGGGGCCCTCCCGCCCCGTGACGTGTTCCACGCGCGCTGCGAGCGTTCCGTCGGCTTTCTGCAAGGCGGAGAAGTCGATCCGGTGGTCTGCGAAGAGACGCTTTGCGGGCGGGGACGGCGGCCCGGAAGTCTCTGGAGCGGATCGCGCTTCGAGGTAGAAGTCTCCCAGGTGCAAGGCCGGCACGTCGACCGTCGCGTCCAGGCGGGGGTGGCCTTCGGCGGGGACGCGTCCCGAGACCGTGCCCGAGAGATGCGTTTCGCCGAGATCGACGCGCATATGCTGGCTGTTGAACTTCCCTGTGTCACCCTTGACCTGGCCCGAAACCTCGACCGGGCCGACCGCGGGCAACGACAGGCGGAACAGTTCGCCGATGACCGCTAGATCACGCGCCTTGAGGTCGACGCGCGCGTCCAGATCCTCGACACCGCGGATGTCGTGGAGGTACCCCTCCGCGTCGACCTCGAAGAGACCGGGGAGTCCGCCCTGGAGACTGAATTCCTCGACATCGGAGCGGCCCTTCACATTGCGCAACGTCGCCTTTCCCACCACCTTGCCAATGTGCGGAGGGTCGCCGACCCAGGGTCGCAGAAGGCGCACATCGCTAAAGCCGAAATCGGCGTGCAAACCATAGTCGCGCTGCTTCCTCAGGTCGCCGACGTTTCCTTCCAGAGTGAGCCATGCGCTCTCGCGATCGCCGACCTGAAGCTTGAGATCGGAAACTCCCACCGTGTCGCCGTCCACCGTCAGATGCCCCGAAGCAAGGAGCGGGCCGAGTTCGGGAAACTCTCGTCCGACCGTAGCCCCAATCAGTCCCAGGTGTTCTGCACGGACTTCCAATTGCAGTGCCACGACCGGCGTGCCCGCGCGGAAGCGCAGCGTCCCCTTGCCGCCTACCTCCGCACCAGCGATCCGCCCCTCGAGCGCGACGGCGCGTAGATCGGTCCCGCTTTCGCGCTGCGCGACGCGGCCGGAAAGATCGAAGTGGATCTGTTCCAGGGCCCCCGCGGCACGGAATTCGCGCGATGGGTCGTTGCCGGTCCCGCCTGCGGTTCGCAGGGAGACGCTTCGGAGCTCTGCCACCGTGGCCGGCTCCCCGGGCCCGGGTCGGAATTCAACGGTCAGGGCCTTGGCGTCGACGCGCTCCAGCGAGAGGGAGCGCGCGGAGGTCGGTGGCGCACGCTCGGGGCCGGCCGTCGTGGAGACTCCGGATTCCAGAGCGACCTTCACTCCCTCGAGTTCAAGCTCTCGGGGCCCAAAGTCGCCGCGCAGTAGCGGCCGCCAGGCGAAGGTGACCGCGAGCCGATCCGCCGCCAGATGCCGCAGGACCGACCCCGGCGCCGGCCCGATTTCGAGCTCCTCGACGCGCAACCCGGGACGACGACCAAAGCGGAGGTGGGTCGAGCCCCGGATCGTCACTTCGCGGCCCGTGAGACTCTCGAGGCTCCCGGCGAGTACGGCGCTCAGGCCCACGAGTCGCAGGGAGGTCCAGAGGAGTAGGGTGATTAGCAGCACCCCGGCCAACCCCCCGACCAATCCGAGCAGAAGGCCGAGCCGTCGTTGGTGAGGTCCGCGCTTCACCGCCGCAACTTAGAATTCGCGGGGTCGGAGTGCGAACCCCCCGTTCGTTATGCTTCGGCGCTCGCGATGAGGGGGATCGTGGCTCCTTCGATTGCGATTGCCAGGCTGGGAGGAGTGGATTCATGCGCCGGAGCGATCGTCGCGCAGGGTTTGCGCAAGGGGTGTTGGCGTGGGTGATCCTGTGCGCATTGGGCGCCCCGTGGCCCGCCGCAGCCGAGCTCGCCAGGGACGACCGGAGGAACCTCGAGGAGCTCCTGGGCGAGGGTGTCGTGGGAGCGGCCGTCCCCGGAAACCCTCTCAGCGACAGCGACAGAGTTTTCGATTTCGCGGACGGCGAATGGACGTTCCGTTTCGAGAGCGGGAAGCGCAAGGGAGAGACCGAGCAAGTCCGCTTCAAGCGACTCAAGCGAGACAACACCGGGAGGAGGGGGCAGCTCGAGATAGGCTCCAAAGACGTCCTATTCCTCCGTCGCGATGAAAGCGGAAACATCCTCGTCACCAGTGAGCAGGATCTCGACGAGAACGTCATCACCCGCTACGAGCCTCCCGAATTCTTCTATGCGAGCGACGTGCCGCCCGGCGGTTCCAAGACCCGGAAGATCGCCGTCAAGGTGTTCGATCTCCACCACCCCGACCATCTCGCCTATACGGGCGAGCTCGATCTCACCTATCGCTATCTGGGGGTGTATCGAGTCAAGCTACCCGGCGGAAGCTACGACGCGGCTCTCCTCCGCTGGGATTACAGCGGCAAGGTCGGCCCGGCGAAGATCGAGGATTTTCAGTACCGGCTCTTGGTCCCCGGCGTGGGGGTCGTCGCGATGATCGAGAAGAAGAACATCACCGCCGTCCTGGTCTATCGCGACCACTCCAAAAGCGGAAGGGTGCTCTTGAAAGGCCACTGAGTCGCAAATCTCGCTGGTGTCCGGCCGCCGCCTCGGGTTTGGGTCGGCAGCGCATTCCAGCTAGGGTGCCGAGGGCGCGTCGCGCAGCAGGCGTCGGGCGATCACCCAGCGGTGAACTTCGGTGGGGCCTTCATAGACCCGCATCGCGCGGACCTGCTGAGCGGCCAGTTGCAGCGGCATCTCCTTGGTGATGCCCATGGCGCCGTGGGCTTGCATCGCGTGATCGACCACGTCGGTCGCCATCTCAGTCGCGAACACCTTGATCATCGAGGCCTCGGTGCGCACATCACGACCGGCTTCCAGCTTGTGCGCCGCATCTCGCACCATGAGCCGCGTTGCGTGGATCTGGGTCGCCGCGTCAGCGATCCACCATTGGATGGCCTGGCGGTCGGCGAGCTTGGTGCCGAAGGTCGAGCGCGTATTCGCCTGGGCGACCAGGAGGTCCAGAGCGCGGCGCGCAATCCCGACACATGAGGCGCCCATCTCGAGACGCCGCACATTGAGCCGCAGCTGCATCGGAGCAAAGCCCCCGCCGATCTCCCCGAGAACCTGGCTCTCCGGCAAGCGACAATCTTCGAACACGACTTCGTAGGTGCGGTGGCCCCCGAGCATCAGATAGGGCTCGCTGATCTTCATGCCCGGTGTGTCGCGGTCGACGAGGAACGCCGTGATGCCGCCCCGCGCCTTCTTCTCGGGATCGGTGAGTGCCATCACGATAGAGAAGTCGGCATCGGCGATCCGGCTAACCCAGATCTTGCGCCCATTCAAAACCCAGTCGTCGTCGCGCTTCTCGGCGCGCGTGATCATGGCGGCCGGGTCGGACCCGGCGCCTGGCTCGGAGATCGCGATCGCGGAGGTAGTCTCGCCGCGGGCGTAGGGTTCGAGCGAATCGGGCCCTTCCTGTCCCTTGCGGGAGCC
>CAZTOE010000197.1:0-8643 GCA_964615045.1 uncultured Spirochaetales bacterium
AGCAGCCCCTCGTTCAATGACGGCCGGCTCGCCATAGGCGGAGCGAGTGGCGAGGGGAGCGGGCACCCGTTTGGGAACGCCACTCATGCGGGCTCCAAGATCGCGGCCGCGATGCGCTGCAGTTCCCCGCTGCCGCGGTACTCAATCTCGATTCGCCCTCGAGCGGGCGTCCCGCGGAGGCGGACCTGGGTTTTCAGCACCGAACGCAACTCCGCGATCACAGTCTGCAGATCGGGGTCGAGCACCACAGGCGACGGACGCCCGCGCGGCGCCCGCGCCCCGGGGAGCGCGCGCGCCGCGGCCTCGGTTTGGCGCACAGAGAGGTCGTCTCTCACGATCCGGTCGCGTAGCCCGCGGCGGCGCTCCGATTGCGCAACCGAGAGCAGGGCTTTGGCATGACCCAGTTGAATGCGGTCCTCTTCGAGATCCTCTTGGAGATCGCGGGGCAGCTCGAGGAGACGGATATAGTTGGAGACGCTCGACCGCTCCATACCGACCCGTTCGCCGATTTCCTGATGGGTAAGACCCGCGTCGGAGAGCCCGGAAAAGGCCTGGGCGAGCTCAACGGGATTCAGGTCGCGACGCTGGACGTTCTCCACCAGAGCGAGTTCGAGCCGATCCGGGCTCGCGATGTCCGCCACGGTGACTGGGATCCGCTCAAGACCGGCCAAGCGCGCGGCCCGCCACCGTCGCTCTCCTACAACGAGCTCGTAGTGATCGCCAGCGGCCCGAACAACCACGGGCTGCAGGACGCCATGACGATGTAGTGAGGCGGCGAGCTTCTCGAGCTCTTCCGCGTTGAAGCGACGTCGGGGTTGATCGGGATTCGGGACGATCGCGTCGATCGGCAGATCTCGAACCTCCGCCTCATCGCGGGGCACCGACGCGGAGCCCGGAGAGATGGGCTCGGGAGCCTCGGAGCGGATTTCGTCGGTCTGGGCGTCGGGGATCAGGGCCTCGAGCCCTCTCCCCAATGCGCTACGTCGAGTGGCCATCGGGACCTCCCTGCCAAGCTCCTGCGAGAGGGCGGGTTGAGACAACCGGGGTCTTGGCCTCGTCACTTCCAGAGGGCTGCGATGACGCGGTTGATGACGCACCCTCGGCCTGTACCGCGTCATTTTTAACCGGGGCGGCAAGCCCCGCGTGAAGGCGTTCCAGGAGCTCTGCGGCCACCCGCAGATAGGCCTGGGCTCCTGCGGACCGTGCGTCGTAAAGGATGGCCGGCTTTCCAAAGCTCGGAGCCTCGGAAAGGCGGACGTTGCGAGGGATGACGTTGCGGAGCACGAGATCTCCGAAATGGTTGCGGACCTCCGCCACGACCTGGTTTCCGAGATTTACGCGTCCATCAAACATGGTCAGAAGGATCCCTTCGAGCGCCAGCTCCGGATTGAGCGCGCGTCGCACCCGTTCCACTGTTTCGAGGAGGTGGGCGAGTCCCTCCAGGGCATAATATTCGGCCTGCAGCGGCACGAGTAGTCGCGAAGCCGCCGTCAGCCCGTTCAGCGTGAGAAGCCCGAGCGACGGAGGACAATCGATCAGGACAAGCTCGTATTGCGTCCGGATAGGCGCCAGTAGCGACGCGAGACGGTTCTCGCGAGCGATCTCGGAGACAAGCTCCACCTCGGCCCCGACGAGATCTTTTCCCGAGGGGATAATGTCGAGCCCTGCGAGCTCAGTGGGACGAACGAGTTCCTGCGCAGAGGTGCCCCGGCAAAGCCCATCGTAGAGCTGGGGATGCGGATCTCGGATTCCAAATGCGCTTGAAGCATTCCCCTGGGGGTCAAGATCGATGAGCAGGGTGCGGCGCTCAGAAACACCGAAGGACGCGGCGAGATTCACCGCGGTGGTAGTCTTCCCCACCCCTCCTTTTTGATTTGCGATCGCGAAAATCGGATTGTTTACAGACAATTAGCGTTGCCTTGAGACTTCAAGCGCGCGTTCCGGTGTATGCCGCGATGCTAACACGTCAAAACTCGTAGGGCTCTGGGGTTGTTTATCGAGTCACGCGCGCCAGCCAGAGTTTGGCGACCCTTCCGACGCCGGGGACTTGGTACTTGATCTCTCGCGGTTGTTCGAGCTCAGGATCCTCGGGAGCGGGCGCATCGACACCAAGCGGAATCGCGAGCGTAGCCCCGGGTGCTGCCCATCTTCGCATCAGCGTGAGCGCGCGGCGTGGGGGCGCCAAGGCTTGGGCCACGACCAAATCGCTCGTGCGAGGTGGCAGCTTTTCCATTCGCCCGAGTAGAGGTTCGACGTTGGAAAGTGCAAGCTCGCGGCAAACTGCTCGCTGGAAATAGTGCCGACGCTCTCGCGCTTCCACCAGCACGACCCGCGCACGCGGAAAGCAAAAGGCCAGTGGGAAGCCAGGAAATCCTGCGCCAGAGCCAAGATCGGCGATGGTTTGGGGGGCTTCAGGGAGCCATTGGGCCCAGGCGAACGGTGGTAGGATGAGGAGGTCGGCGAGCTCAAGGGCGTCGCGGGGTCCCGTGAGGTTCATGCGTTTGGACCAACGCGACGTCAGGAGAGCGAGTTGAGCCAGCGAGCCGGCAAGTGATTTCGGGCAGACAGGCGGCAGATCCAGGGCGGCTAGCGAAGCGGCCAGATGGGATCGGAGAGCGGCCATCTGTTCCACGTGGAACCTTAGAGCTGAGCCGTGCTGAACGGCATCGGAAGAGCGGCAGCGCCCTTCGGCGTTCCACGTGGAACGTTAGTCCTCCGAGCGCGGCGTCTCGTAGCGCTTAGCCTCATCATACTCAGGGCAGCCTTCCGGAACGACCACTACTTGTCGATAACGCCCATCGCCAACGCTCATCGTTGCGATCCCGTCTGCGTCCCGTAGGGCCACATGAATCGTTCTTCGGTCCTTTGCGTTCATAGCCTCGAGTGCCACTGGCCGCCCGGTCGTGCGCGCCCGTTTCGCGGCCCGATCGGCCACCTTCTCAAGCAGCTCTTCGCGAGCTGAGCCGTCCCCTTCGACGTCAAGGACGACGCGTTTCGGCTCCCCTTCCCCAACCCTCATCGACGCTTGATTGGCCAGCAACTGGATCGCATCGGAGGTCCGCGCTTCGCCGCCCGTCAGCTGTGCTGCCGCGTCTCCTCGGACATGCACCGCGATTAGTTCGCCATCCTCTTCTGATTCGCTGATCTCGAAATCGCCGATACGCATTCGCTCCACGATCCCTTTGACGAACTCTCCCGCTTCACTTAGCTCACCCTTCACAGTGGCTTTGCTTGCGGCGCCAACCTCTACTTCTCCGGAGACGGCGGGCCGCGGAGCCGAAGCACGCCTCGCTGACCGAGCGGGACGCGACTCCGCCACGGGACGCCTGTCCCGTCCCTCGCGCTCTCTCCCCTCGCGCTCTCTCCCCTCGCGCTCTCTCCCCTCGCGCTCTCTCCGCTGCGGTCGCGGCCGCTCCGCCGCGTCCCTGCAGATGGCGATCGCGGCCACCCGTCCGCCCAGGCCCGAGACTCGGCTCGCCGGGATATCGATAATCTTGAGTTCCGATTCGTCGACGCCAAAAAAATCCTTCGCCTTGGCGATCAACTCGTTTCGACTCTCTCCGACGAATTCCCGCCATTCTTGGGTGGACTCATACATCTCTCTCTCCTCAGGCCGCCGGCGCTACGCCGCGATTCACCCAATACTGCTGTCCAATCGCCAACAAGTTGCTGACGAACCAGTACAACACCAACCCCGCCGGAAACCCGTAGAACAGCACCGTGAACATGATGGGCATCATCGTCATCATCATTCGCGCCTGCGCGGGATCCATGCTCGGGGACGGCGTCATCTTCTGCTGCAAAACCATGCTTGCGCCCATCGCAAGGGGCAAAATTCGCACCGGGATCTCGATCCCTGGAATCGTGAAAGCCGTTTCCGGGATCGAAAGATCGTGGATCCACAGTACGAAGGGTGCTTGCCGAAGATCAATCGAGCTCTGCAACGCGTAATAGAGCGCGACAAACACGGGAAGCTGCAACAGCATCGGGAGACATCCACCACCCATCATCGTCAGCGGATTCACACCTGCTTCCTTGTAGAGCTTCATCGTCTCTTCGTTCCGGCGTTGGGAATCGTCTTTGTACTTCTCCTGGATCGCCTTCATCTTCGGTTGAAGCTGACCCATCCGCGAAGAGTTCTTCTTCATTGCCCGCATCTGTTTCACCGTCAGCGGAGCCATCGCCAGGCGCAGCAGAATGGTCAACAGGATGATCACCACTCCATAGTTGGGAATCACCTGGTAACCCCACGCCAGGAGCGTCGAAAAACCGTCGGTCAGGGGCGCTACCCAGAACCAGCCGCGGTCGACCGACCGCTCGAGAAGCATCCCAGATCCCAGTCGCTCATCGACCGCCTTGAGCTGAGCTCCGCTCTTCGGACCGCCGTACAGCTCGTACTCGTACTCGAGCGATCCCCCCTGGGGAATTACCGCATCCGGGTACTCGATCACGCCCACGCCTACCGCGCCCGCCTCGATCGCACGAAACTCCGCACCGGCGCTACGGCTGATCTTCGGCACCACCGCCGACAGGAAAAACCGGCTGCTCACTCCCAGCCACTGGACATCCGACTCAAACCGCTGAAGACCCGTCTCCCGCCCGAGTACCGCACCCAGGATGCCGGCGCGTCCCAGGGACGAGATCGCCGTCGCTTTCAGAGAATCCCGTTCTAGAACCGCGAGCTTTGCATCTCGAAAATCGGCACCCGCGCGCACCCGCACCGGCAAATAGAGCCCGAACTTTGGCCGCACCGCGCGACCGCTGTCGTTGCGCAAGGCCAATGTCAGTGACGCTGTGTACTCCTCTCCCTCAGGAGCCGAAAAGTCGAAGATCTTGCGGATCCGCAGACCCTTCACGACGTGTTCAAATACCCAACGATCCGCGCTCTGCTCGACCAGCTCAAACGCGGCCCTAGAAAGGTTCCCCACCTCGAGCTCAGGGAACGGGGTCGCGAAAGCTCCCCCATCCACCTCGGCCTCGATCAGGCGCACCAGCTCACCGCCCTCGGCGGGTCGCGTCACGAATCCCTTGAGAATCCATTCACGGATCACGGCGCCCCGAGAACTCAGGACAACCCGGTAGGCTGGCTTGTCGACCGTCCACTCCTGGATCGCTGAGGTGGCTACCACATCGCTGTCGTGCGTTTCGACCGGGCTTGGCTTTCCGAAGAGCGCTGCGTCTTCCTCGCTCAGCGGTGAGCCCGGCCCAGGCGCCTCCAACAACGTGGTGTCGCTACCTTCGGTCGTCCCTCCCTCGACCGCGCGTTTTCGCTGGCTGGCATCCCACGTCATCCACGTGCTGATGACCAGCAGCGAAAGCCCGACAGCGAGTAAGGTATTGCGATCCATCGAGCTGTCCCCTACGGAACGGGGTCGTAACCACCCGGCGAGAACGGATGACAGCGCGCAATCCGAATCGATCCCAAATATGTCCCTCTGAGGAGACCATATCTCTCGATCGCGATCGCCGTATAGCTCGAGCAGCTAGGCCAGAAACGACATGCCCGCGGTAGGAGTGGGGACACCGCCCGCTTATACCCCTGCAACAGCGATACGGCAGCGCGGCTCGCGAAACTGGCTCTGGCGTCACCCATCGCCCAACTCTTTCAGAAGTGACTTCACCAAGCGATCCAGCTCACCACGAATCCGCATCGTTGGCCACTCTCCAACTCCCGACTTAGCCACGACGACGAGGTCATATCCCGAGGCCCCCGCTACCTCAACGTTGCGAAACCATTCCCGCACCTGGCGTTTCACGCGATTGCGCACCACCGCGTTTCCGACGCGCCGGCTGGCCGTGATACCGATACGCACCCGTCGCCACGCATTTCGGCACATCCGCCTATTCCGACAGCCAAGCACGATAAAGCCGGCACCGCGGGCGCGAGTCCCGCTGCGATTGAGACGCCGGTAGTCCCTCGAAGAGCGCAAACGTGAAGCCCGGTCGAGCCGACGCGTCCCTCGCTCGCGCATCACTACCGTCACTTAGACGGCGTGGTAGGAGCGAGCTGGCGCCGACCCTTGGCTCTCCGTCGTTTGATGACCGCGCGACCCGCCCGAGTCCGCATCCGAACCCGAAACCCATGGGATCTCCGTCGCCTCACGCGACTCGGTTGGTAGGTTCGCTTCATTTCTCAGTCCCCGCTCGGGTCGAATTTCCCGCTGGGGTTCAAACAATTTATTGGCGTTGCGTCACACCGCTCGGAGGCTCAACCAAGTGTCGGACGCGGCACGTTAGCCTCCAAAAGTGGCCAATGTCAACGGAGCCAACCCCTCGACAAGACGAATCAACGGCCCAGAAACGCCCCTCTTCCGCACTAAAGTCAACCCCTACCAGCACCGCCGCGCGCTGCTCCGGGCAAGTCCACGAGCCAAGTGCCTCCCAAAACGACAGAACGGCCATGATCGAGCGCCTTGTTGCCTTCCTTCCTGCCATCTCCCAGCCCAGCCTCTTTCCCCACGCCCGGCCCTAATTATCGTCTTTTTGTGCCTTTCTGCCCCCTGAGAACACCCGCTTTGTCGTTTTTGACACGCTCTACTGCTAATTCTCCCGTATCTATTAATAAAGAGGAGCATCCAAGCCATGAAGCTCTCTCTGCCTCGCAGTGAGTTGCAACGCGGACTCGGCCGCCTTCAGGCAATCGTCGAAAAGCGCAACTCGATGCCGATCCTCGCCAATGCCCTCTTTGAAGCCACCAAGCCGAACCGCCTCGAGCTCATCGCGACGGATCTAGAAGTTGGACTGCGGAGCCGGCACGACGCAGAAATCGAAGCAGATGGTTCGATCACTGCTTCGGCACGCAAGTTGTTCGAGATCGTACGTGAGCTCCCAGAGGAGACCGTACACCTTGAAACCACCGAGAACGCCTACCTGAACGTACGCTGCGCACGAAGTCGATTTACCCTTGCCGGAACGACCGCCGAAGAGTTTCCGAGCCTTCCCGATCTTGCTCCCGGTGAGTTTGCCCGCCTTCAAGCAGCGGTGCTCGCCACCATGATCGAGCGCACCGTCTATGCCGCGTCAAGCGACGAAACTCGGTACAACCTGAACGGAGTTTACTTTCAAGTCCTCGAGGGCGATGGCAAGCTGCGGATGGTTGCTACCGACGGTCACCGATTGGCACTGATCGATCGGCTTGTCTCGGAAGGGGGTCGCGGTCTAGCCAGTGGTGTGATCTTGCCGCGGAAAGCAATCGGTGAGCTCAAGCGTCTCGTAGACGAGGCCGATGCCGACGAAATCGAACTTGGGTTCGAAGGAAACCATGCCATCGTCCGCAAAGACAACGTGACCCTTGTAATGCGCCTAATCGATGGAGAGTTTCCCAATTACGAACAGGTTCTCCCCAAAGCACCGAGCCGCAGGATCGTCGTTCCCGCAGAAGCGCTAGCTCAAACCGTTCGCCGCGTATCCTTGCTTTCGGCCGAGCGGAGCCGCGCCGTTCGGGTGGAGTTTCGCGAGGGGCGACTCATCGTATCTTCGAACAATCCCGATTTGGGGGATGCGACCGAGGAACTCGATGTAGACTATGGGGGCGAAGAGACCGCCATTGGCTTCAATGCTCGCTATCTCCTTGAAGCATTGACGTCCTTCCGGGCCAAGGAAGTCGAAATCGGCTTTGAGGATGAGCTGTCGCCGGCTCTCGTTCGAGCTACTGAGGATGCGGAAAGCCTCGCAGTCGTGATGCCGATGAGGCTCTGAGGCGTCGAGGGCCGCGACCGGGTCGCTCCAACTCCGCGAAATCTCTTAAGTCTTCCCGTTTACGCGCACTTACGGATTTACTACCCTATGCCAACCGGTCCGCGCGTCGGCGGTGAAGCGTGGCCAGCGCGTGTTGCGCAGGGCCGGACTTATCCCAAGTCGCCACCTCGAAACTCCCCCACGAACCGGTGCCCCGACTCTCGGGTCCGGCTCGAAACTCGAGACGAGCGGGAAAAAGGAGCCACTTGGCATACGACGCCAGTGCCATTGAAGTCCTCGAGGGCCTTGAGCCGGTTCGGAAGCGTCCCGCGATGTACATCGGGACCACCGGTCCCGATGGTCTGCACCATCTTGTCTACGAAGTTGTCGATAATTCCATCGATGAAGCCCTGGCAGGCTTTTGCCGCGAGATCGAGATTATCATCCACCCCGATTGCAGCGTGACCGTCGAGGATGATGGCCGTGGTATTCCGGTAGACGTTCATCCGACGGAGGGACGTCCGGCAGCCGAAGTCGTGATGACCACCCTCCATGCGGGGGGCAAATTCAGTGAGAAGACCTACCAGGTCTCCGGGGGGCTTCATGGCGTCGGCGTGTCCGTCGTCAACGCGCTTTCGGAACACCTCCTGTTGGAGATCCGCCGCGATGGGAAGGTGTGGTCGCAGACCTACGAGCGGGGTGTTCCGCAAAACCCACTCACCGAAATTGGAACCACTGACCGGACCGGCACCCGGGTCACCTTTCGGCCCGATCACACGGTATTTGCCTCCACCGACCTTTCCTTCGACGTCCTCTCCCAGAGGCTCCGGGAGCTCTCCTTCCTGAACGCCGGTGTGCGAATTCGCATCGAAGACCGTCGCAGCGAGAAGTCACACGACTTTCAATACGAAGGCGGGATCGTCTCCTTCGTCGAGCACCTGAACCGGAACCGCGCACCCCTGCACA
>CAZTOE010000198.1:0-2214 GCA_964615045.1 uncultured Spirochaetales bacterium
CCTACTTGATGAGGCACTCTTGCTCCACAGTTAGGGCAGACACACTCCCCACTAGGGCCGGCTCCAGGACGGGTACCTCCCATCCTGCCAGCACCCTTGCCGCCTCTACCAGTGCCTCTGCCCGTGCCCGGACCGCCTCCTCGTCCTCCGGAGTCGCACCGGGCTCGACTCGAAACAGAATGTGACGGGCTCGCACCTGCTCGGGCTGGTGGAACCGGTCATCGTGCGCCTCGTAGAAGCTTTTCACGCGTTCCGACTCGCTCGCCAGGAGTGTTTCGATGGCGGCCTCGTCCAGTTCGACCTCGGCGGCCAGGGCCTTGGGATCCAGCGCCACGTAGGCAATATCGATCTCTTCGCCGTGATACCGCAGCGCTGCCAGTGCTTCGGCATCAGAGACTGCGATGCTCGCCTCCATCAGCCGAAACAGCTTGCTGATCAGCAGATCGTCCCGAATCTCGCGGATGAAACGCTGCTCGCTACCGTACTGGGCGCGGGCAAAATCGCGGATTGCACCGCCGTCTACGCCGCCGTTCTCGCCCCGGAAGAGGCTTGACTCCGCGACATAACGCCGCACTTCGTCATCACTGACCCGCAGCCCAAGCCGTTCGGCTTCATAGGCCAGGACCGCGCGCTCGATCATCTGGCGGGCGGCCATCCGGTCGAGATAGACGCTCACCTGGGGCGAGCGGTTGAAGGCGTCGCCGAGCTCTTGTTGTAGGGAGCGTTCCCGGGCGTCGCGAAAGCGCTGAAGGTCGCTCTCGGTATAGCGGCGACGGCCCAGCTCGATGAGGGCTCCGGTCCCCAGGCCCGGGCCTCCACCCGCGCCGGAGCCACTCAGGTAGAAGACAAAGACCCCGCCCACCACCAGGATCACAAAGGTGATCAGCCAGCGCCGGCCGCGCCGAAGAACTGCAAGCATTCCCGATCCTCCCCTGAAGGCTCCCGGTTCCTCGCTGATTCCTCAGGAGTTGGAGACCAGGCTAAGAATCCCCGCGCGGAGCTGCCACACCGGTCCAGCTTTGGCTTGCCCACAGGGGGGGGCGCCTGTTAGGATCCTCCTACGTTCTCCCCCTAAGTGAAATCGCCCCGGAATCGAGTACTTAGAGGTGAGAATGCGGGTGGGGTCCCTACTTGCACAAGGTCAACCAATGAAGTCAGGGAAAACCTCGCTCTTCACCCTCGAGTCAAACGGCTTTTGAAGGGGAGAGTCCGAGTGCTCAATGCGATTCTGGGCTGGTTCTCGAACGACCTGGCGATTGATCTCGGCACGGCCAACACGCTCGTCTATGCCAAAGGCAAAGGCATCGTCGTCTCGGAGCCCAGCGTTGTTGCCGTGACCCAAGACATGCGCGGTCCCGACAAGGTCCGTGCAGTCGGTCGTGAAGCCAAGGAGATGTTGGGCCGCACTCCCGGCAACATC
Organism: uncultured Spirochaetales bacterium; assembly: GCA_964615045.1. Lineage (GTDB taxonomy): Bacteria > Myxococcota_A > UBA9160 > UBA9160 > PR03 > JANQRO01. Next base: position 1,421 of record CAZTOE010000198.1, read on the forward strand.
GTTGCGATTCGTCCCATGAAAGAGGGGGTGATCGCTGACTTCGAAGTGACCGAGGCGATGCTTCGTTACTTCATCGCGCGTGTCCACGATCGATCGCGTTGGGTACGACCGCGGATCGTCGTCGCGGTTCCGTCGGGAATCACTGAGGTCGAAAAACGCGCCGTGCGCGAGTCGGCCATGTTGGCGGGCGCCCGCGAGGTGTATCTGATCGAAGAGCCCATGGCGGCGGCGATCGGTGCGGGGCTGCCCGTCACGGAACCCTCCGGCAACATGATTGTCGATATCGGCGGCGGAACGACCGAGGTCGCCGTCCTTTCCCTCTCGGGCATCGTCTATTCCAACTCGACGCGGGTCGGGGGCGACAAGATGGATGAGGCCATCATCAACTACGTGAAACGCAAATACAACTTGCTGATCGGGGAACGCACCGGCGAGCTGATCAAGATCAACATTGGGACTGCTTTTGCTTCGGAAGAGCTACAGAGCATGGAAGTGAAAGGCCGCGATCTCGTCGCCGGGATTCCCAAGACCCTTGAGATCAAATCGGACGAAGTTTGCGAGGCGCTCGCCGAGCCCGTTAACGCGGTGGTGGAGAGTGTAAAACTCGCGTTGGAATCGACACCGCCCGAACTCGCCGCCGATATCGTGGACAAAGGGATCGTGATGACGGGGGGTGGCGCGCTCCTGACGAACCTCGACCTTTTGCTGCGCGAGGCGACCGGGCTGCCCGTGATGTTGGCTGAGGATCCGCTGACGGCTGTTGTGATGGGCACGGGGCGCTGCCTGGACGAGTT
>CAZTOE010000198.1:2224-4663 GCA_964615045.1 uncultured Spirochaetales bacterium
CGGGAAGTCGCGATCCGCTCCTGACCCGACTGGGGACCCCCGGGGGAAAGCTGAGGGCATCGCCTTGCGCGAGCTTCTCTATCGACTGCGCGTTGCGTTGCTCTTCACCGCGCTTGTGGCCGTTTCCCTCGTCGGACTGGCGGCCGACCAACGCCACCCACGCAGCTACGAGGACGGCGACCGGGGCTGGCTGACCGGCGCGCTGCAAGAGGTCGCAACCCCACTCCAGAAGGCACTCGAGTTTCCGATCGAGCTCGCGCGCGACGCCTGGAGCAACTACGTCGCGCTGCTGGACCTGCGCGAGGAGAACGAGCGCCTGGGCGCACGCATCGCGGAGCTCGAGGAAGCCAACTTGCAGCTGCGCGAGGCGCTGATTGAGAGTGGACATCTGGCGCGGATCGCATCAATGCGGAGTGAGCTCGCCACGCCGATGCGGCCCGCGCAGGTTGTCGGTCAGGACGTCTCGCCTTGGTTCCGGTCGCTGCTGCTCGATCGCGGCCAACGCGACCGGGTGCGCTCCGGGATGCCCGTCGTGACCGATCGCGGACTGGTGGGCCTCGTCACCGCTTCGACTCCCAATGCGGCCCGAGCGATGCTGCTCCTCGATGCCCAGAGCGCGGTCGATGGCATCGTTCAGCGCAGCCGGGCGCGCGGAATCGTCAAAGGACGCGCACCCGGCCAGTTGGTGTTTGAGTTTTACGTGCGCGGCGACGATGTTCGGGTAGGCGATATCGTGACGACTTCGGGCTTCGGCGGCGTATATCCCAAGGGCCTCCGGGTCGGCCGCGTGGTCGAGGTGGAGACCGGCGAGGAGCTCCTCGTGCATCGCGCCCGCTTGCGGTCCGCTGTCGATTTCGGCCGCTTGGAGCAGGTCTTCGTATTGCTCTGGAGGAGCCCCCGCATCGACCTCCTCTACCGGGGTGAGGGCGATCTGCACGGGCCGAGCGGCGACGCCGCCGAGGTCGCGCCGTGAAGCGCGCGCTTCTGCTCGTGGCGCTGGCCGCAGGCGCGGGCTTCGCCACCAGCGCGGCGGCCCAGTGGCTGCCCTACTACGCGCTCCCTCAGTTAGGGCTCCTGGCGGTGGTCGGATTCTCGTGCCGGCAAAGCGGCGTGAGCTCTCTCGCCGCGAGCTGGATTGTGGGTCTGGGGTACGACCAGAGTTCCGTGGCCCCCTTCGGATATCACGGGCTCCTCTTTGTCCTCGCCTGGTCCGCCACGCGTATCGCGTCTCACCAGATCGATCTGCGCAATCCAATGCTCTACTCGGCATTCGTGTTCGGTCTTTGTGTGGCGCTGGCCGGCGTGGGTGCGGCGGCTGCGGGGGCTCCGCCCGTTTCTTGGGCGTCGCTTGGGCCGCTGGCGGCTCAGGGAGTGGTCAACGCCGGTCTGGCGCACCCGATGCGTCGCGCCGTGGCGGCTTGGCTCGAGCGCTTCGATCCCAGCGAGCCGGCAAGGGGCACCATCCGCCTCAGCACGAGAGCCGCGCTCCCGTGAACCGACTTGGTTCGAACCAAGACGCCGCCCTGGAGGCGCGGCTCTGGCGGGGTGCGGCGGCGATCGTGTTGGTTTTTGCGCTTTTTCTGATCCGACTGTTCCAGCTCCAAGTCATCGAGGGCGAGACGCTGGCGGCATCCTCCCAGCGCAACTCGATTCGCACCCTTCAGCTGGCGGCGCCGCGTGGGGAGATCGTGGATCGCGAGGGCCGCGTGCTCGCGACCACCCGGCCCGCGCGGCACTTGAAAGTCGTGGTCAACGAGCTCCGTCACACCGATCGCACGTTTCGATTGCTCGGCGACGTGCTGCAGGCCGACGCCGCAACCCTTCAGGCCAGTGTGGAGGAAAGGCGGGGGCGTGAGCGTTTCCAGCCCTTTCGGTTGGCCGAGGATCTTCCCTACGAGCAGCTCGCCGCCGTCGAGTCGCTCGGGTTCGCGCTGCGCGGCGTGTTCACCGAGGCGACTCCTCGACGCCACTACCCCCACGGTTCGTACGCGTCCCACCTCCTGGGCACGCTCGGCGAGATTCAAGCGGCTCAGCTCGGGCAACGCCGCTTCGGTGGCTACCGACCGGGCGACGAAGTCGGGCAATCGGGGGTCGAGGCCCTACTCGAAACGTTCTTGCACGGGCGCGCCGGGGGCAAGAACGTCGTGGTCGACGTATCGGGTCGCGAGGTCGAAGTGCTGGATGAAGTGAGGCCGGTACCGGGCGGTCGCGTCGAACTCACCTTGGATCTCGACCTCCAACGGGCCGCCGAAGAAGCTTTTGCGCCGGATCCCGGCGAGCTCGACGCGGAGCCGCGCACCGGCGCCGTGGTCGCACTCGATCCGCGCAACGGCGACGTGTTGGCGATGGTGTCGGCTCCTGCGTTCGACCCCAACAACTTTGCCGACGGAATCGACCCCGCGACCTGGCAGATGCTGCAAGACGACCCCGAGAATCCGC
>CAZTOE010000198.1:4673-8597 GCA_964615045.1 uncultured Spirochaetales bacterium
GCCCGGGTCGACGTACAAGCCATTCCTAGCGGCCGCGGTCCTTCAGGAGCGGATCGCAGCGCCCAGCACGAAGACCTTCTGTCCCGGATCGTTTCGGCTCGGACGGCGCCGCTATCGGTGCTGGAAACGCGGGGGACACGGCCCCGTCGATCTGCACGATGCGCTGATGCGCTCGTGCGACGTCTACTTCTACCGTGCCGGTGTCGAACTCGGGATCGACCGGATAGCGTCCTATGCCAGCGCCTTTGGCTTCGGGCGACCGACAGGGATTGCCCTGGACGCAGAGGCGCCGGGGCTGGTGCCCACGAGAGCTTGGAAGGAGCGCCGCTTCGGCGAGCCCTGGGTCGAGGGAGAGACGGTTTCCGCTTCGATCGGCCAGGGCTTCAACCTCGTGACCCCACTGCAACTCGCGACCGCTTATGCCGCCCTCGCCAACGGGGGGGAGGTACTGCGACCGCGGCTGGTGCGGGCGCGGGTCGCGCGTGATGGGAGTCTGCGTCCGGGCGACGGTATCGAGGTGCTCGGTCGGGTCCCGGTGGCGGCGGAGCATCTGGCGCGGGTGCGAGAGGGTCTTCGCGCGGTCGTGATGGATCCCAAGGGCACGGGCAAACGGGCGCAGGTCCCGGGGCTGCAAGTAGCCGGCAAGACGGGCACCGCGCAGGTGGTGCGGTTGGAACGGCTGGAAGGACTCGAACAGGAAGAGATACCCCGCGAGTTTCGCGACCACGCCCTCTTCGCTGCCTTTGCTCCCGCCGCGGCGCCCGAGATCGTGGTCGTCGTAGTGGTGGAGCACGGCGGTGGAGGGGGCGCCAACGCGGCGCCGATCGCGCAGCGGGTGTTGGCGCGCTGGTATGAAAAGTACGGGGCGCCCGCGGTCCCGCCGGGCGACGTCCTGCCGAAGGGGATCGGCGTGGAACGCATCGAGACGGCTGGGGTTGCCCATGGCGCGCATTGATCGCGGCCTATTGCAGAATTTCGACTGGGGGCTGTTGGCGCTGATCGTGTGCCTGTTGGCGATGGGTCTCGCCAACCTGGCCTCTGCGACGCACGCCGAGGCGAGCGCGTGGCTGTCGCCCATCGTCCGCCGCCAGTTCCTGGCCCTCGCGGTGGGCTGCGGCGCGTTCGCCGCCGCGCTCGTGATCGATTACCGCCACCTGGAGCGCTTTGCCCCATTTCTCTACGGGGTGGGACTCGCACTGCTGGCTGCCACGCTCGTCGTGGGCCAGACCATCAGCGGTAATCAAAGTTGGTTGGTCTTTGGCCCGTTTCGGCTGCAGCCCGCCGAGCTCGCAAAGATCTCGATGGTGGTGATGCTGGCGCGCTACTTCCACCGCCACCCCCTTGGCCAGATCGAACGGTTGCGCGATCTCTTTGTGCCCGGAGTTCTGGTCGCGGTTCCGGTCGCCGTGATCGTGTTGCAGCGTGACCTGGGCGTCGCTCTTCTCACGCTCTTGATCGGCTGCACCTATCTGCCGTTAACCGGCATCCAGAATCGCGCGTGGATCGCCGTAGCGGCCACCGGGATCGCAATCCTCGCAGCGGTTTGGATGCTCGCTCTCGAGCCCTACCAGAAGGATCGCATCCTCGATGTCGTGAACCCCGGCCGCGATCCTCTTGCCTCTGGCTATCAGGCGAACCAGTCGCGGATCGCAGTCGGCTCGGGCGGGTTGCTGGGCAAGGGCTACCTCGAGGGAACCCAGACCCAGCTGCGCTTTCTTCCCACCCAGCATACCGACTTCGTGTTCTCGGTCCTGGCAGAAGAATGGGGGCTGGTCGGTGCCAGCACGGTGCTGTTGCTGTACGCCGCGCTCTTGCTGTGGGGACTCATGGTGGCGCGCGGGTCGAAGGATGTCTTCGGGACGCTCCTCGCGGTGGGTATCGTCGGAACTCTCTTCTGGCCCGCTGCCATCAACGTCGCCATGGTGCTGGGGCTCGCCCCCGTGATCGGCGTGCCGCTACCACTGTTTTCGTACGGAGGCTCCGCGTTGGTGACGGTGCTGCTCTCCCACGGCTTGCTCCTCAACGTGTCGATGCGACGCTACATGTTCTGAGCGACAGGCATGACCGCGAAACCGGGGCCCCGGGTGGGTGCCTTCTTCGACATGGACAAGACCCTGATCGCCGAGAATTCAGGGTCGCTGTACATGCGCTTCCGCTACGAGCGCGGCGAGGTCGGCGGTCGGGAGCTGGCGCGGGGTCTCTATGACTATCTTCGCTACAAAGCCGGCGTCCTCGACGTGCGCGCTTTTGCGATCTCGATGGCCCGCGAGTTCGCCGACCAGAATGAGGCGGATCTGATGGGCCGCGCTCGTGCCTTCGTCGCCGAGCGCGTGGTTCCAACGCTCTACCCGGAGGCGGTGGAGCGGATTCGTTGGCACGAAGCGCAGGGGCACGCGGTGGCGATCGTGTCGGGCGCGACCCGGTTCGTGGTCGAGCCGCTGGCCCGACACCTCGGTCTCCGCCACTTTCTGTACACGCAACTCGAGACTGACAGGGGGCGATTGACCGGGCGCATTGTCGACCCAGTGTGTTTCGAGGAGGGAAAGATCTTTTGGCTCAAGCGCTTTGTCGATGAGCGCGGCATCGACCTTGCCAAGAGCTGGTTCTACACCGATTCGGTGACGGATCTTCCGTTGCTCAATCTCGTCGGCCATCCGGTGCCAGTAAACCCCGATCCGCGGCTCTATCGCGCCGCGCGGCGTCGCAGCTGGCCCGTGCGGCTCTTCAAGTCACCCGAAGGCTAGACGACCTGCGGTCGTGGGCGTTCACGCCAGAAGCTTCTCGGCCATTTCGGTAAAGGCGGCCTTGGGGCGGGCTCCGGTGACTTGTTCGACTACTTGGCCGCCCTTGATCGCGAGCACCGTCGGAATGGCTCGCACGCCGTATTTCGCTGGCGTCGCCGGGTTCTCGTCGACATTCATCTTCACGACTTTGATCTTGCCCCGGTAGGTCCCGGCGAGCTCCTGGATGATCGGGCCGATCGCGCGGCAGGGAGCGCACCATTCCGCCCAGAAGTCGACGATGGCGGGCGTGTCGGAGTTCAAGATCTCGGTTTCAAACGTTTGGTCGGTGATTTCGTCGGCCATGGAATCTCCTCTGGGCGCCCCTGGGAGGCGCACATAACTGCGACGCAATTGCGCGGGCGCCGAGGCGCGCGAGCATAGCAACCACCCGAGGGGCGCTCTCGTTGACGCTCGAGACCCCCGCCGGTATCGTCGCTCTGCTCTCATCCTCTCGGATTTGCTCGCTTTTCTGAGGTCGCACCGCTTCGTTCCCGGCCCCGAATGTCACGCCGCGAGGTACGATGTCCCAGCAACGCCGAACGCCCGAAGCGCGCGTGCGCGAGCTCCTCCAGGCGAGCATCGAGGTCAAGCGCGCGCTACGCGACGAAGCGGGGCCGGCCATCGCGAGGGCGGCCCAGCTCGTGATCGACGCGTTCCGCGCTGGTCACCGCGTTTTGCTCTTCGGCAACGGCGGATCGGCCGCCGACGCGCAGCACATTGCCGCCGAGTGGTGCGGCCGGCTCGTGCGCGACCGCGCCCCGCTTCCCGCGTTGGCGCTGACGGCCAACACCTCCGAGCTCACCGCGCTGGGCAACGACTACGGCTTCGAAGAGATCTTCGCGCGCCTCGTTCGCGCTCACGGACGGCCGGGCGACGTGGCGATCGCCATCTCGACCTCTGGCAACTCCCCCAACGTCCTGCGCGGGGTCGATACGGCTCGCGAGTTGGGGCTCTGCACCGTCGCCTGGACCGGAAAGGGAGGCGGTAAGCTGGCGGCGCGCGTCGATCTGGCGCTGATCGGCCCCTCCAATGCCGCCCCGCGGATCCAGGAATCCCACATCACCAGTGGCCCCGTCCTGGCGCAGCTCGTCGACGACGAGCTGCGCCAGGACGTGGCCAATGGTGATGTGGGATTCCTGGA
>CAZTOE010000199.1:0-1572 GCA_964615045.1 uncultured Spirochaetales bacterium
GCGAGAAGGTGCAGAGCGAGATGGGCAAGACGCAGCGCGAATACATGCTGCGTCAACAACTCGAAGCGATTCGCAAGGAGCTCGGCGAGACGGAAGATGAGGGTGTCGAGATCGATGCGCTGCGCGAGCGCATCGCCGCCGCCAAGATGACCGAAGAAGCCGAGAAACAGGCGACCCGCGAACTGGAACGCCTCGCCCAAACCCCCGCCGCCTCGGCCGAGCACGGTGTGATCCGCACCTACCTCGAGTGGATGGTCGAGCTCCCGTGGTCGAAGAGCTCCGAAGATCGCCTGGAGGTTTCCGAGGCCCACCGGATCCTCGACGAAGATCACTACGACCTCGAGAAAGTGAAGGATCGAATCCTCGAGTACATCGCGGTACTGTCGCTGAAGCGCGACCTGCGGGGGCCCATCCTTTGTTTCGCCGGTCCGCCGGGCACCGGCAAGACCTCGCTCGGTCGCTCGGTCGCTCGAGCGCTGGGACGGGAATTCGTGCGTGTCTCGTTGGGCGGTGTGCGCGACGAGGCCGAGATCCGCGGACACCGCAGGACCTATGTGGGGGCGATGCCCGGACGCATCCTGCAGGGGCTGCGCAAGGCCAAGACCCGCAATCCGGTTTTCTTGCTCGACGAGGTCGACAAAGTCGGGACCGATTTTCGCGGGGATCCCGCCTCGGCGCTCCTCGAGGTGCTGGATCCCGAACAGAATTCCACCTTCAGTGACCACTATCTCGAGGTCCCCTTCGATTTGTCGCAGGTGCTGTTCATTGCGACCGCCAACTGGATGGATCCGGTGCCTGCGGCGCTGCGCGACCGCATGGAAGTGATTGAACTCCCGGGTTACACGCAAGAAGACAAGGCGGAGATCGCCAAGCGCTACCTGATTCCGCGGCAGCGCCAGCAGAACGGCCTTCAGGGGCTCGAGTTTGTGATCGAAGACCAGGCACTCGATCAGCTCATCGCGAGCTACACCCGCGAAGCCGGGGTTCGCAATCTCGAGCGGGAGATCGGCGCGGTGTGCCGCAAGACCGCGCGCCGCGTCGCCGAGGGCACTTTGGAGGGGCCGGTTCGGGTGAGCGCCGACGACCTCGCGGAGCTGCTCGGGCCGCGCAAGTTCGAACCCGAACTGGCCGAACGTGCGGGCAGGCCCGGCGTCGCGGTTGGCCTCGCCTGGACCCCGGCCGGGGGCGACATCCTGTTTGTCGAATCCTCTTTCATGCCAGGGCGGGAGGAGCTGAAACTCACCGGATCGCTGGGTGACGTCATGCGTGAGTCGGCCGAAGCCGCTCGCTCGTGGCTGCGCTCGCGCGGCCAGGGTCTGGGGTTGGGAGCTGCAAGCTTCGAGAATCTCGATCTTCACCTGCACGTTCCGGCCGGCGCCGTCCCCAAGGATGGCCCCTCCGCGGGCGTGGCGATGGTGACCTCACTGGCTTCGCTTCTCACCGGTCGGCCCGTGCGGTCCGAGGTTGCGATGACCGGCGAAATCACCCTTCGCGGCAAGGTCTTGCCGGTCGGAGGCATCAAGGAGAAGGTGCTGGCGGCCAAGCGGGCGGGCATCCGGGAAGTGGTGCCTC
>CAZTOE010000199.1:1582-8539 GCA_964615045.1 uncultured Spirochaetales bacterium
GACTGGCGGAGTTGTACACGCGCGTGGTGAATGCGGAACCCGACGGCGCAGCGCCCGACGAGGCCATGAAGCGGGCGGGCATCCGGGAAGTGGTGCTTCCCGAGCGGAACCGACGCGACGTGGACGAGATCCCGCCTGCGCTGCTCTCGGGTCTCGAGATTCGCTACGTATCCACGATCGAAGAAGCGCTCGAGAGAACCCTCGAGCCGATCAGTCAGCCGGGCCGTCGCGCGCAGGCGGGTGGTTGAAGCGAGCGAAGGAGGGGGCGCGTGACGGGGTTGGTGGCCTCGGGGGGGCGTGCGGTCGCCGGCCTGGGTCTGGTGGCGGTGTTCAGCGCGATGGCCGCGGGATGTGTCTCCTCGGGGACCCACCAGCAGGTGGTTCAGGAACGCGATCGCTTGGCGAAGGAGAGGGCCCGCCTCACCGACCAACTTCGCCGGGCCCAGGCCTCGAACAAGAGCTTGTCGGGCGAGCGCGTCGAGTTGATCAATCAACTCGAAGACCTCGACCGCTCGGTCGCAAAGCTTCGCCGCGAGCGCGAGGAACTCGAGATCAATCTGGCCGCCGCCGAGGTGGAGCGGGCCAAGCTGTCGGAGGTGGAAGGCACCTACCAATCGCTGGTGGAGGACCTCGAGTCGGAGCTCGCCGCGGGACAGATCCAGATCGATCAATTGCGTGAGGGGCTGCGCCTCAATCTGTCGGAACAGATCCTGTTTCCGTCTGGATCGGCCGCTCTCTCATCCTCGGGTGCCCAGGTGATCGCACGGGTGGCGAAGCAGCTCCGCAATCGCAACCAGGGCTACCGGGTGGGAGTCCGCGGTCACACCGACAACGTGCCGATCCGGGGCGAACTGACCCGCCGTTACCCGACCAATTGGGAGCTGGCCGGCGCGCGCGCCGCGAGCGTGGTGCGGGTGCTCGAGGAATCCGGAGTCGAAAAGGAACGCCTGGCCGCCATTTCCATGGGCGAATACCACCCCGTGGCCTCGAACGACACCGCTCAGGGCCGCGCACAGAATCGGCGCATCGAGATCCGCTTGGTTCCCCTCGAGAACAACCTTCCGGCGGCGCCGAGCGCCAGCGCCGCCCCGTCCCGCTAGTGCGACGGCGGTGAATCCCGCCCGCGATCCGGAAACCCTGATCGAAATCTACCGCGCCGCTCTTGCGGCGGTCGAGGGAGGTCGGGTGGTGTCTCGGGCCCTGCGCCGGCGCGGTGACCGTCTCTACGTCGGCGAGCGCTCGCTCCCCGATGGCCTCGTCGTCGACCTCCTCGCTGCCGGGAAGGCCGCTACACCGATGGCGCGGGCCGCCGAGGCGACGTTGGGAGACCGCCTGCGCCGGGGCCTGGTGGTCACCAAAGCGGGGCATGGCGGATCGCTGCGGCGCTGTCGGCTCCTGGAAGCCGGTCATCCGATTCCGGACGAGTCCTCGGAGCGGGCAGGGCGATCATGGCTCGAGGAAGCTGGGCGGGGACCCGAGGAACGCGTCCTGCTGGTGCTGCTCTCGGGTGGCGCGTCCGCCTTGCTGACATGCCCGCTGCCGGGGCTTCGCCTGGCCGAGCTCGCTCGGACTACCGACATCCTGCTGCGGGCGGGTGCCTCGATCGACGAACTCAACGCGGTGCGCAAGCACCTGACCGCGGTAGCGGGAGGGCGCGCCGCAGCCCGAAGCCGGGCGCGTCAGATCGAGTTGCTGGCCCTCTCCGATGTCCCCGGGGATCGCTTCGAAACGATCGGCTCGGGGCCGTTCAGCGCCGACCCGACGAGCTACCACGACGCCTGGCAGGTCGTGGCCTCGCGTGGCGTTCTCGCTGACCTACCCGACGCCGTCGCGACGCATCTACGGCGGGGCGTCGCGGGACAGGTTCCAGAAACGCCCAAGCCCGGCGACCCCGGCTTCGACCACGTCACAGAGACGCTGGTCGGTACTCTCCGGGAGGCTCTGGAGGCGGCTGCGTGCGAGGCCACCGCCCGGGGCTTTCGCGCGGTCCAGCTTCGCCAACGCCTCGCCGGAGAAGCGCGCGTGGTGGGCAGGAGGCTCGCCGCGCTCGCCCGGTCGGTCCACTCCGAGAAGCAGGTTTGCCTGATTGCGGGCGGCGAGACGACCGTGACCGTGCACGGCGATGGAACCGGAGGACGCTGCCAGGAGCTGGCGTTGGCGGCCGCCATCGAGGGAGAAAATCAAACAACGTTTGCCTTGCTTGCCGCCGGCACCGACGGCAGTGACGGTCCCACTCCTGCCGCGGGCGCTTGGGTGGATGGAGCGACCGTCGAGCGCGGGCGGCGGGTGGGCGCCGACGCCCGCGGTGCGCTGGCGCGCAACGATTCGCATGCCTATTTCCGCCGCGAGGGACATCTGCTGGACACCGGGCCCACGGGGACCAACGTGACCGATCTCGTCTTGATTGCCGTCGAGGCCCGGCCCCGCCCGGAGACTTTTGCCCGGCGACGAATTCCCTATTAATGGAGTCCGAACCAAGAAAGGAAGACCCATGAGTTTTAGCCAAGAACTTGAGGCGACCGCTCGCGCGTTGGTCGCGCCGCACAAGGGGATCCTCGCCGCCGACGAGAGCGCCCCGACCATCAAGAAGCGCTTCGACAGCATCGGTGTCGCGTCCACCGAGGACAACCGCCGTTTCTATCGCGAGATGCTCTTCACGACCCAGGGATGCGAGGAGTTCATCAGCGGCGTGATCCTGTTCGACGAGACGATCCGTCAAGGCGCCAGCGACGGCACTCCGTTACCCAAGCTGCTCGAAAACAAGGGCATCATTCCGGGCATCAAGGTCGACCAGGGGGCGAAGCCGCTCGCGGGGAGCGACGGCGAGAAGGTCACGGAGGGTCTCGACGGGCTCCGCGACCGCGTCGCCGAATATCGAGCGCTCGGCGCGCGCTTCGCGAAGTGGCGCGCGGTGATCTCGATCGGGGAGGGCCAGCCGAGCGACTATTGCCTCGCCACCAACGCCCACGCGTTGGCGCGCTACGCCGCACTGTGTGTTGAGGGTGGCTTGGTGCCGATCGTCGAGCCCGAAATCCTGATGGACGGTACCCACACGATCGAGACCTCGTATGAAGCGACGCAGCGCACGCTCCATGCCGTCTTCCACGAGCTCGCGCTGCAACGGGTTCCCCTGGAGCAGATTCTCCTCAAGCCCAACATGGTGCTGAGCGGGTATGAGTGTCCGCGACAGGCGAGCGTTCCCGAGGTAGCGGAGCATACCATCCACTGTTTCCGGCGCGTGGTGCCGGCGGCGGTGCCGGGCGTCGTGTTCCTCTCGGGGGGGCAAAGCGACGAAGCCGCGACGGCACACTTGAACGCAATGAACCGCATCGGGGGCTTTCCCTGGGAGCTCAGCTTTTCCTACGGCCGCGCCCTCCAGCATCCGGCGCTTCAAGCGTGGGCGGGCAAGGCGGGCAACGCGCCGGCCGCTCAACAGGCTTTCTACCACCGCGCCAAGCTCAATGGGGCGGCCCGCACCGGTAGCTACTCGGAAGCGATGGAGAAGGCCGCTTAGGCTGAGGCTCTCGGCCCGCTGATCACCGGGTGGAGACGCCCGGCGGCGAACTCGGCGCGGCCTGTTTACAATCCCGCGTCTCAAGCGAGGTGCGGAGGGTCGATGGCCGTTGATCCGGATCGGTTCAAAGGGGCGCTGCGCCGTTGGGCCAGTGGCGTGACGATCATTACCACCTGCTGTGAAGAGGAAGACGCGGGGATGACGGTCTCCGCGTTTAGCAGCGTCTCGCTCGAGCCTCCGCTGGTGCTCGCCTGTGCGGACAAGGCGGCCAACACCCATCCGCTGATCGCCCGCAGCGGCGCCTTTGCCGCGAATATTCTGGCGGCGGGCCAGGAGGAGCTCTCGAACCGTTTTGCCACGACCGGCAACGAGCCGGTGCGCTTCGAGGGACTCCAGTGCAAGAGGGGCCCGAGCGGAGCGCCTTGGCTTCCCGGCGCTCTCGCGGTGATGGACTGCAGGGTTGCCGCAGCTCACGACGCCGGTGATCACGTGATCTACGTCGGTGAGGTGCTCGACGTGGACTTTTCCGATCGCGAGCCCTTGCTCTACTTCGATGCGAAGTATCGCGGCCTGGCGAAGCCCTTGTGAATCGGACGGATCCCGACCGGCTGTTTCGCCTCGACGGCCGCGTCGCCGTGGTGACCGGCGCGTCTTCCGGCATGGGAGTCGCCATGGCGGAAGGGCTGGCGGCGGCGGGCGCCCGCGTCGCGCTGGCGGCGCGCCGCAAAGAGCGCCTGGAATCCGTGTGCCAGGGGATCGTCGCGGCGGGGGGCGAGGCAATCGCGGTCCAGTGCGACGTCGCCGATAGCGAGGCGGTGGAAGACCTCGCGGTTGAAACCCTGGGCCGCTACGGGCGCGTCGACGTCCTGGTGAACAACGCCGGTTTCGTCGAGGTGGTGGCGGCGCAAGACGAACCGATTGAGACCTTTGAGGCGGTGATCAACGTCAACCTCACTGGCGCCTTTCGCTGTGCCCAACGCTTCGGACGCGAGATGCTCGCCCAGGGGAGCGGCTCCATCGTCAACGTCGCTTCGATTCTGGGCATCGTGGGAAGCGGGCAGGTACCCCAGGCGAGTTATGCCGCCTCCAAGGGCGGGATGATCACCCTCACCCGCGAGCTCGCCGCCCAATGGGCCCGCAAGGGCATCCGCGTAAACGCCCTCGCGCCGTCCTGGTTTCCGACCGAGATGACCGACGAGATGTTCGCGAGCGAGAAGGCCCAGAAGTGGATGCGGGACCGGACGCCCCTGGGCCGCCCCGGTGAGCTCGGGGAGCTGGTCGGACCGCTGCTTTTTCTGGCCTCGGATGCCGCGAGCTACGTCACCGGCCACACCCTGGCCGTCGACGGCGGCTGGACAATTATTTAGTGTCGCGCTCCCGGTTCACAACTGCGGCAGTGGCGGAACTGGTAGACGCACCAGCTTGAGGGGCTGGCGGGGGCAACCCCGTGGAGGTTCGAATCCTCTCTGCCGCACCACTCCCTGGAACACCCAGACGCTCTCGCACCACAGCGAGAGGCGAAGGGATAGCGGCTTCAGATCGGCGTCGGGTCGAGCTCCTGGAGCGCGGGCAACACCTCCTTGGCGAAGAGCCGCATGCTCTTCTCGGCGACCTCGATCGGCATCGCTCCGTATTTGAAGATGAACATCATCTCCGAGGTGCCGAAGTCATGTGCGAGCTGGCGCGCCTTCTCGATCACCTGGTCCGGCGTGCCCCAGGGATGGTCGTTGTAGAAGCCGCTCAGGAAGGGCGCCGGGTCTTCGCGCAGCGCGTCCTGTAGAGCGCCATAGCTCTCGTACCCTTTGATGCCCCCCAGGTGACTCCCGCGCAGCTCGTAGTGCCGCAGCGCCGAATCGGCGTACTGCGTCATGTACTTCTCCGCGCCCTCCCGCGCAGCCTTCTCGGTCTCGCCCACATACACCCACGCGGCGAGCTTCGTGTCGCAGCGGCCAAAGCCCGCCTGTTGCCGGAGATCCATGTACTTGCGGGCGTTGTCGAGCGCTTGGCCGAGCGAGGTCGTCGGAATCGTCAGCGGCCGGATGTCGTGCTTCGCGATCAGCTGAACCGTCTCCTCCGTACCGCCCGCGCAGAAGAGGTTCTCGCTCAAGTCGCGCTCGGGCTGCGGCCGAAGACGCAGGCCCCGGATCTGGAAGTGCTCGCCCTCGAAATCGCAGGTGCCCGTCCGCAGGAGTTGCTGCAGCACTTGCAGACTCTCGTCGAAGCGCGCGCGGGCCAGACCCTGGTCCAACCCCATCCCGTTGTACTCCCGCCGGCCGAGTCCGCGGCCCACTCCGCACAGGATCTGTCGATCGGGCCCGAGAAGGCCGTCGAGCATGATCACGTCTTCGGCGACGCGCACCGGGTTGTGCCACGGCAGCACGACAACCATTGTGCCGACATCGACGTTCTCGGTGGTGCCGGCGACATAGCTCAGATACTGCAGCGGGTTCGTCACCATGGTGTAGGGCGTGAAGTGATGCTCGATGGTCCAGACGCTGTCGAACCCCGTCTCGTCGGCGATGCGCGCGAGGTTGAGCTCTTCGCGGAACACGGTCTGGTCGGACTTCTTCGCCCGCGCCGGCACTGCCTCGCCCCGCTCCTCGGCTTCGTAGCGGTCCCAGTCGCTATAGTTCTGATTGAAGATTGTGATTCCCACACGCATGATTCTTCCTCCTTGATTCCCATCGAGCGATCAGAAACTCGCGGTCAGAAGCGCGGATTCGACCCACCGGACGGGCGACGCCCGGGTTCGCCGGTCCGGCGATCAAGCGCTGCGGACGATGCGCCCCGGGCGAGCGCCGGTGTCGCTGCCGTTCTCCTGGATGGCTTCGCCGCCGACGAAGGTGGCCACGTAGCCCCTTGCGGTCTGCATCAAGCGCGGCATTCCGGCGGGCAGATCGTACACCATCTCCGGGTGATCGATGTGCAGGTGTTCGAAGTCGATCAGGTTGATGTCCGCCTTGGCGCCCGGCTCGAGCGTTCCGCGGTCGCGCAGACCGAAGAGCCGAGCCCCGTCGTGGGTGAGTTTCTTGACGACGAACTCGAGCGGAAGCCGATGGGGGTGATCGGTCGGCAAGTCTCGCACCCAGTGAGTCAGCATGTAGGTCGGCACGCTGGCGTCGATGATCTGTCGCACATGGGCGCCGGCGTCGCTTCCGCCGAGCGTGGTGGCCGGGTGGCAGATCATTTCATGCAGGGCGTCGGCATTCCCATCGGCGTAGCCGGCCACGGCGTACATCAGAAAGGCGCGACCCTCCTCCTCGAGTAGCAGGTCGTAGACGACCTCGCGCGCGCTGCGCCCCTGGCGCCGCGCGATCGCCGCGACACTGTCCCGGCTCTCGGGCATGTAGTTCAGGGGTTGCCCCATCGGGTAGGTGCGCTCCCAGACCAGATCGTTCTGATAGAGAAGGGACATCCCGGTGGTGTGGGGATCCTTCTCCGAG
>CAZTOE010000200.1:0-8537 GCA_964615045.1 uncultured Spirochaetales bacterium
CTTCGTCGTCACCGAGTTCAACACGGGGTGGATCGCGACGTGGCTGGACCGGATGGATCAGGGCTACGGGCGGAGCCCCACGAGCGCGTCGCCCGACCTTGAGGCCCTGCCGAGCGAGTATTGGCACCGCCAGTTCTACGCGACTTTCGAAGACGATCGTGCCGGCGTGCTGACCCGCGAGCTGGTGGGCGTCGACAACTTGATGTGGGGCAACGACTACCCCCACCGCGACTCCACCTGGCCCGTCTCACAGCGGGTCCTCGAGGAGATCTTCGCGGACGTGCCCGAAGCCGCGCGCCACCGCATGACGAGCGACAACGCGGCAGTGCTATACGGATTCCCGCCCGAGGATGGAGTCGGCACCGAGGCGGCGAGCCCCCCGGCGCCGACCTCCGCCTAGCGGAGCAGCTTGGTGTAGCCGTCGAGCACCGGGAGTACCTCGTCGGCCGGCTTGGGCGGGAGCCCGAGCACCGCCCGCTTCACGCCCGCGTCTGCCAGCTCCTTCAATTGATCCGGCTTCGCCTGGGCGCCGAAGACACCGAGCTCGATCGTCGCCGGATCGCGTCCGGCCTCTGCGCAGGCCTTCCGCAATCCCTCGAGGCCACCCTTGAAATCGTGGATCCCCCCGATCGGCATCCAGCCGTCGCAAAACTCGATGATGTGGGGGTAGGTCTTCGGCCCCGCGGCTCCGCCCAGGAGGATCGGCGGGTGGGGCTTCTGGTGGGGCTTGGGCCACGCCCAGCTCTTTTCGAACCGGACGTACTTGCCTGAGAACTCGGCCTCGTCCTGGGTCCAGAGCTGCTTCATCAGCAGGATCTTTTCGCGCAGAATCTCGCGGCGCTCCTTGAAGGCGAGGCCGTGGTTGCGCATCTCCTCGCGGTTCCATCCGTATCCGATCCCGAACAGAAAGCGCCCTCCGGAGATCACGTCGAGGCTCGCAACTTCCTTGGCCAGCCACACCGGATCGCGCTGCGCCACGAGGGTAATGCCGGTGCCGAGCTTGATGCGCTCGGTCACAGCCGCGCAGGCGGCCAACGCGACGAACTGGTCGTGGCTGCGCCAGTACTCCTCCGGCAGCGGCGGCATGTCCTTGAAGCCGCCCCAGGGCGTCTCGCGGCTGACCGGGATGTGGCTGTGCTCGGGAAACCAGAGCGATTCGAAGCCGCGCGCCTCGACCGCCCGGGCCAGCTCAATCGGTTGCATTGACTTGTCTGTGGGGAAGATCATCACGCCGAGATCCATGGCCCTCTCTCCTTCGTTGGAGGTTCGCGATGGGTTCAAGCCGCCGGAGGGTAGCTCCTTGCCGCGAGAGCGGCCGGACGCCTAGCATGGAGGCATTCGGAGGAAGTGCGGTTGCAACGAGATCGTCTCAAGCTCGGCGTCTTCATGCCCAACTGCAGCTACTCGATGTCGATCAGCACCTACAAGCCCGAGCCCGAGGATTGGACCTACGCCGAGAATCTGCGCATCGCGCGGGCGGCCGAGCGCTCTGGTTTCGATTTCTTGTTTCCCGTGGCCAAGTGGCGCGGCATCGGGGGCAAAGCCAACTGCTTCGGCACCTCCCTCGAAACCCTCACCTGGGCTTCGGCGCTCCTCGCCAACACCGAACGCATCGAGGTGTATTCGACGGTACACGTTCCGGTGTTGCACCCGCTCGTGGTCGCGAAGATGGGCGCCACGATGGATCACATCTCCGGGGGCCGCTGGGGACTGAACGTCGTGAGCGGATGGAACCGGGCGGAATTCGAGATGATGGGGATCGACATCCTCGGACACAGCGATCGCTATCGCCGCACCGAGGACTACATCCGCATCATCAAGGGGCTTTGGACCGAAGCCCCCGGCAGCTTCGACTTCACGTCGCACTGGTACGAGATCCACGGCGGCTGGGTCTCGCCCCAACCGATCCGCAAGCCTCATCCTCCCATCGTGAACGCGGGAACGTCGGCGGAAGCCCTCGAGGTCGTCGCTTCGGTTTGCGACTGGTGCTTCATGTGTCCGCCGAGCGTCGAGGCGACCCGCCGGGCCGCCGGCCGGGTCAAGGAGCGCGCGCAAGAGCACGGCCGCAACGTGCGCTGCGTCGCCGCGGTCATCCCGATCTGGGGCGACTCGCGCGCAGAGGCAGAGGAGACGCGGCGCCGTCTCCTCGCGGGTGCCGACATCGAAGCGATGAAGAACTGGATGGACGGGCTCGGCATCGAGAGCGGCTCCTTCGACAGCCACACCCTCGACATGTTCTGCCTCGGCGGCGGGACCTACCCCATCGTAGGAGACCGCGAAGAGGTCGCCCACGAGATCCGCGAGCTCTATGAAGCCGGCGTCGACGGCATCTTGATGAGCTTCGTCTCGTACCACGACGATACGCTGCGTTTCGCCAAGGAGATCGCGCCGCTACTGCGCGATCTCGGAGCGCTGCGCACTGAGGAGCAGTGATGGAGCGAGTCGCGATCACCGGCATGGGAATCATTTCTTCGCTGGGGCATTCGTGCGGCGAATTCTTTCGCAAGCTCGACGCCGCCCATGTCGCCGTCGAGCCCGCGCCGTGGTCGGGAGAGGACGGCGTCGAGTACGTCTGGGCCTCGATGGTGCGGGACTTCAAGCCCGAAGACTGGATGGATGAGCGCGTTGCGACGGGGAGCGACCCCTTTGCCCAGTACGCCATCGCGGCCGCCGCGCAGGCCGTAGAGGCGGCGGGGGCCGACGTGCTGGATCCACTGCGCACGGCGGTGGTCATGGGAACCAGCATGGCGGGCGTCGAGAGCCTCGCCGCGTCGCAACACGGCCTCGACAACCTGGGGCCGGCGGGCGTATCGCGAAAGCTACAATTGCAGGCCTGGCCCAATATGGCCGCGGGCCAGATCGCCCTCCGCTGGAAACTCCACGGCCCGCTCCTGACGATCTCCACCGCGTGCGCGTCCTCGATCGATGCGATCGGAGTGGCCGCGCGCATGATCGAGACCGGTCAGGTCGACGTGGCGATCGCGGGCGGCTGCGACAGCGGCCGCTGCAAAGTGGCGAGCGTCGCGGCCCGCCTTTACGGCATGAGTGTCCCCGAGCCCGACCCGTACCGCGTTTGCCTTCCCTTCGACCGCAATCGCGCCGGCATCATGGGGGGCGAAGGTGCGGGGGTCGTGATCCTCGAGAACGCCGAGCGCGCAGCGGCCCGCGGTGCCGAGGTGTGGGGGCGGGTCCGGGGATATGCGTGCCTTTCCGACGCATTCCACCCCTCCTCTCCCGACCCGACCGCCGCTTGGGAGATCCGCACGATGGAGATGGCGCTCGCGGAGGCGGCGTTGCCGGGTGGCGCCCGCGACATCGATGCGGTGATCGCCCACGGCACTGGCACCCGGGTCGGCGACGCGGCCGAGATCCGCGCGATCAACCGCGTCTTCCGCGGGCGGCGCGAACCGGTGCGGGTGGCTTCGATCAAGGGGCACGTGGGCCACACCGCCGGAGCCGCGGGCGTGATGGGGCTGATGGCCGCGCTGCACGGTATGCGCACCGGCGCGTTGGTTCCCACCGCCGGAACGACCGCCCCGGATCCCGCGGCGGAGTTCCACGTGGTGACCCGCGAGCCCGCGGCGGGCGCGATCCACGCGGCGCAGATCAACGGTTTCGGGTTCGGCGGCCAAGACGCCTCGCTGGTGATCACCTCGGGAGCGCGCTGATGCCCAAAGCCGCCGACGTCGTGGTGGTGGGCGGAGGCGTCGCGGGCAGCACGCTCGGTCGCGCCCTGGCGCTGCACGGGCTCGGGGTGCTGGTGCTCGAACGCACGCGCGCCTTCGAGGATCGAGTGCGGGGCGAGTGGATGGCACCGTGGGGAGTGGCCGAGGCCATGCGCCTTGGGATCTACGATCTCTTGCGCGAGCTCGGCGGCCATCACATCACCCGGCACGTCCTGTACGACGAGGCCATACCCGCGGACTTCGCGGAAGCGCATGCGATCCCCCTCGGCGTGTGGCTCCCCGACGTACCCGGTCCCCTCACGATCGAACACGTGGTGATGCAACAAGGGCTCCTCGATGCGTCCCGCGAAGCGGGCGCCGAGGTCGTGCGGGGGGTAGCCGGGGTCCGCGTCGAAGCCGGTGCCGCACCGCGGGTCTCGTTCTCCGACGGCGGCGGCGAACGGGAGGTAACCTGCCACCTCGTGGTCGGCGCCGACGGGCGCGCCAGTGCCGTCCGCCGACAACTGGGGATTGCCCTCCGCGAAGATCCCGTCGATCACCTCATCGCGGGGCTGCTCATAGATGGGCTCGCGGAGTGGCCGGAGGAGCAACAGGCGCTCGGCAAGGCAGGCGACATCCATTTCCTGATCTTTCCGCAAGGCCGGGGGAAAGCGCGGCTCTACGCCGACTACGACGCGGGCGGGCGAGGGCGCTTCGCGGGCGAGGACGGCGCGCGCCGCTTTCTGGACTGCTTCGAGCTGGAGTGTGTGCCGGGCAGCGCAGAGATTGCCCGGGCCGCACCCATCGGTCCATGCCGCTCGTACCCGAGCCAGGATGCGTGGACCGAGGTGCCCGTGGTCGAGGGGGCGGTCCTGGTGGGCGACGCCGCGGGCTACAACGACCCGATCATCGGCCAGGGACTCTCGATCGCGCTTCGCGACGTGCGCATGGTGCGCGATCTGCTGTGCGGAAACGCGGCTTGGTGTGCCGAGCTCTTGGCGCCCTATGTCGAAGAACGCCTCGAACGCCTGCGCCGGCTCCGCTTCGTGGCGCAGCTGGTCACGCGGCTCAACGCGCGCTTTGATCCCGAGAGCGTCGAGGCGCGGCAGCGCGCCCTGGCGCGTCTGGCGGAAAGCCCGTCGCTCGTCCCGCGCGTATTGGGAGGCGTGTTCGCCGGTCCCGAGAGCCTCGCTGCCGCCGATGTTTCGCCGGAGTTCGCCGAGTTCCTCTTCGGAGCTTGAGCTATTTCCCCGTGAACTGGGGCGTGCGTCGATCGGTCATCGCGGCGACGCCCTCGCGGTGATCGGCGGTCTTGAAGAGCCGATCCTGTTCGGCCTTTTCGCGATCGGTCGCGGTGCGAATCAGATCCGGCAGCTCCCCTCGAAGCGTCTCGCGAATCGAGTCGACCGCCAGCGGCGCCGAGATCGCGATCTCGGCGGCCCAGGCGTGCGCCTCCTCTCGCAAGCGCGCGAGGGGGACCAGCTTGTCACAGAGCCCCATCGACAAGGCCTCTTCGCCCTTCACCCGGCGACCGGTGTAGAGCATGTCCATCGCGTGCTGTTGCCCCACCAGGCGGGGAAGGGTGGCACTCAGGCCAAAGCCGTGATGAATCCCGAGCCGGGCGAAGTTCGCGCACCAGCGCGACTCCGGGGTGGCGATCCGGAAGTCGGGCCAGAGCGCCAATCCGAGACCGCCGCCGACCGCGGCGCCCTGCACTGCCGCCACCACCGGCGTCCGCGTCCGGAACAGACGCACCGCCTCGTCGTACAGGTGGCGGCCCTTGGGACCCTCGATGCCGCGGTCTTCGGCGTGGAAATTCGCCCCGGCGCAAAAGTTCTTGCCCTCGGCGCACAGCAGCACCACCCGGCAGCGCGGGTCGGCGTCGACCGCTTCGAGGGCGTCGGCCAAAGACGAGATCAGGTTCTTGTCGAAGAAGTTGTGCGGCGGGCGGTGGATCTCCGCCGTCGCAACGTGATCATCGCCTACTTCCACGGTCACGTCGCCAAAGGTTCCAAAGTCTGCCAATGCGATTCTCCTTGTTCTTGCGTCACCGCTCGCGATCGGGCCCACGATCCGGGGCGAGCTCCAGCGCCTCGGGAAGTCCCGAGTAGAACGCGGTGCCTCCTCCCGGTGGGGTGGAACCCGAGGGTACCCCGAGAGCCCCGGGTTCCGCGATCGCTCGTTCCCGACAGGGGGGCTACCTTCACGCCGCAGAAGGAGGCACGCCTTGGCACTCGACTACCCGAACATCATCGACGCAGACGGCCATATCCTCGAACCACCCGATCTGTGGGAGCGCTACATCGACCCCCGGTTCCGCGACCGCGCCCTGCGCATCCGCCGACGCGACGGTCGCGAGATCGTGGAGATCGACGGGGCACCCTCCAAATACTTTGACGTGCGGGTGCTGACGCGGCTCGGTGCGATGGGAAAGAGCGACGAAGAGATCCAGGCCATGTTGGAGGTGGGCTACCCGGGGAACGCCCCGTTCGGCTCGATGGATCCCAAAGAGCGAGTCGAGCTGCTGGATCGCGAGGGACTGCGCGCGACCATCCTGTATCCCAGCATGGGGCTGGCCTGGGAATGCGAGGTCGAGGACGCAGAGCTGGCGCAGGCCTACACGCGGGCGTACAACCGCTGGATCTGCGAATTCTGCGCCGATTCGAGCGGCCGTCTCATTGCCGCCGCCCACATCTCTCTGGGCGACCCCGTGGCCGCGGCGGCGGAGCTCGAAAGCGCCGTGAGGGCCGGAGCGCGGGGCGCTTTCCTGGCTCCCTTCACCTTGAATCGCGTGCCGCACGGACACACCGACAACGATCGCTTCTGGGCGGTCGCGCAAGAGCTGGGCGTGCCGGTGGCGATCCACGTGATGGCCGAGAACCCGCGCGTCCGAACCTACCAGCGCTTCGACGGGATGCGACAGGCCCAGTGGTTCCAAAATGTCCTGGGTGCCCAGGGCCCGCAGCAGGCCTTTTACGGGCTCTTCCAATGGGGACTTTTCGACCGCTTCCCGGAACTCAAGATCATCGTGCTCGAGTCGGGCGCGGGTTGGATTGGCGCTTCCCTCGACCGCATGGACGCCGCCTACGGGACGTCGCTGGGCGATACGGTTCCGCTCAAGGAGAAGCCGAGTTTCTACTTCAAGCGCCAGTGTTGGATCTCGGGCGACCCCGACGAGACCGCCCTCGCCCTGGTCGTGGAGCACGTCGGCAACGACCGCTTCTTCTGGGCGACCGACTACCCGCACTTCGATCACCCGGGCAATTACCTCGAGGCACTCGAGAATCTGGTCGCGCCGCTTTCGGAGAGCGCGCGCAACAACCTGCTCGGCGACAGCGTCGCGCGGGTGTACGGAATCTGACGCTCGCTGCGCCGCGGCCGCGTTTGGGCCGGCAACGGCCGCGGGTGTTGCCGCCGATCCGACCGCGTGGCGCTACAGGACCTGGAGGCGCTGCGACCCTCGCTCCAGGGCGATGTCCGCGAACTCGGCCCGGGCTCTGCCGTGTTGAAAGGTGCTGACCGTGATCAGCCACGCGCGGACGATCCGCTGCGGCGTCGCGCCGAGCGCCGCAAGGCAATCCTCGTACACGTTGCGCGTCTCGCTCTGCCAGGCACCCAGGCCCGCAGCTCCGCTGCGAACGCAGAGATGAAACTCGCGCTCGTTCCAGGCCTCGATCGGACAAGCGAAATGGCTTCCCGGCTCCAGGGTTGAGCTCCAAAACCAGGTCAAATCGCGGCCGTCCTCGAACTCCACGGCGATCGAGACGTAGTCGTGTTGGATCGCCACATCTTCCGGCAGGTCGCTCGGCATCGCCATGAGGCACCAACGCCAACGCAACACGGTGTCGGGCGCCAGCGGAAAAGCGATGGGCTTGCGGATGATCCCCTGGTCGTTGGCGGCGCTAACCCGGATGCCGGGGCCGTAGGGTGTCTCGCACTCGGTATACACGTCGGAGGTGCCGGTCTCGTAGAGATACGACCAACCGTTCGGGACCGGCACCGGGCGGGCCCACCGCTCGCACTCGGCGAGTACGAGCGCGTCTCCGGGGCTCGCCTGGGCCAGAGCCCGCAGCCCGGCTTCAGGCTCTCCCTTCCAGACCACCACGAGCACATCGATCCCTCCACTGAGGTGCTCGTAGAGGCGCGAGGGCGTCGCGAGCTCGCCGCGCTCGCTGGCCCACATCCCGTGCAAAATCCCGAGCTCGAGGCGCCCCGAGGTCTCGGCGCGACGGGTGGTGGTGTCCTGCGTGGGATTGAAGACCTTGCCCGCGCCGATGCGACCCCAGAGATGGTGCCGCGGCCCAGCCCAGAGCTCGGCGCGGTGTCGCGACCAGGCGACCCGTCCCGCCGCCAGTAGCGAGAACCACTGCTCCTCCCGCAACACGAGGCCGGTATCGGTCCAGGGCGGCTCGTTCGCGGGCAGCCAGAGGCAGCGCAGCGCCTCTACCTCAGCGGGCGGTCGCGCGACGAGCGGCGCGAAGCGTTGCTCGAGCGGCATCTGGGCAGCCGCGAAATCAAGCTGCGGATCGGACACGGCGAACTCCCGGTTCGGGTGGGGTCACGCTGTCCACGCGACCATCCGCTGTTTCCAGAGAGCGGCGGCTGGACATAGCATGCGGGCTAGTCCGCCCCATGTCGATCCGGAGCCGACGCTCCGTCGAAACGGCACCGAGGGGAGATGCCACGCGATGTGGGAGGGAAACATCTGTCGGAGACCGGCCGGTACCGTGGCACCGGACGAAGGGGCCGTGGCGGTCGCTCAAATGATGGAGCGCGAGCGGGTGGGATCGCTCATCCTCGTTGAGGACGAGCGACGGGTGGGAGTGGTGACGGATCGCGACCTGGTACTCCGGGTCGCCGCGGCCCCACGCG
>CAZTOE010000201.1:0-8506 GCA_964615045.1 uncultured Spirochaetales bacterium
CTGGGAGCAGTGGAGCAACAACTGGTGGCCGCAGATGAAGTGGCAGAAGGCAGTGCAGGCCTACGAGGACACCGGCATTGCGGGACATCCCCAAGGTTTCTCCCCGCCCGAAGGCACGGTTCCGATCGGCTATCCCGTGAACCCGGCCGAACTCAGCGTGGCGGAGCAGGAAGCCCAGCAGAATCCGCAGCCGGCCACCCTCGCGTCGCTCGAGAACGGCAAGGCGCAGTTCGAAATCTTTTGCGCGCCGTGCCACGGTACCCAGGGCCATGGGAACGGCCCGGTCGGGGGCCCGCCCTTCGGCAAGGGCCCGTTCGTGGGCGTGTTGCCAATCGGTGGCCCCGCGAGCCTTGCCCGGGTGCTCACCGATGGCCATATCTATACGACGATCAGCCTCGGGCGAGGCCGCATGCCAAACTATCGGCGCATCCCGCCGGAGTATCGCTGGGACATCATCAACTACGTCCGCTACTTGAACGGCCAAACCGGCCCGCAATCCGCCGGAGGGACTCCTCAGTGAGCGCTGCCGCTCCCGCCGCCCTCGCCGAACGCGCCCAACCCCGCGCGATCCCGCCGCTGCTCTTTGGGGCATGCGCCGCGCTGGTCGCACTGGGGGTCATCGCCTTTGTCGCCGGTCTTTCGTCGGACCACGACACCGCGTGGCGTGCATTTCACGTCAACTACCTCTACTTCGGCGTGATGGCCCAGGCCGGTGTCGTGTTGGCGAGTGCCTTCGTGATCGTCGGAGCGCGTTGGCCCGGGCCTGTGCGCAGGATCGCGGAAGGGCTTTCAGCTTGGGTCCCTGTGACCTTGGTTCTCTTCCTGGTGAGCTGGTTTGGAGGCGGTCGCGAGAGCATCTACGTCAACTGGCTGCACCACCCGCCCGAGGCGAAGAAGGCGTGGCTCTCTCCCGAACGCCTCTTCTGGATGGACCTCGGCATCTTGGTGCTGCTCACGCTCCTCACCCTCGCGTTCTTGTACAATTCGGTGCGGCCCACGCTGCGCGGCGGAGCGGAGCAGTCGGGCGGCTTCGCCAAGAGTATGTTCGAGCGCTGGACGGCGGGCTGGCGCGGGGATGTCGAGGAGCGCGAGCGGTGCGCGGCCCGCTGCCGGGTGCTCGCACCGCTGCTCTGCCTCTCATTCGCCTTCGGCTGGACCTTTATCACCTTCGACCAGGTGATGTCGCTCACTCCCACCTGGTTCTCCAATCTCTTCGGGGCCTATTTCACCTGGGGCGGCTGGCTCTCGGCGATCGCCTGCACGACCTTGATCGCGGTGATCCTGCGCAACGCGCCGGGTTTCGAGGGTGAGATCACGAAGAGTCGCATGCACGATCTCGGCAAGATGATCTTCGCCTTCTGTATCTTTTGGATGTATTTGTTCTTCTCCCAGTACCTGGTGATCTGGTATGGGAATCTGCCCGAGGAGACCACCTTCCTGGAGGCGCGCCTCGGCAGTCAGTTCATGCAGGACAAATCGGGGATCGGACAGCTCTTCCTGAATCAGACCTTTGGGAACTGGCAGCTCTTCTGGGAGCGACTCGGGGAACCCTACGTCAAGCTCACACTGGTCGCCTGGATCGGGTGCTGGGTCACGCCGTTCTGGGTTCTCCTCGGGCAGCGTCCCAAGCGAACGCCGGCCATTCTGGGCACCGTGGCATTCATCGTGCTGGTGGGATTCTGGCTCGAGCGCAACGTGCTGATCTGGCCCTCGCTGGTGCCCGAGGACACCATGTCCTTCGCCGGTTTCGTCCAGTTCGGCATTGCGGCGGGCTTCCTGGGCGCGTTCATCCTCGTGTACCTCGTGTACGCCCGGATCTTCCCGAGCCTGGCGTTGCCCGTCGACGAAGCCTAGCGACCGGCTCAGCCCCGCAAGAAGAATACGAGGTCCAGCTCAGGGGGCTCGTGCCCCAGCTGGCCGATCAGCGCGTGGGCTTGCCCGCGATGGTGGGTCTGATGGTTGAAGAGGTGCGCGAACACCCACCACAGTGATTGTTCGAACTCCCGCCCGCTCATGTTGGCGTAGCGAAGGGTCGCCGCCAGCGACGCGTCGTTCTGCGCGGCCACGACGTCCGCGATGCGGTCGTCTTCGCAAGCCCGAGCGGCTTCGAGCTCGTCGAGAGCGTCGCACAGGATCACATCGAGCCTTCCCGGAGCGTCGCCTTCGCCGGTAATCCGCTTCGGCCAGATGCGGTCCGCGACAAGAACGTGGTTGAGGGTTCCGTGCACCGATGAGAAATAGGCGCCCCTGTCGGCACGGTACTCGGCGTCCGAAAGAGCTGCGGCCGCGGCGTAGAGCCGCCCGTTGGCCCAGCGGTTGTAGCGCGCGAGAGTCTCGAAGTATTCCGCCATCATGGGGCCTAGGATATCGTTCGCTGCGATGAGCACTCGCGCCAGCCACCTCTTCGATCTGCGGGGGCGCGTCGTGATCGTGACGGGTGGGGGGCGCGGCATCGGCCGGGTCTACGCGACCCACCTCGCTGCGGCGGGCGCCCGGGTGTTGGTGGCCGATATCGATGGGGAAGCCGCCCGGGGGACCGAGGAGGAGATTCGCTGCGGGGGTGGCGCTGCACAGGCGGAGGTCGTCGACATCTCGGATCCAGCGGACACCGAACGCATGGCCCGGGCGGCGCTGGGCGCGTGGGGCGAGATCGATGGGCTGGTCAACAACGCATCGCTGATGAGCAGTCTGCCGCGCCGACCCTGGGATCAGATTCCCGTTGCAGAATGGGACCGGGTCATGGCGGTGGATCTGCGCGGGCTTTTCCTGTGCTGCCGCGCCGTCGTCCCTACGATGCGCGAGGCGGGCCGGGGCCGCATCGTAAATATTTCTTCGACGCGTGTTTTCGAGGGAACCCCCCACCGCCTGCACTACACCACCGCCAAGGCCGGAGTGATTGGCTTCACTCGCGCGTTGGCGCGCGAGCTCGGCGACTTCGGGATCGGTGTGAATGTCGTGACGCCGGGTCTCACGCGCAGCGACACGCAGGTGGCGAGCTCGGCCCCCGGCTACCTGTCGGGCGACTATGACGCGCAGCGCGCTTTCAAGCGCGCCCAGGTTCCCGAGGACCTGGTCGGCGCGGTGCTCTTCTTGCTGTCCGATGCGAGTGCCTTCATCACCGGACAGGTCCTCAACGTCGACGGGGGCAAAACCCTCTATTGAGTGACTGTATGAGCGAATTTTTGCAGCGACCCATGTTGATCGACGGCGAGCTCGTCCCCAGCCGGAACGGCCGATGGATCGACTCGATCAATCCGGCGACCGAGGAGCGCATCGGCCAAACGCCGGAGGCCGACGCCCGCGACATGGCCCGCGCCGTGGACGCCGCGCAGCGGGCGCAGCGGGCTTGGGCCGAGCGGGGCGTGGCCGAGCGCGGTGAGCTATTGCGCGCCGCCGCGGCGGCGCTCCTCGCCCGGCGCGACGAGATTCTGGCCATCGAGGTCCGCGACACCGGCAACACGATCGCCAAGATGGGCCTCGATGTGTCGACGGCGGCGGAAGCGCTGGTCTACTTCGCAGGTCTCGGTCTCGAGCTCAAAGGCGAGACGATTCCCGCCACGGCACAGAACCTTCACTTCACGTTGCGCGAGCCCTACGGGGTGGTCGGCCGCATCGTTCCCTTCAACCACCCGATCCTGTTCGCGGCCTCGCGGATCGCGGCACCGCTGCTGGCCGGCAACGCCGTGGTGGTCAAGCCGCCCGAGACCAGTCCGCTCTCCGCTGCGATCTTCGCAGAGATTTGCCGCGAGGTGTTTCCGCCCGGCGTGGTCAACCTCGTGACAGGCCTCGGGCCCGTCGCCGGGGACGCCTTGGTGCGGCATCCCGCGGTGAAGCGCATCGCCTTCATCGGCTCGGTGGAGACCGGCCGCTCGATCCAGCGGGCCGCGGCGGAGACCGGCGTGAAGCACGTCACCCTCGAGCTGGGCGGCAAGAATCCGATGATTGTCTTTCCCGACGTCGACCCCGAGCGAGCGGCGACGGCTGCGCTCGCCGGGATGAACTTCGCGTGGCAGGGGCAGTCTTGTGGGTCCACGAGCCGGCTCTTCTTGCACGAGGAGATCTACGAGGCGGTCCTCGATCGGGTCGTCGCGGCCGTAGTTTCGCTCCGGATGGGCGACCCCCTCGATCCCGCGTCGGAGGTCGGCCCGCTTCACTCCGCCGCGCAACGCGCCAAGACCGAGTCCTACGTCGACGCGGGTCGCCGCGAGGGCGCGAAGCTCGTGTGTGGGGGCCGACGCCCGCCGGGCTCCGAGCGCGGTTTTTGGTTCGAGCCCACTGTGTTCGCAGATGTCGACATGGGTATGCGCATTGCTCGTGAGGAGATCTTCGGCCCGGTGCTCTCGGTGTTGCGTTGGTCGGAGCTCGATGCGGTGGTCGAGGCCGCCAACGCGACCGAGTACGGTCTCACGGCATCGATCTGGACCGACGATCTCAACCGGGCGCTCGGGGTCGCACGTCGGGTGCAGGCAGGCTACGTCTGGATCAACGGGCAATCGACGCACTTTCAGGGGACCCCCTTCGGCGGGAAGAAGGCGAGCGGCATCGGGCGCGAGGAAGCGCTGGGAGAGCTCCTGAGCTACACGGAGCTCAAAACCGTACACGTGATGTTGCGCTGAGTGAGACCATGCCTTTGCGAGTGACAGCCCTCTGCCGACCATTGCCTGCAACGGGGCCGGGAGCCGGGCGGCGAAGCGAACAAGGACGCGAACTGGGAGCCGAGATCGGTGGCGTCGATCTGCGCGAGCCCCTCGACGCGAAGACCTTCGGGGCGATCCACGAGGCCTGGCTCAGCTACGGCGTCCTGCTGTTTCGCGATCAGCAGCTCTCGGTCACCGACCAGACCCGCTTCGCCGAGCGCTTCGGGCCGCTTCAGCACGTGCGGACGGTGGCCGACGCCCACCAACACCCCGCGGTGATGATGGTGACGAATGTGGAGATCGAGGGCGCCAAGGCGATCCTCCCGCGCGGCCCGATGCAGTTTCACTCCGATCAGTGTTATTACGAGCGACCCGCCTCGGCGACCCTGCTCTACGCCCTCGAGATTCCGCCTCGGGGCGGAGACACGCTGTTTGCCGATTGCCGCGCCGCTTACGACCAGTTGCCCGAGGAGGTACGGAGGCGCGTAGACGGCCTGCGCGCGCGGTTTGTCTACGATTACGGCGCCAATGCAACGGAGCAGTCCCGCTCCAGCGACCCCTACGCTCCGCGCTGTGAGCATCCGGTGATTCGCACCCATCCCGAGACGGGGCGCAAGGCCATCTTCGTGAATCGCCTGATGACCGAGGCCCTGCCGGGCGTCGGCGCCGAAGAGGAGCGCGATCTCCTCGAGCAGCTGTACGCTGTGATCGAACGGCCCGAGAATTGCCACCGCCACGTGTGGAGAACGGGAGACCTCCTGATCTGGGACAATCGCTGCGTCCAGCACGCCCGCACCGACTTCGATCCGCGCCAGCGACGCGTCTTGCAGCGCGTCACGGTGCAGGGTGACCGACCCCACTAGCGAGGAGTTTGCGATGAGCGCGAGCGCCGCCCCCCGCGATGAAAACGGGATCCTTCGTCGCATGGATCGCGTGGTCGACGCCTTTTGCCGCGACGCGCGCTTTTTCCGGGAGCCGATGACCCCCGGCCGCGCGCGCACCTTCGTGCTTCAGCACCGCCTCAACACCCGACAGCGCAATTCGGTGCTCAAGCTGCGGGTGGCCACCAACTGCCCCGACTGGGACACCAAACTCTCGATTATCGAAGCGTGCACCCAGGAGATCATCGCCGATCACGAACACGGCGGCGGTCGCGCACACTGGAAGGTCATCGAGGAACTCGGTGGGCACATCGGCTTGAGTGGAGCGGAGATCCAGGCGGCGGAACCGCTCGCGAGCACCCAGCTCTGCTGGCTTGCCTGGGAGGCGCTGATGAGCAACCGCCATTGGCTCGAGGGGATCGTCGCGAACACCTGTATGGAGCGGACCAACGTGCCGGGTTACGGCGAGGGCGTGCTTCGGGAACGGGGTTGGTTTGGGTTGGAACGGAAACGATGGGGCGAGCTGTTCGGTCTCCCGGACGAGCAGCTCGACTTCTTCGCGCTTCACGAGGCGGCCGACGCCGAGCACTCCGATCTGGGGTGGAACGCCGTGGCCCGCTTTGCCTCGGAGTTCGCGATGGAAGATCAGGTCGTAAGGGCCTGCGAGACCAACCTGTCGGTGTGGGGGCACTACCTGGACGGGATCGCCCAGGCGGGCGACGCCTGGGACCGTGCCAACGCGTAGTCCGGGTGTCGCGGCCGGGGCGCCTACCCCGTCGCGTGGGACGTCCTGGCACTGATCCGCTGCTCCGCGCTGAGTAGCGGCGGACAAAGTTCCGCCGAGGCCACGATGAAGGCCAGCGAGCCGGCCAGGCACGCGAGCAGCCCCGGTGTTCCCAGGCCGCCCAGTTGGTAGAGCGCGCCCGATCCGAGGGTGCCCACCAGACGGCCAGCGGCGTTCGCCATGTAGTAGAAGCCAATTCCGCATCGCGATCTTCTCGCTCTCGGCGTAGGCCACGATCAGGAAGCTGTGCAGCGCGCTGTTGATCGCAAAGAGCACCCCGAACGCCATCAATCCTCCGATCAGGGTCGGGCCGGCCGCGAACCCCTCGCGCAGAGCCCAAGCGACGGCTCCCAGCGGCAGCGTGAGCGGCAGCGTCCATCCCAAGAGCTGACGCGCCCCGGCAACGGTGGCGCCGCGCCCGAGGACCCGGGGCGTCAAGGCTTGCACCATCCCGTAGCCCACGATCCATAGCGCCAGAAACCCCGAGATCTTTGGGAAGGACCACCCCAGCTCGGTGGCCAGAAAGACCGGGAGCGCCACCGCGAACCAGAAATCGCGGGCCCCGAACAGGAAGAAGCGCCCGGCAGCGAGCCAGTTGATGCGCGGGTCGTCGGAGAACACCGAGCTCAACGCGGGCTTCGTCGCGGAGCGCCCCGCCGCCGGGGCCAGCAGCAGCGATGCGCTCGCGAGGGCCGGGGCCAGGACCGCCGCCATCCCGATACAAGCCCAACGAAATCCCACGGCGGCCAGCAAGACCCCACCGAGCAGCAGCCCAAGACCCTTGAGGGAATTTTTCGAGCCGGTGATCCACGCGACCCATCGCAACAGGCGCCCGCTATCGCCGGTGGCCACGACCAGCTTGACGAAACTCTTTGAGCTCATCTTGACGAGGTCTTTGGCGATGCCGCTCATCCCCTGGCACGCCATGACCAACGGCACGCTCAGCGCGTCGGCGCGTAGCGCCAGGATCCCGCAGGCGGCTATCTGGAGCGTCAGTCCGGTGGTCAGGGTCCGGTTCAGCCCGTAGCGGGCGCCCAGCCAGCCCCCCAGCAGGTTGGTCATCACCCCGAAGAACTCGTAGAAGAGGAAGAGCGTGGCCAGGGCGAAGGGCCCGTAACCGAGGGTGTGGAGATAGAGCAGGATCAGGGTGCGGAGCGCACCGTCGGTAAGGGTGAACGCCCAGTAGGTGCCCGTGACGAGCGCATACTCGCGCACGCCCGAGCGCACTACGCCTCCCTGGCGCCGGCGCTCTGCGCGGCCAACTCCGCCGTACGGTTCACGCGCCCCCACGACCCCTTCGCCCGAAACCGTTGATGCTGACGCGCATGCCGGCGGGACCTACGTCTTCCACACGGAGTCGAGACCCTTGGGACGATCTCCGGGTGGCGGTGTGCCTTCCACCAGGTAATAGACCGAGGCGGCAATCGTGGCGCAGTGATCTCCGATGCGCTCGAGGCTCTTGGCGGCGAAGAGGAGCTGAGTGCAGACGTTGATGGTGTCCGGGTCTTCGAGCATGGCCTCCAGAAGCTCGCGGTAGATGCTGTGGAACCAGTCATCGACGGTCGCATCGGCCTTCCAGACCTCCAGGGCGCATGCCGCGTCTTGTGCGACGTAGGCCTCGATGACCGCGTGGAGGTGTTCCGCCACCAAGGCGGTCATCTGCCCGAGGGATGGAATGGCGCGGAACTCGCGCTCCCCGCCGAGCACGATGGCGCGTTTGGCGAGGTCCTTGGAAAGGTCGCCGATCCGTTCGAAGTCCGAGGTGGAGCGGATCGCGGCGATGGCCTCGCGCAGGTCCACTGCCACCGGCTGGCGCAGCGCCAAGAGTCGTAGGGCGGCCGCGGCAATCTCGGCCTGGAGGGCGTCGAGACGGGGGTCCGAGGCCAGGGTGGCTTCGGCAGCGGTCCGGTCGCGGCGGAGCAGCGCGTCGCAAGCGAGCCGAAACTGCTTCTCAGCGAGCTCTCCCATTTCCCGGATCCGGGCGCGGAGCTGCTTCAACTCCTGTTCAAAAGCGCGCACGATGTGTTCGGTCAATCCCGCAGGTCCCCTTCGGCCGCTAGCTGTTGAACTCCGCTCGCCTTCGGTGTCCCGAGTGAACTTCGCTCGGGCTTTGCCCTCGCTGCGCGAGCCGCCGAGCCCCGGCCCTTGCCGTGCGCGCGGCCTTCGGCCGCTTGCTGTTGAACTCCGCTCGCCTTCGGCTCGCT
>CAZTOE010000202.1:0-8432 GCA_964615045.1 uncultured Spirochaetales bacterium
GGTTCTGGGTGCCAGCAACGACGAGGTCGAGGGCAGCAACAACGCCACCTTGATTGCTTCGTTCACCACCGTGTTCCTCGTCGTCCTGATCTCCTACCGGTCGCTGTCGATCGCGTTGCTGCTGGTCAGTTCGCTCGGCACCGCGGCGCTGATCTCGCTGGCCTACATGTACTTCGCGAGGATCGGTTTCGACGTGAATACGCTCCCGGTGCAGGCGCTGGGGGTGGGGGTCGGCGTCGACTACGCGCTCTATATCATGGACCGGGTCGTCCACGAGCGGAAACGCGGCCAGAGCATGCCGGAATCCATTCGGATCGCGATCCGAACCACGGGAATGGCGGTCTTCTTCACCGGCTCGACGCTGGTCGGGGGCATCATCTTCTGGAAGTTGATCAGCAGTCTGCGCTTCGCCGGCGACATGAGCCTGCTGCTCTCGATCCTGCTGCTCGCGAACATGTTCGGCGCGATCCTGCTGGTGCCCGCCCTGATCACGGTGTTCAAACCGAAGTTTTCGCAAGCGGTGGGACCCGGGCAGTCCGAAACGGCGGCGCGCGCAAGCACCGCGGCTTAGCCGCGCTCGCGCGCTACGAAAAGGTTGAAAAGGGATGTTCATCGTCGGGCGCATCGCCGGGGCCGGGGTCGTGAGCCGAGCGATCGGCGTGACGGTGGGCGCACTGCTCGCGTTCAGCTGCAGCCGCGCACACCATCCCGCCGAGGGTTCCGCGGCGGAGGAGTACTTTCCGCTGGTCGAGGGCGCCCAGTGGGTCTACGAAGTCCGTTCAAAGCTGGGGAACCTCAAGGTCGAATCCACCGCCCGCGGACTCCTTGAGCTCCCCGACGACCGGGGCGAGGTCTTCGTGGTCGACGAAACCAACCTGGGGCCGAGCCTCGGCTTCGTCGAGACATCACCGGTCGGCTACTACGCCAACGAAGAGGGCTATCTGGCTCGCCTGACCGCGCTCGACTACGACGAAGAGGGCGGGCTTCGGTTCGTGGGGGAGGAGGATCCGGCCTGGTTTCTTCCCCTGAATCCCGAGGAGGGCCACCGCTGGGGGCAACTCACCAAAATGTTCCAGACCCCCGAGGGCGGCGGTGGCAACCTGGGATGGGACGGCGAGATCAAGGGCCTCGCCGACGTGAGCGTTCCGGCGGGTGACTTCAAGGACGCGATCGAGGTTCGGCTCAGCTACCGCGACGCGGGAGAACCGGGCGTCGACCCGCTGATGATTTATCGAGACTATTACGTGCGGGGCGTCGGCCTGGTACGCAGTGTGGCAGAAGACCCGAGCGGCGACGCCGACAAGCGCGTCGAGACCGTCTTGATCTCCTTCAAGTTCCCCTAGCCGCTTGCCTCCGCGCAGCCCTGGCTCGCGGCATCGAAGCGACGGCGGCGCTGGTCGCCGACCGCCTGGGCCGTGAGGTCGCGCAGCGCCTTGCAGGCCCGCGCCAGATCATCGAGGCGACGCGCGGCCTCGGCAGCGCGTAGCTTTGCCTCGACCCACGGCTCGGTGCCGGCCTCGAGACCGCCGGCCACGCGACTCCAGGCCCCGAATGACGCCTCCCAATCTTCCCGAGCATCGAGCGCTTCGGCGTACAGAATCCACGCATCGGCCCACTTCGAGTCCCGCTCTGTGAGGGCCCGAGCGCGCACAGCCGCCGCCTCCGCCTGGCCCGCGTCGAGCAGCGCGCGGGCATGGCCGAGCGCAAGCGTGTCGCGACTCTTTTCGGGCGCCAGGGGCTCGAGGCGCCGGTAGAACGCCAGGCGCAAATCGGAGGG
Source organism: uncultured Spirochaetales bacterium (assembly GCA_964615045.1). GTDB lineage: Bacteria > Myxococcota_A > UBA9160 > UBA9160 > PR03 > JANQRO01. The sequence goes on from CAZTOE010000202.1 coordinate 1,778, forward strand.
GCCCTGGCGCCGCTCCACGCCAAGGAGCGCCTCGTGCCAGATCGAAAAATTGTCGCTCAGCTCGGCGTCTGACGACCCCTGCAGCATTGCGGCAAGCGCCGGCCAAGCCCGCGCCCGGATTCGGTTGCGGAGCTCGAGTCGCAGCAGCGAGCGCTGCCCTGCCGCATCCGGCCGCGCCTTCCGCGCCTCGGCGATCCGAGCTTCGACGCTCTGGTAGGACCCACCTGCCCAGTAGGCCGCCTTGGCGCGCAGCACCGCGAAGGTTGCGTCGCGGCTCGGGTCGGGGTCGAGGCGACCTTGTCCGATCAGCTCGGCGACCGTGGCGAGATCCCGCTCGAGCCGTTTCGCCAGGTCGGGGAGACTCCCACTTGCGCCCTGGTTTTCGAGAGCTTGAAAACGGCCGGCGTGCAAGCGAGCGATATCGAGCCGCGCAGCTGGATAGGCGGCGCTCTCCGGTCCGATGCGCTCCAGGGCGGCGAGCGAGGATTTCTCGCGCCCACGCGCCTCCCGGGTGCGGGCCGCCCGGTAGCGGGCGGAGTCCGCGCCCGGTGCGCCGGGGGCGAGCTCCAACAGGCGTTCGGCGGCCCGGCTCGCGCGCGCTTGGGCGGCCGGGCCCGGATCGGACGCAGCCAGGCGTTCGGCCACCGAGTAGTAGAGGGGTGCGGCAAGAGCTCCGACATCGCCTGCGTCGCGGTCGGCGAGCAGGGCTTCGAGCTGGCTGGCGGCGGTTTCGAGATCGCCCGTCTCCGCCAGCGCGAAGGCGTACTTGTACGTGACGTTGGCGCGCCGCAGGCCAGGGACACGAGCCCCGCCCTCGAGCACTGCGGCGTAGCCCGTTTTCGCCTCCTCATAGCGCCCCACCTCGAAGGCCCGCTCGGCTTCGAGCAGCGCACCCAGAGACCCGAGATCCTGGCCCGCCAGCGCCCGCCGATATTTCTCCACCAGGGCGGCGGCCTGGGAAGCGAAGGGATCGCCTGCCGCCAGTAGCTCCCGCAGCAGCGCCGCGGCGCGGGCCGGGTCGCCTCCACGGCCGGCGAGCCGGAGCTGGCCCTGCGCTTCCTGGAGCGAGAGGTTGAGGCGGTCCTGCCGGGAGAGGGCGCCCGCCGGAAGCCCCTCGATGATCTGTTGCGCACGACCCAGGTCACCCCGGGCGAGGGCAAGGGTGGCGAGTTCGTAGCGCGCCGCCGTGTCGAGCCCCGGGTCGGGTCGGCGCTGGAGCTGCTGCAGGAGCGTCTCGAGGGTGCGCTGCGCCTCGGTGAGCTCACCGAGTTCGCGGCGGGCCTTGGCGAGTCCGAGCAGGCTCGACGTCGCCACGCCGGGCAGGCGGATCTCGAGCGCGGAGCGGGAGAAGGCCGCGACCGCCCGCTCCATCGCCGCCTTGCGCTCGCGCTCGGAGCTCAGCTGCTCGCCGCGCCCGAGCTCCACCCAACCGCCCCAGTAGTTCAGGAGGACAAGGCTGTAGTCGAGACGCTGCCAGTCCTCGGAGCGATACAGCGCCTCGAGCGCGTTGTCGTCATCGCCGGCACGTTCCTCGAGCCGGCCGCGCAGCGCGGTGGCCGCGTCTTGCAGGGTGCCGGCGTCGCCGCGCAGCGCATCGAAAAGCGCGAGGCTCCCGTCGAGGTCGCGAGCCCGAGCCACCAATGCGCCCAGGGCGTTTGCGCCATTCGCGAGATCCATGGGTCGCGTCTCGTGACGCAAAGGCTCGAGCGCACCGTGGAACTCGCGCTGGAGCGCCTCGAGCCGCGTCTCGGAGCGCGCCGCCTTCGCCCGCTCACCGATCGAAGCAAAGCTCGCGGCATGGACCGCGGCGGCGCCGCCCAGGAGGTCCACGAACACGAGAGCCGCCACGGCGAGCTGCCCGCAGCACAAGAGCCGCTTCGACACCCTACAGATTGCCCAGCAGCGGGCGGACCTCGTCGGCCCACTGTTCGCCAAAGATCAGGAGCGCGAGTCGACGCGCGACGTGGCTCTCCCCCTCGAGGCTCGACACGTCACCCCCACCCGCCTGAGCGAGACGCTCGAATTCGGGCATCACGCCGCCCTGCCCGAGGGTTTGGAGCTCGTCGACCCGAACCCCCAGGCGCTTCGCCGCGAGCGTCGGGTTGGCATCGAAGCTCGTATCGACGGTCGTGACGGTGCCTCCCATCGAGCGAAAGCGGTGGGCGAGCTCAAGCGCGCGGGGCATGTCCTCGAGGTGGGGCGGTGCATCGCCCAGAATGATGATCACTTTGCGGCTGTCCGACTTCCAGCCGGCGTCATTGACGGCGACCCGAAGGCCCTCCTCGACGGCCTCCGGGATATCGCCGCGTCCGAGCGCCTCGAGATCGTCGAGGAAACGATGCACCCGGCCGATGTTCAAGGTCAGCGGTTGGAGCCGGGTGACGAACTCGGGGTCGTCCTGATCGCGAAATGCGACCACACCGAAGCGCGTCACCGGAACCAGGGTGCGGATCCACAAGGCGAGGCTGCGCACCCGATCCTTCACTTCGGCAATCAGCCATCCCATCGAACCGGTGGCGTCGATTACGAACACCACGTCCAGTCCCGATTGTCGCAGCCCGCCGACGTACTCCTGGAAGGTGCCCGTGGTGCCGGTGCTGTTGCCAATCCCCACGCCGCTGCCGGCGCTGCCACCGCCGTAGCCACCGAGGGAAAAGCCGGACAGGCCGCGAGTCGCCGCCACATCGAGCGTGATGCCACCCCCCATCGCCTCCGGGGTGAGGACTGCATCGACCGGCGGCGGCGCCAGTGCCAGGACTTCGCGCGGAACCGAAACCGATTCGCGCACCCGGGGATGCGTGGCCTGCCGGAAGTGGAGCATCTCGGTGGTCGGAGCGGGCTCCTCCGGCTGCGGCGCCACCAACGCGATGGGGATCAGGGGCTCTTCGGGAGGCGGCGGCGGCGCGTAGAGGAGCGCCACCATCAGCACGACGAAGTGCGCGAAGAACGAGAAGGCGTACCAGCCCCAACGGCCCGCGAAGTTCCCGACCACCATGGATCCGGGAGCATCGCTGGCCGAGGCCGTTCGCGCCAGAAAACGCCAGGGAGCCGCGCACAGCCGCGCCTCGCCCGTCGTCGCCTCGGCGTTTCAGCGGCTTAGCCGAAACTCCTCGACCGCTCCCAGCGTGAAAGCGTGCGTGACGAATTCGGGCCGCCCGGTACAGGTGACGCCCGCCGTGGCGTCGGGAGGCGTCAGGGTGAAGCGGGGACGACACGCACCGTCTGCCGCCGTAGGGACCCGCAGGGGGCCTGGGAGCGACGCGACCGGGAGAATCGCAAGTACGTAGCTGTGGGCCGGCTTCCCGGGCAGGCACAGGCGCCCGGCGGCGCTGGGTCCCTTCTTGTCGAACTCCGCCGCGTCGGTGACGAAGACCGGTCGCCCCGCCTTACCGACGACGACCCCGGCGTTGAAGCTCTCGCGACCGGCCTTGCCATCGCGCAAGGCTCGCGCCAGCTCGATCGGCTCGTCGTATTCACTGCGCGCGGCGCCGGTGGTCCAGTGTTCGTAGGCATCATCGATCGAAACGGCCAGGGCAACCCGCTCGGGCGCCGCCGCAACCGGGCCCTGGAGCATCAACGGCTCGAGCTCTTCGCTGAACCGCTCGCAGAAACCCTTGGCCTCGCTAAATCCCGAGAGGGCGCGCTTTAGCGCCTCGTCGGAGGCACCCTCCGGCAGGCGGGTCTCCTCGTGCAGCTGTTCGAGGCTGTCTTCGAGGAGCTCGGCCTCGTAGGGATCGAGAAAACGGCGAACGTTGGCGAGCCGACTTTGATCACCCTCGGTGAGCGTCTCGCTCCCGGCGTGAATCGCCATCGGCTCGGGCTTCGGGAGGAGCCTTTCGCGTCCGATGTTGGCACAGCTCAGCCCGAGCCCCAGGAGGGCCACGAGCGTGAGCGAAAGGAAGGCCCGGCTACCAGGCTCCGTCGACGGCGTCGAGCAGGCGGAGGCGGGTCCCCCGTGCGTCCAATACCACGGAGAGCCGCTGGGTCTGGGTGAGATCGATCGGACTTTGTCCCCGGAGCGTCGCAACACCATCCTCCCACCGCGCGATGGTTCCGAGATCGACGATCTGATCATCGACCAAGCCGGTGAGAATGTAGCGCCCACCTCGGGGCGGGCGCGGCAAGCCGTGGACCGCTAGCTGCCACTCGCCGGAGCTCACGTTGAAGAGAATCCGGCCGACGCTCCGATCAAAGCGAACATGCGTTTCCGTGCGGTATTCGTATCGCGCCGCGAGGGGAGAATCGAGGCTCGCAAAGAGGTTGATGACGGCGACGTCGGGCGACTCCAGCATGCGCGCCAGCGAATTCGCGGTCACGGGCCGAAAGATCAACAGGGTCAGCGCGATGCTGGCGGCGGCAACGGCAAACCCATAGGTCACCGACCAACGGCGTCGACGGCCCCGGTCGTCACGAACTCGATTCAGAAGGCCCACCAGGACATCGGGGGGCGGAGCCTGGGGCTCGAGGCTGCGCGGAATCCAGGCCAGCAATTCTTGCTCGGCGCCCACCCGGGCACGACACGCCGCGCAATCCCTCAGGTGTCGGTCCAAACGAGTCTGCTCCCGCGGCTCAAGCTCCTCCAGCAGGAAGGCTTCGAGGCGGCTCTCCACTGCCTGACAGTCCAACGATCGAATCATCCCCACTCGGTTGCTCATAGCTGACCTCCGTGGACGGCGAGCCGCAGACGGCGAAGCGCTGCGCGCATGCGGGATTTGACCGTCCCCAGCGGCAGGTCATCGCGAAGAGCGATGTCCGCGCCGCTCAAGCCTTCGAAATAGGCAGCCTCGAGGAGGCAGCGGTCGGGCTCGGAGAGATGCCGGAGCGCCGCCTGAATATCGATACGCGCCTCCTCGCGCTGCTGGTAGCGGTCGACCTCGTCGGGCTCCTGCCCCGCCCGATCTACCGCCCGGTCACGCCGCACGGCACTGCGGCGATGATCCAGCGCCAGCCGCCGCGTCACCGTCATGATCCAGGCCATCGCCGAGCAGCGCGCCGGGTCGTAGCGCTCCGCCCGATTCCACAGCCGCCAGAACGCCTCGGCCGTGGCGTCTTTGGCGTCGTCAGGGTCGTGCAGGATGCGCAGGCAGCAGGCGTGCACGCTGGGCGCGATGCGTTCGTAAAGCTCAATCAAGGCGGCCTCTTCTCGATCGCGAGCGATCCGGTCCAGCAGCAGAGCCTCGGGGTCCCACCGCGGTCCTCCGTCCGGCGTCGGAGCCGGAAATGCGCCCTCGCGCCGTACGCTTTTCGTCCTCCGGAACCTCATTCCCATCGAAGACCCTTTCCCGGCCGGAAACCCGCGTAAGGCCTACTTAAGGCCTACGCCGGCTGGAAAGCCATCGGATCAGCTCCCGCGAGGAACTCGTCTTCGATCGCCCCGCTCCTCGACCCCGGGGGAGACCACCGTCGGTTCCACTCGTAGTGCTCGAGCAGAGTGTATCCTTGGAGCTCCGATCCTCATATCGGGACGAGACGCAGGAGGTGCTCATGGGACTCAAGGGCAAGGTCGCGATCGTCACCGGGGCCGCGCGCGGCATCGGTCGCGGGATCGCGCTCGGGCTGGCCGACGCCGGCGCCAACGTTGTCTTGTCGGACCTCGGCGGAAGCAGCCAGGACTGGAGCTACCGCCTCGCCGACCGGTCGGAGCTCGAAAGCGCCGCCAAAGAAGTCGAGGCGCGCGGGGTCGAGGCGGTCGCGATCCCCTGCGACGTCACCGACGCCGACCAGGTCGAGCAGCTGATCGAGTCCGCGGTGCGCGAACTCGGCCGCGTCGACATCCTCGTCAACAACGCAGGCGTGGTCCATTTCGGCCCGGTCGCCGAATTTGACGAACGGCGCTGGGATCAGCTCTTCGCCGTGAACGTCAAAGGCGTGTTTCTCGCCTGCCGCGCGGCCATTCCTCACCTCGTCAAGAATGGCGGTTCGATCATCAATATCGCGTCGGTCGCGGGCAAGCGCGGCTACGCGGGCGGCGCCGCCTATTGCGGAACCAAGTTTGCGGTCGTGGGCATGACGCAGGCGATGGCGGCGGAGCTCGGCCCGCAGGGCGTGCGCGTCAACGCGGTGTGTCCGGGCATCCTCGCCACAGCGATGTGGAACGACCATTTGAACGAGGTAATGGGGAGTGCCTCCGGCAGAGAAGGGCGGGAGGCCTTTGATGAAGCCGTGCGCAACTTCATCCCGCTCGGGCGCGAGCAGACCCCCCAAGACATCGCGGAGGCGGTCATCTATCTCGCGACCTCCATCAACGTCTCGGGGATCTCGCTGAACGTAGCCGGGGGCATGGAGGGCTGGTAGCCCGCACTTTCGCGAGCGAGCCAGGGTCCACTACTACCGTTCGAAAGTTCGGTCGATTCGATCGAAGCGGCGCCGGATGAACTTGCGACTCTCGGCATGGGGCAGGATGTAGAGCTGCCCGGCGCGAACCGCATCGACGACTTCCTGCGCCACCCGTTCGACGGGGAGCGTTTCGCACGGGAACTGCGCCGGGTCCGGCGGTGGCGGGAGCGGGGCTCCGGGCGTACCACCAAACACCTCGGGGCGGTTGCGCGCGGAGAGGTCGATATTCGTGTGTACCCGCATCGGACACAACACCGAGACCCCGATGCCGTGTTTGCCGACTTCGATAATAGTTGGATCATCAATGACTTCCGGCACG
>CAZTOE010000203.1:0-8398 GCA_964615045.1 uncultured Spirochaetales bacterium
CGGCGTGGACACGTGGTCTTCCTGGGAGCGCCTGCGGCGGGCCCTGACGGCCCGGGGCGGAAGCGTCCAGCCGCGCGAGTTCGAGCGGGGCCGCCTGGTGGCCCAGCTCGAGACCGACGAGAGCAACGAGGCCCTGGTGGCGCGCCTCCAGCGCGCCGTGGGCGGCGAGCTGGGCCTCGGGGTCGAGGCCGGTGCGCCCGGCGCGCTGCGCATCCGGGTGGTCGAGACCGGGGCCCCCGAGGCCGCCGCTTCCCCGGGCGGGGCCCCCGCCCCGGAGGCCCCCACGAGCGATCCGCCCATTTGACGAACCTCGGCGAAATCGGTATCGACTCCGGGACGTTAGGCCGGTTTCTGGCACGTAGCTCAGTGGGAGAGCACCACCTTGACACGGTGGGGGTCGGCGGTTCAATCCCGCCCGTGCCAACCATGAGAAACCCCGCATCACATCCCAGAGGGTCGGCTCCTGACGGTCCGGCGCTCGCAGGGCCACCAGCTGAGTCGATCCATGTTCCGCCTGCGCTCATGAGCGAGATCCACGTGAGCCTGCCCGATGGCAGGCGTCTTCCGATGCCGTCGGGTTCGACGGCCCTCGCCGTGGCGCAGCAGATCGGTTCGGGTCTGGCGCGCGCGGCCGTTGCCGCGCGGGTCGACGGGGTGCTCACCGATTTGCGCGTCGAGCTCCCGGACGGCGCCACCGTCGAGATCGTGACGTTGCGCGACCCCGAAGCGGGAGAGGTACTTCGTCATTCCGCCGAGCACGTCATGGCGGACGCCGTCAAGCGGCTGTTCCCGGCCGTACAGATCGATGTCGGGCGCAAGGATCACAGCGAGAAGTACCAATACGATTTCTTGGTGGAACGGCCCTTTACCCCCGAAGATCTCGAACGCATCGAAGACGAGATGCGGCGAATTCTCGCCGAGGACTCCCCGTTTGAGCGCGAGGTCGTGACCCGCGCGGAGGCGGAGCAGCGCTTCCGGGCGATCGGCGAAGAACTCAAGGTGGCGCGCCTCGGCGACATCCCGGAAGGCGATGCCATCACGCTCTTCCGCCACGGCGGTTTCGTCGATCTCTGCCGCGGGCCCCACGTCCAGCACGCGGGGCAGATCGGCGCGGTCAAGCTGCTGGAGGTGGCGGGGGCGTATTGGAGGGGCGACGAGCGCAACCCGATGCTGCAGCGCATCTACGGGACGGCGTTCGCCAAGAAACAACAGCTCACCGAGTACCTCGAGCGCATCGAAGAAGCCAAGCGGCGCGACCATCGCCGCCTGGGGGCGCAGCTCGATCTCTTCCACGTCGATCCCGTCGCGCCGGGCTCGCCGTTCTACCACGCCAAGGGTGTGGCGCTGTACAACGAGCTGATCGATTTCGTTCGCTCGCTCTACCCGAAGTACGGCTTTGAGGAAGTGATCACACCCCAGATCGTGCGCGCGGAGCTCTATCAAACCTCCGGTCATTACGAGCTCTTTCGTGACGATATGTTCCGGTTCGAAGGCGACGAGGGTGAGGAGCTCTTCGTCAAACCCATGAACTGCCCGGGCCACTGCTTGCTCTATAACTCGAAGAAGCGCTCCTATCGCGATCTGCCGCTGCGCTTCGCCGAGTTTTCGAGGCTCCATCGCAATGAACGCTCGGGAACGCTGCACGGGTTGACGCGCGTGCGCTCGCTGGCCCAGGACGATGCGCACATCTACTGCGAACCCGAGCAGGTCGAGGCGGAGATCCAGCGTTTCTTCGAGATGATGCGCGAGATCTACGGCGCGCTGGGGCTCGATCAGGTCGAGGTCTACGTCTCGACGCGGCCCGAAGAATTCATCGGAGATCCCCGGGATTGGGAACGAGCCGAGCAGGCACTGGTGCGAGCGGTAGAGGACGCGGGCTATGCCTGTGGCATCAAGCCGGGTGAGGCCGCTTTCTACGCGCCCAAGGTCGAGTGTGATTTCCGGGACGTGTTGGGGCGTTCGTGGACCCTGGGCACGGTCCAGATCGACATGGCGCAGCCGGGCCGCTTTGCGCTCCGCTACATCGGGCGCGACGGCGCCGAGCACCAACCGGCGATGCTCCACCGCGCCATCCTGGGGTCGCTCGAGCGCTTCATCGCGATCTACCTCGAGCACACGGGCGGCGATTTTCCACTCTGGCTGGCTCCCGTTCAGGTCGTGGTGCTGCCCATCACCGAGCGCCACGGCGACTACGGGCGCAAGGTCTACGAGAGCTTGCGCGAGCGTGGCGTGCGTGCGGCGCTCGACGAGCGCAACGAGAAGCTGGGTTTCAAGATCCGGGAGGCGGAGACGCAGAAGATCCCGGTGATGTTGGTGATCGGCGATCAAGAAGTGGCAAATGGGACGGTCACTCCGCGCCGGCGTCGGGGGGTACCCGGAGCGAGCGAAACGCTCGCGCTCGATGCCTTCCTCGCGGAACTCACTGCGGTGGTCCGCGACCGGCGACACTAGTCCCACGGAGGAGAGACGCATCCGAGTTCCCAGAAAAGTCGAACGAGAACCCCGCGACGATACCCGAATAAATGAGCGGATTCGCGCTCGCGAGGTACGGGTCGTAGACCAAGACGGCAGCCAGCTCGGTGTGATGACGCCCCAAGATGCGATCGAGCGCGCCGCGGATCAGGGATTGGACCTCGTCGAGGTTGCCCCGAACTCCGATCCGCCGGTCTGTCGGATCATGGACTATGGGAAGTACAAGTACGAGCAGAAGAAGAAGAAGGGCGGGCCCAAGACCAAGGCCCACGCGGCCACGCTGAAAGAGGTGAAGTTGCGGCCACGCACCGATGAGCACGATCTTGATTTCAAGTTGCGCAATGCGCGGCGATTCTTGATGGAAGGCGACAAGGTCAAGATCACGTTGATGTTTCGCGGACGCGAGATCGTTCACACCCAACTCGGTCGCGCGCAGCTCGACAAGGTCAAGGAGATGCTCGCCGAGATCGCCACGGTGGAAAACCCGCCTCGCATGGACGGGCGGTTTATGTCGATGATTCTGGTTCCCAATCGCGATGCGATCACGGCCCTAAAACGAGCCGAAGCGAAGGAGGAGCAGGCGGCGGAGGCTGCTGCGGCTCCCGAAGCGGAACAAGTAGGAGAGCAGTGATGCCCAAGATGCGCACTCATCGCGGTGCGGCCAAGCGTTTCAAGCGCACGGGGAATGGCAAGATCTCACGCATGAAGCAGGGGAAAAGCCACATTCTCACCAAGAAGAACACCAAACGAAAGCGCCGGCTCCGCCAGCGCACCCTGGTGGCCGCCGTCGATCGACCGCGGGTCCAGCAGTTGTTGCCCAACTAGGCAAAGGGCGAGGAGGAGATCCATGCCGCGAGTCAAGCGGAGCGTGCCGGCCCGGCGCCGACGCCGGCGGATTCTGAAGCAAGCCAAGGGCTTCCAGGGGTCGCGCAATCGGCTCTTTCGGACCGCCCGCGAGGCGGTACAGCGCGCTTGGCGCTACGCCTACCGCGATCGCAAACAGCGCAAACGGGAGTTCCGCAGCCTCTGGATCACCCGGATCAACGCCGCGACCCGCGAGCACGGCGTTTCGTACAGCCAGTTCATGAACGGGCTCAACCGGGCGGGCATCGAGATCGACCGCAAGAACTTGGCAGATCTCGCGGCGTCTGATCCCGACGCTTTCGCCCACCTCGTCGCCAAGGCCAAGGCGGCGATCGCTTAGCAGGCCTGGGGCATGGTGGATCGCGGCTCAGAACTGGCGGCCCTCGAGGCCGAGGCGCGCGAGGCCATCGCGGGGGCGGACGGGTTACCGACGCTTCAGGCGGTGCGAGCGCGCTTCCTTGGCCGCAAGGGATCGGTTTCGAGCTTGCTCCGCGGCTTGGGGGAGCTCGCGCCGGAGGAGCGCGGCCGGGTCGGCCAGGCAGCGAATCGCGTCAAGGCGGCGATCGAAGCGGGCGTCGAGGAGCGTCGCATCGAACTGGAGCGGCAGGCGAGCGATCGCTCCCTTTCCGAATACCACCTCGACGCAACCCTTCCCGGTCAGATTTTTCCTCGCGGTCATCTCCACCCGACGACCCAGGTCGAGCGCGAGGTGGTGCAGTTTTTCGCATCGCTCGGCTTCTCGGTGGAGGAAGGTCCAGAGGTGGAGACCGAGCACCACAATTTCGAAGCGCTCAATATTCTCCCCGACCACCCCGCGCGCGACATGCAGGCCACCTTCTTCGTCGAGGGCGGCGCGGTGCTGCGCACCCACACCTCCCCGGTTCAGATCCGAGCCATGACGGGCCGCCAGCCGCCCTTTCGGTTGATCGCACCCGGCCGCGTCTACCGCCATGACCGCAGCCTGCGACACTTCCCGATGTTCCATCAGGTCGAGGGTTTCCTCGTCGATGAGGAGGCGACCTTCGGCGACCTCAAAGGCGTTCTCTACGCCTTCGCTCGATACATGATGGGGGACGACGTCGAGCTCCGTTTCCGCTCCTCGTACTTCCCCTTCACGGAACCCTCCGCCGAGATGGATTTCAGCTGTTTGGTGTGCGGTGGGGACGGCTGCCCGACGTGCTCCCAGACCGGCTGGGTGGAGTGGGGCGGCTGCGGGATGATCCACCCGCAGGTGCTGCGCAACTGCGAAATCGATCCCGAGCGGTGGCAGGGATTCGCGTTCGGCATGGGCCTCGATCGCGCCGCGATGTTGCGGCTCGGAATTCCGAACATCCATCTGCTTTTCGAGGGCGATCTTCGCGTCCTGGAGCAGTTCTGATGCGGCTCCCCTTGCGCTGGCTCGCGGAGTGGATCGAACTGCCGGCCGTGAACGAGCTCGCCCATCGCCTGACGATGGCTGGTCTCGAAGTCGAGGCGGAAGAGGCCATCGGGCCCGATTTCGAGGGCATCGTGGTCGGCCACGTCTTGGAGCGCGAGACGCATCCCCAGGCTGATCGCCTTTCGCTCTGCCGCGTCGACCTCGGCTCGGGCGAGCCGGTGGCGATCGTGTGCGGGGCGCCCAACGTAGCGGCGGGGCAGAAGGTCGCGGTCGCGCCGCCGGGTACGCGCCTGCCCGATGGCACCAAACTCAAGCGCTCTAAAATTCGGGGCGTCGTCTCGAACGGGATGATCTGCTCGGCGCGCGAGCTCGGCTTGGGCGATGATCACACCGGCATCCTCGAACTCGATCCCGAGACGGAGGTGGGCATTCCCTTTGCGCAGGTGGTGGCGGGGGGCGACCGCGTGCTCGAGATCGCGCTCACCCCCAACCGGGGCGACTGTGCTTCGCTGCTCGGGATGGCCCGGGAGGTGCGCGCGCTCTGCGGCGGAGAGGTCCGCTGCCCCGAAACCACCCCCACGTCAGAAGCGGGCGAGCCCGTCGAAGCCGCCATTCGGGTCAGGATCGAGGACCCCGGGGCGTGCTATCGCTATGTGGCTCGTCTGGTGCGGGGGGTGCGCGTAGGGCCGAGTCCCGGGTGGATGACCGAGCGGCTGGAAGCCGCGGGAATCCGGTCCATCAACTGCGTCGTCGACGTCACGAACTTCGTTCTGCTCGAGTACGGCCAGCCGCTTCACGCTTTCGATGCCCAGACGCTCCGTGGAAACCAGATCGTCGTGCGCCGCGCGCGTGACGGGGAGAAACTCGTCACCCTCGACGGCCAGACCCGTTTGCTCGTGGGTGAGGATCTGGTCATCGCCGACGCCGCGCGCGCGGTGGCGGTGGCCGGTGTGATGGGGGGCGCGGAGACCGAAGTCGGAGAAGCGACCACCGACGTTCTGATCGAGAGCGCCCATTTCGATCCCACCTGCGTGCGGCGCACCGCGCGGCGCCTGGGTCTCGCGAGTGAGGCGTCGTACCGCTTCGAACGCGGGATCGACCGGGCGGGGGTTGAACGCGCCGCCGATCGCGCGGCGCGCCTGCTCGCCGAGCTGGCCGGCGGCGAGGCGGCGCCGGGACGCGTCGTGGCGGTCGGATCACCGCCCGCGGTCCCGGAAACCATCGTACTGCGACCGGCTCGCGTGAGCCGCCTGCTCGGGGTCGAGCTCGACGCCCAGGTCATGATCGAGCTCCTCGGCCGCCTCGGAATCGTATGCGCGCCGGGGGCGGACGCTTCGCTGCGTTGCCAGATTCCGAGCCATCGCAACGATCTCCGGATCGAGGCCGATCTCGTCGAGGAGGTGGCGCGGATCTACGGCTACGACCGCATCCCGCCGACTTTGCCCGTGGGGCGCCCGACTGGCGCGTCCCAGCCGCCGGAACGCCTCGCGACGGAACGGGTGCGCAATACGCTGGCCCAGCTGGGCTGGATCGAATGTATGACGCTTCCGATGGAAAGTCCCGAGGCACACGACCGGTTGGGCCTGGAGCGCGACGACCCGCGCCGTCGAGCCGTGGCCCTCCGCAACCCGCTGGTTGAAGACGAGCGTCTGCTCCGCACGCAGCTGGCGGCTTCGGTCTTGCGAGTGGTGCGTCAGAACCTGGCGCGCCAGCGCGAGGAGGTGCGCGTCTTCGAGATCGGGCGCGTCTTCTCGCCCCGCGAGGACGAGGCGCTTCCCGACGAGCGTCTCCAGCTGGTGTTGGCCTGGGCAGGAGAGGAGCGCCAGCTGTGGCACAGCGAAGTACCACCCTTCTACGCCTGCAAGGGTGTCGTCGAGCGGGTACTCGCCGAGTTCGGCGCCCGATATCGATTGCGCGAGGGCGGCGGAGAGCCGTTTCTGCATCCGGGGGCCAGCGCGCGCTTCGAGGTGAAGAAAGCCGCGGTCGCCGTGCTCGGGGAGCTCCATCCGGAGGCGGCGCGCCGTTTTGAGATCGCCGCGCCCTGCGCCCTCGCGGTGATCGATCTCGACGCGTTGGCGGCGCTGCCCGCGGGGCGGCCCCGCTTCCAACCGGTGTCCCGGCAACCCTCGCTGAATCGCGACCTGGCCTTCTTGCTCGACCGCGACCAGAGTGCGGGCGCCGTGCTGAGCGCGATCCGCGGGGCCAGCGGGAAACATCTGATCGCGGCGCGCATCTTCGACCGGTACGAGGGGGCAGGGGTGCCCGCGGGAAAAGTGAGCCTCGCATTTCGTCTGTCGTTTCAAGATGCCGAGCGGACCCTCACCGAGGCGGAGATCGGCAAAGCCATCGACCGCATCGTCGGAGTGATTTCGGAGCAATTCGGCGCACAGCTTCGCTGAAGGGCGGGTGCAGGGGACGCCCACGGGAGGGAGGAGAGGACGTGACCAAAGCCGACATCGTCGAGCAGATCTACGAACGGGTCGGGTTCTCCAAAAAGGAGTCGGCCGAGCTGGTCGAGAAGGTTTTCGCGATTATCAAGGAGACCCTCGAAGCCGGCGAAAAGGTGAAAATCTCCGGCTTTGGCAACTTTGTGGTGCGTCAGAAGAATGCCCGCAAGGGACGCAACCCCCAGACCGGTGAAGAAATTCTTCTGGAGGCGCGAAAGGTGCTCACCTTCAAGCCCAGCCTCGTGCTAAAAAACCTGTTGAACGGTGAAGAAGCACCCCATCCTCTGGGCGCCGAGGAACACTCCTAGGCGCCCGATGATCTCCGCAGCGAGCTTCTTCGAGGGGGGATCCCGTGGACAGCGCGACGCAATCGTCTCCGTCCGGCGCCGACCTCTCCGAGAAGCGGTACTACCGGATCGGAGAGGTGAGCCGCATCACCGGCGTGAAGCCCCACGTGTTGCGCTACTGGGAATCCGAGTTTCGCTGGATGACACCAGCCAAGTCGCGTTCGAAGCAGCGGCTGTATCGCAAACGCGACATCGAGATCATCCGCCTGTTGAAGCGCTTGCTCTACGACGAACGCTTCACCATTGCGGGAGCGCGCAAGCGCCTCAAAGAAATGGGGATCGATCGCGCCCTTGACGACCAAGAGCTCGACCGCAGTATCCACGATGACCCGCAAAGTGAGAGGCGCCGGATTCGCGAGGAACTCGCCGCGATTCGCGCCATGCTCTGAGCGCGACTCGCGATCGGTAGGCGATACCGCAAGACGCACACTCAGCACCGTGGCCCTGATCGCCCTCGGTTTCGGTCTGTGGGCATGCGCCAGCAAGCGACCCGTGCTCTACCCCAACGCGACCTACCGAGTCGTCGGCGAGGCGAGTGCCCGCGAAGACATCGACGACTGCGTGCGGCTCGCCGAGGGTGCCGATCTCGAGAACAGCCGCGCCGCCGAGGTGGCCAAGGAGACCGCCGCGAGCTCGGCGACCGGCGCCGCCGTGGGGGGCGCCGCCGGGGCTGTCATTGGACACCCCGGCCGTTCTGCCGGGGCCGCCGCAGCGGGGGCAGGGGCGGGTGCCGTGATGCGGGGCCTTTTCCGCGGACGCGACCACGACCCCCTCTTCAAGCGCTACGTGGAGCAGTGCCTCTCCGAGCGCGGCTATCAAGTGATCGGGTGGCGCTGACCCAGAGCGCCGGCTATCCGTCTTTGCGTCGGGCCGTAGCGCAGTTTGGTAGC
>CAZTOE010000204.1:0-8381 GCA_964615045.1 uncultured Spirochaetales bacterium
CCGCCGGCGCCGACTTCGTCATCGAAGCGGTGCTGGAGCGGATCGACCTCAAGCAGAAGATCTTCGCCGAGCTCGAGAAGAGCGTCTCGGAGCACTGCGTCTTTGCGACCAATACCTCTTCGCTCTCGGTGTCGGAGATGGCCGCGGCGCTTCAGCACCCGGGGCGCCTGGTCGGCTTTCACTTCTTCAATCCGGTTCGCGTACTGCCGCTCGTGGAGATCGTCCGCGGCCGCGCGACTGACGACGAGAGTTACGCGACCGCTTTCGAAGTAGCGGCGCGTCTCGGAAAGTCGGCCGTCGCCTGCGGCGACGCCCCGGCCTTCGTCGTGAACCGCCTCCTCACCCGCTTCTTGACGCCATGCCTCGAAGCCGCCGGCGCGGGAACTGCCTTCACCCGCGTCGACGAGGCGATCGAGGCGCTCGGCCTCCCGATGGGTCCCTTCAAGCTGATCGGTCTGGTGGGGCCCCGCATCGCCCAGCACACGGCCGAGACCCTGCACCGGGCCTTCCCGGAACGCTTCGCCCTCGACGCGAATCTGGCGCGGCTTGCGGAGGCCGGGCTACCGGGCGTCTACGGCCTCGACGGCAAGATCGCGGCCGAGGCGACGGCGCTATGGGAGAGCAGCGGTAGCGGGTGGAGCGCAGAGGAGATCCGCGACCGGGCGCTGCGGGCGGTGGCCGACGAGGCCAAGCGGTTGCTGGACGAAGGTGTCGTAGCCGACGCCCGCGACATCGACACCTGTATGCTGCTGGGCGCGGGCTGGCCCTTCTTCATGGGGGGGATCTGTCTCCACCTGGACCAGATCGGACTCAGTGAAGAGCTCTTCGGAACCCGTCTCGTCGGTGCGTCGGATCGCGCCTAGCGGCTTCCAGTTCAACGGAGCACCGGCGCGATTTGCGCGCCGACGGCCCAAGAGGGGGAACCATGGCCCAACCAATCGAAATGGCCAACGAGGCGGCTTTTCGGGAGCTCGCGAAAGATCCCGATCGCGGACCCATCGCCATGTTGAACCTTCTGAAGTTCAAACCCGACGGGGGACGCGAACGCTATCTGGAGTACGGCACCGCCGTGGCGCCGCTGCTCGCGAAGGTCGGCGGCCGGGTCCGCTACGCCGGCGCCTGTCGCGAGCTCCTGATTGGCACCGAAGACTGGGACCTGTTGGCGGTGGTGGAGTATCCGAGCGCCGGAGCCTTTCTCAAGATGGCCAATTCCGAGGCGTATGCGGCGATCCGCCACCTGCGTGAGGAGAGCCTCGTGCGCTCGGTGCTCTACGCGACGGATCCCGTGGCGATGCTCGGACTTCCGTCCTAGGGCCCGACCCTTCGGATGCGGAGCAGGGGCTCGGCGGGATCGCGCTCTTCGCGCAAATCGACCTCGGCCTCGATCTCCCAGAAGAAGTCGCCCCGCGCGTCGAGGAGCGTCTGGTGGACCCGGAAGCGCCGCTCGGCGAGCGGGTGGAGCACGGTGTACTCGCCCTGGCGGGCCTGCGGGTCGAAGCGCAGCACTTCGTATTCCTCGAAGAAGAGCGCCAACGCCTCCTCGAAGCGGGACGCGTCCCAGGGTTCATCGGGCTCGGCGCGCACGGCCTGGGCCGCCCCCTCATAGTCCTTCGAGGCCAGCGCGCGGACCACCTGGTGGAACTCGGCGCGCACCCGTGCCAGGAGCGCGCGGCGATCGCGAGCGAGATCCACCCGCCGCGGCGGCGGGGGAAGTCCGAGCTTGGCGGCGGGCACCTCGGCGCGCTCCGCGTCGGGTTCGAGCAACCGCTCCCACTCCTCGGTCAGGCTCGAGTCCACGCGGCCGAGCATCGCACGGAAAAACCCGATCGCGTCGACCAGCTCATCGTCGCGGGCGTATTCGGGGACCGACTGCACCGCGGTGTTGTGCACCTGGCCCAGGTAGCGCAACAACAAGCCCTCGCTGCGCTCGAGGCCGTAGCGGCGCACGTAGTCCGAAAAATCCTCGTAGTGTTCCCACATCTCGCGTGCAATCGATTTGGGGTGCACGTTCTGTTGCTCGACCCAGGGATGCCGCTCTGCAAAAAGGGCAAAGCTCTCGTAGATGAGCGCCGCCTGGGGCTTTGGATGAGTCACTTCGTCGAGGCGTTCGATGCGCTCCTCGTAGGGAACACCCTGGGCTTTGAGCTCCGCGATCAGGTTGCGCTTGGCCACATCGATTTGCCGCAACAAGATCGCGCGCGGATTCTCGAGGATCGCTTCAACCAGCGACAACACGTCGCGGGCGTAGTCGGGATCATCCGGGTCGAGCAGCGAGACGGCGTCGACCAGGTACAGGGACAGCGCCTGGTGGAGCGAGAACTCGCGCTGCAGATCGCCCGCCACGCGCACGCGCCGACCGCGCCGCTTCGCCTGCGGTTCGACCGCCACGATTTCGATGACGCCCGCCTCGCGCAGCGACCGGAAAATGCGCGCCGCCTCACGTCGATGGTGGCGTTTCTGGCCCGGCCGCTCATGGGAGCGCTCGATCAGACCGAACAGCAAGCGATAGCCGCCCCCCAAAACCCCCTGCTCCTCTCCGCACTGCAGCAGTTGGATCACCATCCCGTGGGACACGCGAAAGCGCGACACCAGCTGCTCGGGAGGCTGATGGATCAGCCGCTCAAAAGTCTCTTCGCTCCAGTTGACAAAGCCGCGCGGCGGTCGCCTCTTGGCGCCGCCCTTGCTCGAGCCCTTCGTCGACCGTTTTGCGGGGCGGCCACCGTCCTTGGTCTTGGCCGCGCGTTCCGCGGCGCGCCGGTTCTCAATGACATGCTCGGGGGCCTGGCAGACGACGCTCCCGCGCTCGTCGAAACCCTTCCGGCCCGCGCGGCCCGCGATCTGTTTGAACTCGCGGACCGACAGGATCCCGACCTTCTCACCGTCGAACTTCGAGAGGCCCGAGAACAGGACGGTCCGAATCGGGATGTTTACGCCCACGCCGAGCGTGTCGGTTCCGCACACGACGCGCAGCCAACCGCGCTGGGCAAGCTGTTCCACGAGAAGCCGGTACTTGGGGAGCAAACCGGCATGGTGCAGCCCCACGCCGTGTCGCACCAGGCGCGCCACGGTCTTCCCGAACGGCGAGTCGAAGCGGAAATCCCGCACCGCTTCCGCAATCGCGCGGCGCGCCTCGGAGGTCGCCACCCGCGCGCTGGTAAGCGCTTGCGCCTGCTCCGCCGCCTGGCGCTGGGTAAAGTGAACGATGTAGATCGGCGCCCTTTGCTGCTCGAGGAGCGCCTCGACCGTCTCGTGAATCGGCGTCTCCCGGTATTCGAAGTCGAGGGGGACGGGGCGGTCGCTCGAAAACACGTGGGCGGCCGCGCGGCCCGTGGCCCCTGCAAGCCGCTCTTCGATCGCCGCGGTGTTGCCGAGGGTGGCGGACATCAACAAGAAGGTGCTGTGGGGTAGCTGGAGCAGCGGGATCTGCCAGGCGACCCCGCGCGCCGCGTCGCCGTAGAAGTGAAATTCATCCATCACGACGTAGGGCGCGTCGGTCGCCTCCCCCTGGCGGAGGGTCATGTTGGCGAGCACTTCGGCGGTGCAACAGATCACGGGCGCCGACCAGTTGATGCTGGCGTCGCCCGTGAGCATGCCGACATTGCGAGCGCCCAGCTCGTCGCACAGCGCGAAGAACTTCTCGCTGGCGAGCGCCTTGATGGGCGCCGTGTAAAAGGAGCGTTTGCCCTCACACAGCGCCTTGAAGTGCAGGCCGAGGGCGACGAGCGACTTGCCAGAACCCGTGGGCGTTTGGAGCACGACGTGCCGATTGGCCCAGAGCTCGAGTAGCGCCTCCTCCTGAGCGGCGTAGGGTTCGATCCCGCGGGCGGCGACCCAGCCGAGAAAGCGATCGAGGCTTTCCTCGGGCGGCAGACCCGGTCCGTCGGGGAGCCAGTCGGCCAGCCGCCGGGGCTCCTCGGTGGTTTGTTCGGCTGTTTTCACGGACCCAGGCTAGCAGCAGAAGCCCTGCCCCTTCGGCTCGTTAGACTCGACCTTCCATGTCCGACCCTTGGTTTGAAGAGATACGAGAGGCCGCCGAACGGCGGGTCTGGTCGCGCGGGGTTGAGCTCGCGCGCGCCGAGCGCGTGCGCGCCGAGCGCATCGGGGATGACGAGGCCGTCTTGCGGGTCGAGGGCGCGCCCAACACGCGCCGGCCTACGGTGACCCTGTTTCTCGACGGGGGTGGTTGGGATTGCGACTGCGGGGCACCCGACGATCCCTGCGAACACGTGACCGCGGCGGCGATCGCGTTGCGCCGCGCGCAAAGCGACGGACGCGCGTTGCCGAGTGCCGCCGAAGCGGCAGGGGCAGCGCTCCGCTACGAGCTCCGTCGCCACCGGGAGGGCTTCGCGCTGACGCGCTGGGCGCTCCAGGGAGACGAAGCCCAGATCTTCGAAACCGGGCTGCGCGCCTCGGCAGCGTCGGACGCCGTGGGCCTCCGGATCGAGGCCGAGGAAGTGGACTACGAGATCGAAGCGTTGCTCGGCGGTGCGGTGCGCTCCGACGCGCTGCTCCCCGCCGGCCTGCTCCAGCGTTTGTTGCGGCTTCTCGCGCGCTGTCGTGAGCTGCACTTCGAGGGCAAACCCGTCGTCGTGACAGTCGAGCCAGTCGGGCCGGTGGTCGTGGTCGACGACGCGCCCGGCGGCTTTCGCTTGTATCTCGAACAGGCCCCCGAAGTCAGCGAGCTCCTGGGCGAAGGCCTCGCGCTGTGCGGGTCCGAGTTGCGACCGGCCGGGCCGCCCCCGCTCACCGGCCGCGAGCGCGCCGAGCTTCCCCGGGGCCGGTTCTACCCCTTTGAGCAGGGCGCCGAACTGGTCGAGCAGGTGATCCCCGATCTCGAAGAGCGGATGGAGGTCCGTCTTCGGAGTCGACGCTTGCCGCGGCCCGGCCGCCGCGAGCTACCGCGCCTTCGCATCGAAACCCGCCGGTCGGGGACCGCCTTGGGGGTGCGCGCTGACATCGTCTACGGGACGCCCGCGCGCGCGCGGGTCGAGCGGGGCGGGCTGATCTCCCTCTCGGGAGCGATTCCGCTCCGCGACCAGGCGGAAGAGCGCGCATTGGCTCGGCGGGTCCAGACCGACCTCGGCCTTCCCGTGGCCGCAGAGGTCGAGCTGTGGGGTGAAGAGGCCCTCGCGCTTGCCGAACGTCTGGCCGGCTCGCGAGCCGAACTGGTCGGTGACGCCCACCGGGCGTTTTTTCGGGCGCCGCCCCTCGAGGTCGCGGTGCGCGCGAGCGAGGCGGGTCTCGAGGCCCGCTTCTGGAGCGGTGCGGAGCAGCGTCAAGCCCGCGTCGGGGACGTGCTGGCCGCCTGGGAAGCCGGCGAAAGCCACGTCGCCCTGCCCGGAGAGGGGGTGGGAGCCGGCTTCGCGCCGCTGCCGTTGGATTGGCTCGAGCGCCACGGACACACCCTCGCCGCACTCCTCGAAGCGCGCGAGAATCGCGGGAAATCCGGCGGCTGCCCTGCCGCCGGTCTTCCCGCTTGGGCGCTGCCCGACCTGGCGCGGTTCTGTGACGAACTGGGGATCGCGGCCCCCGCCGCGTGCGATCGCCTGCGCGCGCTCGTCGAGAATTTTGACGAGTTGCCGCGAGCTTCGCTGCCGGACGACCTGCGCGCGCGGCTGCGCGAGTACCAACGCCGCGGAGTCGACTGGCTGTGTTTCCTCCGCGAGGCCGGCCTCGGAGCGCTGCTCGCCGACGACATGGGGCTCGGCAAAACGGTCCAGCTCCTCTGCGCACTCCGCGGACGGTCTTTGGTGATCGCTCCGACCAGCGTCCTGGCGAACTGGGCTGCCGAGCTGGCCCGCTTCCGCCCGGGGCTCCGCGTCTCGCTCTACCACGGCAGCGCCCGGCGCCTCGACCCCGACGCCGACGTGACGCTCACCAGCTACGCCCTGCTGCGTCTCGATGTGGACTCGCTCGCCTGCCATCGCTGGGACACCGTGGTTCTCGACGAGGCGCAAGCCATCAAGAACCCGGCGAGTCAAGTGGCCCGAGCGGCGTATCGACTCGAGGCCGCTTGGCGCGTGAGTCTGACCGGGACGCCGGTTGAGAATCGCCTGGACGAACTCTGGAGCCAGCTCCATTTCACCAACCCGGGCTTCCTGGGCGAACGCAGACGCTTTGCCAATCGCTACGCACGCCCGATCGAGGGCGGCGACGCGACCGCCGCCGCCGAGCTGCGCCACCGCATCCGCCCGTTCGTGCTCCGTCGCGAGAAGGCTGCGGTGGCGCGCGAGCTCCCGCCGCGGACCGAAGTGGTGCTGCGTTGTGAGCTCGATACGGAGGAACGCGTCGCCTACGATGCCGTGCGCGCGGCTACCCGCCGCGACGTGGTCGCCCACTTCGAGACCGGCGGGGGTGTGCTCGGCGCGCTCGAGGCCCTGCTGCGCCTTCGGCAGGCGGCGTGCCACCGCGGCCTTCTGCCGGGCCAACACGCGGAGCGCTCTTCCAAGCTCGATCTCTTGATCGAGCAACTCGAGACGGTGCTCGCCGAGGGACACCGCGCGCTGGTGTTCTCCCAGTGGACCGGGCTCCTCGATCGCATCGAGCCCCTGTTGCGGGCGGGGTCGATTGCCTTCGCCCGGCTCGACGGGAGCACCCGCGACCGAGGGGCCGTAGTAGAGGCCTTCCAGCGGGACACGGGGCCACCGGTGCTGTTGATCTCGTTGCGCGCCGGCGGCACGGGGCTGAACCTCACAGCCGCCGACCACGTTTTCTTCACAGACCCCTGGTGGAACCCCGCCGTCGAAGCACAGGCCGCCGATCGCACCCATCGCATCGGGCAAATGCGCCCGGTGTTGGTACAGCGCTTGGTGGCCGCCGACACCGTCGAAGAGGGCATTCTGGCGCTGCAGGAGCGCAAGCGTGCCGCCGCTGGAGTCGTGGGAGGCATGGCACCAGCGGCAATCACCCGTGAGGAGCTGCTGACGCTACTCGAGTGAGCGGGCGCGAGGAGTTGGATCCGACACCGTGCGCAGCACCTCGATCCGACCGATAATCACGGCGGAGCGGAGGACGATAGATGACGGAACAACCGCCCGACTACCGCGTACCCGAGGCCAGCGCTCCCGGCGGCGGAGACACGACGCACGGCGGAGGATCCTCGACCGGGCTCGACACCAGGTTGGCGGGACTCCTTTGTTATCTGCTGGGTTTCCTGAGCGGGATCTTGTTTCTCGTGCTCGAAAAACGCGACCGCGAAGTGCGTTTCCACGCGTACCAGTCGACCATGACCTTCGTCTCGCTATTCGTGTTGAGTGTGGTATCGCAGGCCGTTCCACTGATCGGCTGGCTTGCGGGAACGGTGATCTGGCTCGGCAGTCTCGTTCTCTGGTTGCTGCTCATGTACAAGGCCTTCAACGGTGAGCGCTTCAAGCTGCCCACGGTGGGCGACTGGGCTGAAGAACAGGCCGGGCTCACCTAGCCCCGCCGGGTACAAGCTTCCGTGTCGACGCCGCCCAAGGTTCTGTTTCATCCCGATCACCAGGCCCCAGGGGAGCGGACCGGGGATGAGCTCTGGTTCGCCTTTCGCCGCCGCGAGCTCCTCGTGCACGAGGAGCTCGGCGTCGAAGCCCGCGAAGAGCTTGCGGCGCTCGGGCTCGAGATCCAGAGCTCTCACTACTTGGGGCGGTATCGAGGTCGCCACACCTTCGCGGCCGAAATCGCGGAGAGCTGTTCCGCGCCGCCGGGCTTCGCGTTCCGCGAGCTCTTTGGTCTCTACGGAAGGCTGCCGGACGCGCTGCAAAAGCTCGCTGGGCGCGCCATTCAGATCCTGGAGTGGGATCGCACGCACCGTTTCTGCGGCGCCTGCGGTCGGGAAACCGAGGTGGTCTCAGCGGAGCGAGCGCGCGTGTGCCCCGCCTGCGGTCTCCACTTCTTTCCGCGCGTCGCCCCCTCGATGATCGTCGCCGTCGAACGCGACGAAGAGATTCTGCTCGCTCGCTCACCGCACTTTCCGCCGGGCATCTTCAGCGTCCTGGCCGGCTTCGTAGAGCCGGGGGAGAGCGTCGAAGACACCATTCACCGCGAGGTCTACGAGGAGGTGGGCATCGAGGTGTCCGACCTCCACTACTTTGGGAGCCAACCCTGGCCGCATCCCCATTCGCTGATGCTCGGCTACCAGGCCCGCCACACGGGGGGCGAGCTGCGCATCGATGGGGTCGAAATCGAGGAGGCGGGCTGGTATCGCGCAGACGACATGCCGCGCACCTTCCCCGGCCGCTTCAGCATCGCCCAGTGGCTCATCCACGATTTTCTGGCAAGGAACGCGTAGCGTTCCGCGCAGTGAGGGCGGAGCCCGAACGAAGTCCACCCACTGCAAGGAACGCGTAGCGTTCCGCGCACGGCAAGCGGCCCAAGGCCGCGCGCAGCGAGCCGTAGGCGAG
>CAZTOE010000205.1:0-8264 GCA_964615045.1 uncultured Spirochaetales bacterium
CAGGGCGTCGACACGATCGCCGAAATGGGCCTTGATCACCTGCTATCCCGTGGGGCCGACGCCCGACCGGTCAGGGTTGAATCGGCGCCGATCGACCGGTGCGGAGTTCAATCGCCAGGGGAAGGTGACTCGACGCCCTCGCGCGAGGGGGCACCCTCCTCATCCTCGGAAAGGCTCGCGGCGGCCTTACCCGACGCGTCGGGCAGCGCGGCCAGCTCGCGCTCGAGCTCTTGAGGCGGGATCCAGCCCCGCCGATGAATGAGACGGCGGTCTAGGCGCAGGCGGCGATGGGTGCGAGTGTCCAAGGAAGTCGGCTCCGTACAAGGGTTTGGGCAAACTAGCAGAATTGGCGGGCGGAAGGCCCTTTGGTAGGCTCGGCCGGGCGACGGGGTAGACCCCGAAAGCGCTTCCCGCTGGAGGAATTCCATGGGCCCGTTGCCTTGTCGAGCGGTGGCCAGAATGACTGAGATGACACGGACGTTCCGATCGGCACGATCGACCACGTTGGCGATGCGCAGCCCGGTGGCGTCGTTGCTCGCGCTCGCCTTTGTGGCGGGCGGATGCGCGACCAAGGCGCCCCCGACCGAGTTCGGCGAGCTCCCCGCTTCCGATGCGCTCTACGCGGAGGGCGTTTCGCTGATGCAGCAACAGGACGAGCGGTTTCTATTCCACGACTACTCCACCGCGATCGAAGTGTTCCAGGACATCATCGACAACTATCCCTACAGCGATGAGGCAGTGCTCGCCGAGCTGGCCATCGCCGATGCGTACTTTTCCCAAAACAGCTACGCCGAGGCGATTTCGTATTACACGGACTTCGCGGATCTCCATCCGGAACACCCGAAGGTTCCATACGCGATTTTCCGCACCGCGCTCGCTCACTCCGAGCAGAGCAAGGGACCCGAGCGCGATCAAACCGAGACCCGCAAGGCGATCGCGCAACTCGAGATTCTGCTGAGCCGCTACCCGCATTCCGCCTTTTCCGACGAGGCCGAGGCGGAGCTGCGTACGCTGCGCACCCGATTGGCGCGCAGCGGGATGATGGTGGGCGACTTTTACTTCAAGAGGAGCGAGTACCAGGCGGCGGCCGAGCGATACCGGGGCCTCTTGAATCGCTACCCGGGGTTGGGCCTGGATGCCGAAGCGCTCTACAAACTCGGAGTCTGCTACACGCGGATGAACCGGGAGGACGAGGCCCACCATATCTTCCAGGTGATTCTGGACAATTACGAAGGCAGCGACGTCGCCGACGCGGCGGCGGATCTCATCCCCGCGGCCAACTAGGATTCGAGCGGCGACTGTGGGGGTGGGGCGGGCGTCGACGTGGCGACCCGATGAGCGTGCGGCCTACCGACTCGGTCGCCGACTATTCGAACGCGGCGACGATGGAGCGGCGCTCGATCAGCTCCAGGCTCTGAGCGCATCGAGACCCGGCTTTGCGGACGTGCACTATATGGTAGGCGTATTGCACGAGCGCCGCGGCGATCTCGATGCGGCGGCGGCGAGCCTGCGCGCCGCGATCGGGATCAACCCCCAATACACCGAAGCCCGGTTGGCGTTGGCCAGCGTGTACGAGCAGCGCGGCGAGTTCGATCAGTGCGTGGAGTTGGCGCGTACCGCGCCAGCCCCGGAGGCGACCGGGGGCGGGCTCGATCCGACCACAGAGGCAAAGCTCGCAAACCTCCAGGCTGCCCTCGGCGACGCGTTCCGCGAGGCCGGTGAACTCGCCGACGCGGTGGAGGCCTATCGGAAGGCGCTCGCGCGCCGTCCCCAGTTCCACGATGTGCGATATCGCCTGGGAATCGCGCTCCGCGAGCGCGGCTTGGCCGATCAGGCGGTTCGCGAACTCGAGCGGGTACTGCGGGCGAACTCGAACTTCACAGACGCCCGTGTCCAGCTAGGCTTTACCTATTACACGCTGGGACGCTGGTCGCGGGCGCAAGCACTGTGGGAGCAGTGCCTCGAGGACGACCCCGACCGCGAGGATGTCCGGATGTACTTGCGATTGGGTTCGCAGCGAACCGTCGCAGGAGCCGAGCACGCGCCGGGCAGAACCGAGTCCGAGGCCCTGTGACCCAAGTTGACATCGTGGTGCTCGCGATCCTGGCCTTGATGCTGCTCCGCGGCCTTTGGATCGGCTTGGTGCGAGAGCTCGCTTCGCTTGGGGCGATCGCCGCCGCCTTGGTCGGAACTCGGCTCTTCGCGGGCCCCGCAGGCGCTTGGCTCGCGGAGCGCAGCGGCCTGACGCCTTGGGTCGGAACCGGCATCGCCCTGGTGGCGATCGGTGTCGGGATCCTCGCGATTTGCGCCATCATCGGGCACTTCGCCAAACGCGGCATCAATGCGGTGGGCCTCGGCGGTGTCGACAGGCTCTGCGGAGCGGTTCTCGGCTCCGCCGAGGGCGCTTTGGTCGCTGCGCTCTTACTCTTCGTAGCGGCGTTCTGGTTGGGGCGGGACGATCCGCTGCTCGAGAGATCGCGCAGCTTCGCGATCTTCCAGCAGCTGGAGCGTTGGGCGACCGAGGAAGTCGGCGCCATCGACGTCGCCGCTGAGCCGCCGAGGCGGGTCGACTAAACCGGGTCGACCCAACGCCCGCGCCGGCGAATCAAGTCGACCAAGCGCCCCTCGGCTTCACCCGATGGGACGCGGCGTTCTACGCAGTCCTGGCCGACGTAAAGATTCACGACCCCGGGCCCCGAACCGACATAGCCGAAGTCGGCGTCCGCCATCTCGCCGGGCCCATTCACGATGCAGCCCATGATGGCGATCTTGACGCCCTTCAAATGCCCGGTCTTGGCCTTGATGCGAGCCGTCGTTTCTTCGAGATCGAAGAGCGTGCGCCCGCACGAAGGGCACGAGATGAATTCGGTCCAACTCGTGCGCAACCGTGCGCCCTGCAGAATACGGTAAGCCAACTCGAGGGTCCGACCGGGATCCACCCCGTCTTCGTCCCCTCTCCCGGTGGGTAGCGCGATGGCGTCACCGATCCCATCACACAGCAGGGCACCGAGATCGGTCGCCGCTCGCAACAGCGTGTCCTCGGAGGCGAGCGGCGCGCCGGCCAGGTCGCAACGCAAGAGGATCGGGGGCGCTATCCCGCGCTCGGCCAGGGCCGACGCGAGCCAACGCTGCGCCGCAACGGGGCGCGGGCTTCGAACCGAGAAGAGCGTTTGGGCTTCGCCCGTGGGGGACGCGGCGATCGCGACCTCGAGCGCCTTCGCGATCCCCGCACCGTCGTCCTCGAGGGTCCACTCAATCGGCGTGCGGGAGACTTTGGCAGCAGCCACCGCCGTCGCGAGGGCTTCGGGCCGGGTGCCACCTCCGACTGCGAGAACCCAGCGATCGCCGAAGCCGGTCAGCTCGGGAACCCGTTCGAGCGCGAGTTCCACGACGAGGGGAGCGGCGAAGGGCTGCGGCGCCAAGGCTTGCGCGAAGACATGTGCGCGCTCCACATCCGCGACCTCGCGAACCGCGATGCGGACACCCTCGCAAAGGAGATCGGGGTGGGCAGATGCCGCGTCACCGAGCAACCACGCCATCCGCTCGGGGTTCTCCGGGGCCGCCCCGAGATCGAGTTCCACGCGCACAGCCTCGTCTCCGCCGAGGGCGACCGGCCCCGAGCGAAGCGGTATCGAGACGCGCCGCTGATGCTCCAACGGATTGGGCACAAAATCGTGGTTCACCGGGGGAAAGTCTGGAAGGGCACCGTCGCGTTCCCCGCTCCAGCGCGCCCACTCCCGTTCGGCGCGACGCGCCAGCGCCTGCGCGACGGGCACTTCGCGGGCGGGATCCTCCGTGAGCGAAACGCGAATCGTGTCGCCCAGGCCGTCGAGCAGTAGGGATCCGATTCCAACCGCGCTCTTGATGCGGCCGTCCTCCCCGTCGCCCGCCTCCGTGACACCTACGTGCAGCGGATAGCTGGGCGCTCCCGGGGTGCGCTCGGCAAGACGCAGGGCGAGGAGCCGATAGGCCTGGATCGCGACCTGTGGATTGCTCGCCTTCATACTGAAGATGACGTCGAAGAATCCCTCACTCTCGCACACGTCGAGGAATTCGAGGGCGCTCTGGACCATGCCCTCGGGCGTATCGCCGTAGCGATTCAAGACCCGGTCGGAGAGCGATCCGTGATTGGTCCCGATCCGCAGCGCGCGACCCAGCTCGCGGCAGCGCCGCACCAGCGGTCGAAACCGCTCCGCGACGCGGTCGAGTTCCTCGCAGTATTGTGCGTCAGTGTATTCGCGAACCTCAAACTTCTTCTTGTCGGCGAAGTTTCCCGGGTTGATGCGAACCTTCTCCACCGCCTCCGCGGCGAGCATTGCCGCGTTGGGCGTGAAGTGAATATCGGCGACGAGCGGAATCCGCACGCGACGGCGGTCGAGCTCGGCGCGCACCGCGGCCAGGGCCTCGGCGTCGCGGATTGAGGGGGCCGTGATGCGCACGATCTCACATCCCGCGTCGGCCAGGCGCTCGACCTGGTCGGCAGTCGCCGCGACATCCTGGGTGTCCGTCGTCGTCATCGACTGAACGCGAATCGGATTCTTGCCCCCGACACCGACGTCACCGACCAGCACCTCACGCGTAATCCGGCGTCGGGGGGCGTAGGGATTGCCCGGGAACCGCTCGTTCACGAGTTGGCTCCTTTTGCGACCAGTTCGCGCAGGCGAGCCAGGGCGGCGTCGATCTTGGCGGGGTCGCGGCCTCCGGCCTGGGCGAAGTCGGGCCGGCCACCCCCCTTGCCGCCCACCACTGCCGCCACCTCGCGGATCAGTTCGCCCGCGCTGAAGCGTTCGAGGAGATCCGGCGTTACCCCGAGGGCGAGCGAAACCTTTCCCTCTGCGGCGCTGGCCACCAGTACGATGCCGCTCCCGAGCTCACTGCGCAGCGCATCGACGAGCTCGCGCAGTCCCTTGCCGGCCACCCCCTCGGCGCGCGTGGCGAGCACCCTCACTCCTTCGATCTCTTCGGCTCGGGACGCGAGATCCCCCGAAGCCGCGGCGCGCTGCTTCGCGCGCACCGCTTCGAGCTCGCGTTCCAGACCTCGGCGCTCCTCGAGAAGCCTTGCGACGCGCTCCTCGAGCTCGCCGACGGGAGACCGCAGCAGTGCGGCCGTGCGCTCGAGGGTGAGCTCCTCCGTGCGCCAGCGCTCGAGCGCTTCGCGACCGGTCAGGGCTTCGACGCGGCGCACGCCCGCGGCCACCCCGCCCTCCGAAACGATCTTGAGCACGCCGATGTCGCCACTGGCTCGAGCGTGCGTGCCTCCGCAGAGCTCCTTCGAAAACTCGCCGAAACTCACCACCCGGACGTCGTCGCCGTATTTCTCGCCGAACATCGCGATCGCGCCCGCCTCGAGAGCCTCCCGGTACGGGAGGGTCTCCACCCGGGCCGGAGCGTTCGCAAAGATCCAATCGTTGGCGAGGTCCTCAATCCGTTCGAGTTCCTCGCGGCTGACGGGCGCATCGTGACTGAAGTCGAAACGCAGGCGACCCGGGGTCACGAGTGAACCGCGCTGGGTCGCGGTTGGACCCAACACTTCCCGAAGCGCCGCGTGCAACAGGTGGGTCCCGGAATGGTGTCGGACGGCGCCCGCCCGGCGTTGCGGATCGACCGCGAGATCGGCGCCCTGATCGGTGTGGATCGCGCCGCTCACCACCTTTCCGCGGTGCACGATCAGTCCGTCGACGGGACGCTGGGTATCTTCGACGGCGACGCGACCCGTGGCCGTTTCGATGGTACCCGCGTCCCCGACCTGGCCGCCGCTTTCGGGATAGAAGGGAGTCTCTTCGACGATCACCTCGACGGCGTCACCGCTGAGCGCTTCGGAAACCCCGCGCCCATTGGCGAGCAGCCCGAGGATGCGAGAAGTCGCGGTGAGGGTCTCATAGCCGCAGAACCCGATGTCAAAGTCGGTGGCGAACTGCCCGTAGAGCGGCGCCACCGCTGCGTCACCGCTGCCCTTCCAGGCCGCCCGCGCCCGCGCGCGTTGCACTTCCATCGCCGCGTCAAACCCGGGTTGGTCGAAATCCATCCCCTCGCCGCGCAAGATGTCCTCGGTGAGGTCGACCGGGAAGCCGAAGGTGTCGTACAAGCGAAACACGACGTCGCCGGCGAGGGTCGCGATGCCTTCCGACCTGGCTTGGTGGACGGCGTCCTCGAGAAGAGCGAGTCCCTTGGAAAGCGTCTCGAGGAAACGTTCCTCCTCGCGGCGGATCCGGTCGGCGATGTACTCGCGGCGCTCGACGAGTTCGGGATACGCCTCGCCCATCTCCTCCACGACCGCCGCCGAGACGCGGTGGAGAAAGGGCTCCTCAATGCCGAGGAGAACGCCGTGTCGGGCGGCGCGGCGCAAGATCCGGCGCAACACGTACCCGCGCCCCTCGTTCGAGGGCAGGACGCCGTCGGCGAGGAGGAAGCTCACCGCCCTCGCATGATCGGCAACCACGCGCAGCGACGTGTCGCGCTCGGGATCGGTGCCGAGCCGAACCCCCGACAGCTGTTGCGCCGAGGCGAGGATGCCGGCGAACAGGTCGGTTTCGTAGTTGGAGCGCACGCCCTGGAGCACCGCCGCGACGCGCTCGAGACCCGCGCCGGTGTCGACGCAGGGCTTGGGAAGTGGCGTCATGGTCCCCGTCGCGTCGCGATTGAATTGCATGAAGACGAGATTCCAGATCTCGAGGAAACGCCCGCTCTCGGAAGAGGGATCATCGCGGTCGAAGCCGGGCACCGGCCCGTAGTCGTAGTGGATCTCCGAGCAAGGTCCACACGGCCCGGTGTCTCCCATCGCCCAGAAATTCTCCTTCTCGTCGAGGCGAAAGATCTTCTCCGGCGGGAGTCCGATCTTGCGATTCCAGAGCTCGTAAGCCTCGTCGTCGTCGCGAAAGACGCTCACCACGAGGTTCTCAGGAGAAATCGCGAGCTCCCGCGTCACGAATTGCCAGGCGTACTCGATCGCCTCGGCCTTGAAGTAGTCGCCGAAGGAGAAATTTCCGAGCATCTCGAAAAAGGTGTGGTGGCGCGGCGTGCGGCCCACGTTCTCGAGATCGTTGTGTTTTCCCGAAACGCGCATGCATTTCTGCGCCGAGGTGGCACGCACGTAGTCGCGCTGCTCATCGCCGAGGAAGACGCGTTTGAACGGGACCATCCCCGCGTTGGTAAACAGCAGCGTCGGGTCGGCTTCCGGGACCAGCGAAGCACTCGGCACGACCCGGTGGCCACGCTCCTCGAAGAAACGCAGGAAACGGCTTCGGATTTCGCGGCTCGCTAGTGACACGGCGGACTCGGCACCCCCAGTGCTGGAGTCCGGAACGTAGCGGAAATTCGGAGCGCTGCCCCACGGGGATCGCCGGACCCGAGATTCTGCCACCGGAGTTTTCGCACGTCGGCTTTGGGGTGGCGCAGCGACCCGGCGGCGGCTCTAGAAGCGCTCGATATCGAGGTCCGGTTGTCTCGGTTGCGAGGCGGGCGGATCGGGCTTGGCTTCGCCGCCGTCCTGGGAGTCTTTGTCGAAGTCGTCCCAGGTCCCGTCCGAAGTCGAAGCGATACCCCGGAAGCGAAGCGCAAAGTCGTCGGGGTTCGAGACATGCTTCAGCGCTTCTTCGTAGGTCACGAGATCTTGCTTCACCAATTGCATCAGCGACTGGTCGAAGGTCTGCATCCCGTAGGTCGTGAAGCCTTTCGCGATTGCGTCGTGGAGTTCCTTGGTGCGGTCCTTGTCAGCTACGCACTCCCGCACCCGTGCGGTGGAGACCATAACCTCCAGAGCGGGCACCCGCCCCTTGCCGTCGGCCTTGGGAACCAGCCGCTGCGAGACTACGGCCTTGAGAATCGATGAGAGCTGCAACCGCACCTGCTTCTGTTGATAGGGCGGGAAGACTGAGATGATGCGGTTGATCGTCTCGGTGGCATCGAGCGTGTGGAGGGTCGAAAGCACCAGATGGCCCGTTTCAGCAGCGGTGATGGCGGTCTCGATGGTCTCGAAGTCGCGCATCTCACCGACCAGAATCACATCGGGGTCCTGGCGCAGCGCCGCCCGCAGCGCGTTGGCGAAGTTCTGGGTGTCGACACCGATCTCGCGCTGATTGACGATTGAACGCCGGTCCCGGATCAAGAATTCGATCGGATCCTCGATCGTCATGATGTGACAGGTTCGCGTCGCGTTGATGTGCTCGAGCATCGCGGCCAAGGTGGTCGACTTCCCCGATCCGGTGGTCCCGGTCACGAGGATCAGACCGCGGTGTTCGCTCGCCACCGCCTCTACGACTTTGGGC
>CAZTOE010000206.1:0-8247 GCA_964615045.1 uncultured Spirochaetales bacterium
CATCCAACCGCTCACGACGATCTCCCCGTTGAGCACCCAGACGTACCAAGCCGTGCGGACCGTCGGTTCGTCCGGCAGCGCGATCGGTCCAGACTCGATGGCGCTCTATCGGGGCGCGAGTACGCACACGATCACGCTCGAGGCTGACTCGCCGGACGTAATCATCACGGCCGTGCCCGAACCAACCGCTGCCGCACTCCTGGGCGTCGCCATCGGCTGCCTTTGGTTGCGGTGGCAACGGTGTGGCGCCCAGCCGTCGCAATCGCCAAAACACGCGTTTTTTGGCCCGAGGCCTTTTTCAGGTGGAAACACTCGAGTGCACGTGACAAGTGCGGGTTCACGCTCGGAATTGAGGGCTGCGGAGGAACCGCGGAATACTCGCGCCACTCGCGTACCGGGCCTCCTTGTTCCGGGCTTGACATAGCAGTCCGACACAGTCTGGCGTTACCGATTCGTCGGTCCTCAACTTTCGCTTCGCCATGACAGCAACGCGGGAAGCACCACGAGGTTGCACACCACCGCCAAGGTCATTCCGTATACCAGCACAATTCCCAAGCTCTGGAGTCCCCGGTGTGAGGACAACGCCAGGCTGCCAAAGCTCATGGTGGTAGTGAGGGCGCTGTAGAAGATCGCCCGGGCGGTGGTTGTCTCGAACAGGTCCGTCCTCCCGAGCTCGCGGGCCCGCTGCACTAGGTGGATGCCACTGTCGACGCCGATCCCAAAGAGAAGGGGAACCACGAGGAGGTTGACGAAATTGAACGAAACACCCGTCAATACCATCGCCGCTACGACCAACGTTGATGCCATCACCAACGGCGCCAGCACCATCAACGTCTCTCGGGCGCTGCGCCACAACACAAGAAGGAGCAGCGCGATCAGCGTTACTGCGGTCACGAGCGCCTGGAGAAAGGCTTCGCGACAAGCGCGGCCGAACTCGACCAGGTTGACGAGAATCCCGCTGGCATTGGGTGCGATCTCCTGCACCTGCGCGACGAAACGCCGCATCTGTTCTTCGGATTGCAGCGTGTCGCGCGGAAAGATCTGGATGCGCGCCTGTCCGTCCGGGGCGACCATGCGCGACCTGAGGTCGGAGGGGAGCTCGCCGAGCTCGATTGGGGTGGCGGAGAGCGATTCACGTAGGCGGCGGAGCTGGGTCGGCAGGCAGCCCAACAACACTTCCTCGAGCGTAGCGAGTGCACGTTCTTGATTTCCTTCGCGGTCGAGGCGCTCCAGGAATGCGCCGAGCCGATCGCGCAGGCTTTTCACGCTCGTCGCGAACTCTGCGTCGACTCTGTCGACCCACGGCTCCCCGAGGAGGGTGTGCAGTGCACGAAGCGACGCGACGCGCTCGGCCGTGGTCGACCCCACGGCGTCCCGGTCTGTGGGTGCTCGCGGGGGCGGCAGCAACAGCGCGACGTCAGCCATGATTTCGAGTTTCTCTTGTTGATCTCGCGGGACGTAGTCGTCCAAGGTCACGGCGCTCTTCACGACCTCGAGCTCCTGGAGACGGCGGGCCAGCGCGTCTGCGGTCTCGAGGTCGGGCGCCACGGCATCGATGTACCAGGGTGATGCGCGCCCCGATTGGGCAAGGAGATCGTTGAAAGCCTGCACGGAAACGGTGCCGGGATTGCGGATATCGACGGCGCTGGCCTCGAAGCGCACACGGGGAAGCAGGGCAAGGGCGGCCACCCACAGCGCGAGGGCCACGCCGCGGACGAGCGCGGGACGTTCTTCCACCTGTCGCCACCAACTCAGTTTGAAGGTGACCTCGCGGCGCAGCTCCCGTCGCGGATCGATGCGCAACCCGTCCGTGAGGAGCGCCGGAAACAGCGTGAAGGTGAGGATCAAGATCACCACGATCCCGCCGCCCGCGATCAGGCCCAGCTCGGCCACGCCTGTATAGTTGGTCGGGACGAACACCAGAAAGCCGATCGCGCTCGTGACTGTGCAAAGCACGAGCGAGCCTCCGATACTCTCGACCGCTCCTCGCAACGCGACCTCGTGCCCATCTCCGCGCCGCAGTAGTTCCGCATATCGCATCCCCAGGTGGATGCAGAAGTCGACTCCCAGCCCGACAAACAGGATGCCGAACGCCATCGAAATGAGGTTGAGATGACCCACTGTCGCGGTGGCGAAGGCCGCCGTCCAGATCAGCCCGATGAACAGCGTCAGGAGAGAGGCACCCATCAAACGGATTGAACCGAATGCCACCACCAGGACCAAGGCGATGAGGACTGCACAAACCACGCCAGCGAACCCGAGGTCCCAAGCAATTCCGATCATCTCTTCGTGGTTGAGTGCGGGGTTCCCCGTGACTCGCACTCTTACGCCGCGCTCAGGAGAGAGCTGGAGCGCCTCCGCCGCGTCCTCGATTGCGCGGAGCGGGCGCCGCGCCGAGAGCACGTGGCCAAAGTCGAGGATCGGATGAGCGACGATGACGACGCGCCGGTTCGCGTCGCTCGCCGACCGCGCGAAGAGCGCCTCTTCCCATGAAATCGCGAGCGGGTACTCGTCGTAGACCCGCAGCGTTGCCCGACCGACCCGGTCGAGCAGGGTCGACCACGGGGCCGATCCGCGCCCTTCCTCTCGGACCCGCGCAAGGCCCTGCCGAATCAGAGACAGCGCATTCGTGAGGCTCTGGTCTCGTTCCAGCTCTCCGAGGAAGGGCTCCACCTCTGCCACTTTGTCGGCGAATTGCTCGATCTCTTCGACGCTCAGGTAGAGCAATCCGTTCTTCTCAAAAAACGCACCCTCGCCCGGGAGATAGACGTCCGCGAAGGCATCGGGACGCACGCGCAGCCGCTCCGCGAGCGCCTGTGCCGACTCCCGAGCCAACTCCGGGTTATCGGCGTCGACGTCGACAAAAAGCGCCCGCTCTAGATTGGGGAAAAGAGCGGCGAATGCGTCGTGCTTGGCGCGAGAGGGCAAGCCCTTCCCGGCGAGACTGATACTATCGGTGGTGATACCGAGCTCGAGCACCGCATATGCGCCGAGGGGAATCGTCACGAGCAACACCAAAAGTGTTACGCTCCGAGCCCTCGCCGCGACGGCATCTGTGCACTTGGCCAAAAGCCGGCCCAAGTGCTGATCGATCCCCTCTTGTACCTGCATCCGGTCCTGCGATCCGCTCGATCTCCTAGGATGGCATCTCGAACATCACCTTGATGGAGCGGTGACGCTCCTTGTCTCGCGCGACCATGAACGCCTCGACATATTGCGCGAGCGGGAAGCGGTGCGTGACTAGGGGTGCGGGGTCGATTCGGTTCGCATCAAGCAAGTCCAGGTAGTGCGCGAAGCAATGCTTGCGCATGCCTTCGAAGGTCTCGATGCCGCAGCCGTTCGAGCCCCGCATCGACACCTCTTTAAAATACAGCGGAGTCCACTCAAAGCGCGACGGGGTGGCAACGCCAGTAACAATCACCTTCCCACGTGGGCGGACGACCCGCAGGGCGGTCGCGAGGGTCTCGGCCGATCCCACCGTGTCGACCACCGCGTCCACGCCGTCCAGGAGCCACGGTTCATCGGCCCATGGCCAGAGCGGCTCGGCGCCGACGAGTTTGGCGACGTGTTCCACCACCTCGACGCCCCGAGCGCACCAGAACTCATTTGCACCAAAGCGACGGGCGAGGTCGGCGAGATGCTCGTGGAGGTCGACCGCGAGAATGGTGACGCCGCGGAACAGGCGCCTGAGGATCTGGACAACGACGAGACCAATCGCTCCACAACCGAATACCAGGACTCGCGCACCGGGCTCGGGAGCGAGTTCGAGGGTGGCGCGCATTGCCACGCTAAACGGGTCCGCGAGGGCTGCGTCGTCAAACGACACGTGGTCCGGGATCCGGAAACACATGGACTCGTGAGCCGCCAGAAGGGGTGCGAAGCCGCCGCCCACCCGGTTGGAGGTTCCCAGATGCATACCTGTTCCCAACGGCCCCTTGGTGAAGTTTGCGCACATGGGAAGGTCACCAGTCCGGCATGAGGCGCACAGCGGCAACCCCCGCGCAACACAGGTCAACCAGGGGAACACCGCCACCCGGTCGCCTCCTCGCAGGGTGCCCACACGGGATCCTACTTGGGCGACCTGGCCGGCAATCTCGTGACCCATGATGTGGGGAAACGAAATGAGCGAAGTCAGTGGGTTGTCACGGGAGCCGTCGAGGAACACTTGCTTGACGTCGCTACCGCAGATACCGGCCCTGCGCGTTGCGATGAGCACCCAGTCTTCGGCGGGCAAAGTCGGCTCTGGCACCTCCACCAGGGCCACTGGGCCGAGCCGGCTCAAGTGGCCGCGTCTCGAGACGGCGCCGAGTAGCTTGGCGGTGGCCAGACGTGCCATGTTCAGATTGAAGGTCAGCGCGTTCATGAATGGTTGGGCGCGACCGACCGCAGGCGCTGAGCCAGCGCAAGCGCGGCCACGCCGACCGGGACGAAGAACGCGACTTCGATGAATAGGTCCACGGACCAATCGAGCCCGTGCACCCCGACCTGCAAGAGGGGATCCGCAACCGCCAGGACGAGAAAAAAGCCACCCAGGCTGAGCAGGAGGCGCCGGAGAAGCTCGCGGCGGGGCAAGGCGGCGAGACGCGCGGGGAGTTCCTGGGCTGCCCAGACGGCGCAGAACAGAATCGCGGTTAGGCCGAGCCAGGCGACCGCCTCTCGCTGCTTTCCGTGCTCGACCATCAGACCGCCCTTCCACCAAACGATGAAGGCGAGCCCAGCGGTCAGGGTTGCCCAGTAGGCGATGCGAAGCCCCTTGCCACAAGCGCGCAGCAAGTCGCGATCCACGATCCAGGTGAGGAGGGGGAGGAAGAGGACACCGGAAAGATAGGACTGTGAATAGGTCACCCAAGGCTCCGGGCGGGTTGACCATTGCGGATCGAACCACACGGGGAACCAGAAGCGCAGCTCTCCCGAAAAGATCGACAGCACCACCCAGTCGATGAGCGTGACCGCACCAAAGGTCACCAACATGCGCGTGAGGTCGCGCGAGAAGGGGTCACCGTGCTCAGTCATCCCCCACCCGACGCGGGGCGCTGATCCGCGCGGCCAGCGCAGCGACGGTTCGGCGCGGCACCAGTCGGTTCGCCGAAATGAGCAACTTGTTCCACACGCCCGGAACGATCGACGGGGTTTTGCCGAGCGCGTTGAGGCCGATCCGGGCGACCTGTTGCGCACTCAGGTGGGTTCCGGGTTTGCGGAGGTTCGCGTCATTGGCGATGGCGCCAAACTCGGTCTCGACGTGTCCGGGGCACAAGGCGAGCACATCGAGCCCGGCCGGCCGCAGCTCAGCCCAAAGTGCCTCGCCCAGACTGAGCACAAAGGCCTTGCTCGCACCATACAGCGCGAGGTAGGGCGTCGGCTGATAGCTGGTCATGCTGCCGACAAAGATGATGGCACCTTGACGGCGCTCGATCATCGACGCCAGGAATGCCTTGGTCAGTGCCAGCGGGATCTTGCAGTTCAGCTGCAGCATGGCTTCGTGCAGCTCGCCATCCTGATCCGCGAAATCCCCGTACCCGCCGATCCCCGCGTTGTTGATCAATACGCCCACTTGCAGGCCGGCGTCGGCGACGGCTGCCCGCAGTCGGCGGGCGGCACCCGGCGCCGTCAGGTCGTGCGCGAACACCGTCGCGCGCACGGCGTGCCGCGCCTCCAGCTCTTCCGCGATCGCCTTGAGCTTGTCGGCACGCCGCGCCACGAGGATCACGTCGGTACCGCCCGCCGCGACAAGCCGCGCGAATGCCTCGCCGATCCCGCTAGAGGCGCCCGTGATGAGCGCGGCGCCGCCGTAGCGCTCTCCGAGTGATCGAGCCATAGCTGCTCCTCCCAGGCGATCAATGGCTGCAACGACCTGTGTTAGCCGCTCGGAGCCGGCCTGATCCTGAAAAGTTACCCAATTGGATGTGAATTGGGCTGGCCCAGAATCACATTTTGGGAGAGTAGATTGGCTTTTCATCTGTCGACCTCGATAGCAAGGCCCGATTCGGGGCGCCCAGTGACCTTGGGAGCCCTGGAGCTCGGCGGTCTGTGAGGGTGGAGCCCTCTTTCTTCGCTCCGCGGGCTCCGACCGTGATCATGCCGAAAGCGGCGCAATCACTTGAGAACGGGCGGGCAATCTCGAGAAGGTCATCTCCCGGCTCACTGCTGGTGTGGATGGCAGCGTTCGCTGGCACGCCCGATTCTCGCTGAGCGCCGGGACCAACATCGCTGCGCCCTCTACGGCGTCGACGAAGAAGGGGCAGCTCGCGGGTGGCATCATGCACGTCTGGGTCGGCGCGCCGCCGACGGCTGTCATTCGGATGCAACAACTCGCCCCGATCGCGTCACTGCGCTGAATGGAGGTGAAGAGGTTGGCCTCGTAGTTCGGATTGGTGCCCTGAAAGTTCAGCGGGACATGGGCACCATGCGCACCGGCCCCGTGGTTTCCGGTAGGAGGAAGAAGTGGTTCATTCGTTTCAGATAGTGGCGAGCGCGGCCGCGGCGCGGCCTCTCGGACTCCCAGGGGACAGTGACAACGCCTACGCGGAGGCGCTGATCGACTCGATCATCAGCATCGATCCGGACGCGGAGTTCGAGACGGGCCAGCGTTTCGCGGATTTCTACAGCGTATCCGTCTCGGAGAACATCGATTTGCCCGAGCCGACGGGTGCGCTGCCAGTCGCCTTGGCGCTCACGACCCTCGGATTGCGGCGCCGAGCCCCCGCAGGCGCTCGATGCAGCTCCGGCAGAAAGTTTAGAGCAGACCGACCTGTCGCAGCACCGTAGCCTGGTCCCAGTAGATGCGTTCTGCGGCCATCTTGCCGTCGCGAAAATCCACGATCAGTACGATGTCGAATTCAATCGTCTTCCCCGTGGGCTCCACGCCCGGGAGAAACCAATCCATCCGCTGCGTGTGCTCGAGGTGGATCCGAGCCTCCTCGACCACGCAGTCGTCGGTGGCGATGCGGTGGGTCGTGGTGTGCGTCCAGCTCGGCGGAATCGACGGGATGAATTCGTCGCGATAGAGCGGGCGCAGCGCCTCCTTGCCCGCACCACCCCAACCGGTCGGGACCGTGAGCACCGAGGCGTCGTCGACCATCGTCGAGAGCGACAGGTCAACATCGCGCTCCATGAACTCGCCGCGGATGTGCTCGTCCCACATCGCCAGATTCTCCCCTGCACCCATCGTTCTCTCCTTCTCAGTCGATGCCGTAGCGGCC
This sequence comes from uncultured Spirochaetales bacterium, assembly GCA_964615045.1. Classification (GTDB taxonomy): domain Bacteria; phylum Myxococcota_A; class UBA9160; order UBA9160; family PR03; genus JANQRO01. The sequence continues at coordinate 7,200 of CAZTOE010000206.1, forward strand.
GGGCGCCAAGATGCCGTTGGGATCCAGAATGCGCTTCAGGTCGCTGCACACCTCGGGGAACACCTCGAGACGCTCCATCGCCTCGGCCTGGAAATCGAGCGGCGCCCGCGAGACCGGGTAGCCCGTCTCGGCGTAGGCCGCCGATAGGGCGCGGTAGCAGGCCACAACCCGCCGGGTTTCCTCCGGATCGCGGCGATCAAACACGATGAGGTGGAGGGCGCGGCTCACCCGGGGCCCGCACACGAACTCCACGATGTACTCGAAGCCGTGCTCCCGAAGCACGCTTCGAGAGAGGGCTTGGTGCACGTTTGCGATCTCGCCAATCACGGGTGTGGCCGGAAGAAACCACACCGCGCCGCCTCCAGGCCGCCACTGGAGGAGCCCGAGCTCACTGCGCGTCGGACGCCCGGAGAAGGTGTCGATGTGGATGCGGTGTATCGGGTTCTCGAACGCCTCTTCGTGGGAGACATACCGGGCGCCCTTGAAGTGGGAGACCAGGCGCTCGGCGAGTGGACGCAGGATCTCGTCACTGGCCCCGTAAAAGGCCCCCGAGACACACCAGGCGCCCAATCCGGCCTCTTCCCGTAACGCGCGCCGCACCGCGTCGGGGAGCGGGGTCACCCCGCCGCTGCGCGCGGTGGGGTAAGGTTGGGCGGAGCCCAGGCCGTAGAGGTCGCTCGTGACCTTGATCAGGCTCGGCACCGTATTGTTCTGTTTGAGGGGGCGCACCCGCTCCATGATCTCGGCGAGGTCTTCGTCCTCGGGATAGAGAAAGAAGAAGCTGCGGATCGCGGGTGGGCGAGGCATCAGCCACACGCCAAGACGGGTGACGATGCCGAAATTGGATTGTACGAAGAGCCCATCGAGAAAGGGTCCGTAGCCGTACTTGCTGATGTGCCAAGTCTGGGCGCCCGGAAGTGCGCCGTCGGCTGTACGCAGCACGCGCCCATCCCCCAGCACCACTTCAAGCCCACAGCTCATGCCGAAGTGGTCGAAATAGGGCGTGTAACCGGCTCCCTTGTCGAGGGTGTTGCCGACCACGCCGCCC
>CAZTOE010000207.1:0-8215 GCA_964615045.1 uncultured Spirochaetales bacterium
AGCGGAAGGTGAAGTTGCGCGGGTTGATCTCGTTGCGGAAGGCCTTGCCGATCTGCGCGATGCCGAAAGGGAGCTTCTGACGCGCGCTCTCGCGAACCCGCTTGAAGTCGAGAAAAATCGACTGACAGGTCTCGGCCCGCAGAAAGGCCGTGCTCGCGGCGTCTTGGGAGGCTCCGATCGAGGTGCTCAACATCAGGTTGAAATCGCGAGCCTCGGTGAGATCGCACTCGCGAAGCGTACGCTTCTTGGGGGCCTCCGGACACGGTCCTTCGAGCTGGTCCGCCCGGAAGCGGCGTTTACAGGTTCGGCAATCCACCATGGGGTCGCTGAAGTGTTCGACGTGACCCGAGGCTTCCCACGTGCGGGGGTGGGCGATGATCGAGCTATCGAGGCCTTCGACGTCCTCGCGCTCCCGCACCACCTTCTGCCACCACCGCGCCTTGAGACGGTTCTTGAGCTCGACACCCAGAGGACCGTAATCCCAAAACCCGTTGATCCCTCCATAAATCTCGCTCGACTGCCAGATGAACCCGCGGCGCGCACACAGCGAGACGAGTGCATCCATCGACGGTTGATGGCCGGCTCGGGCGGCGGGATCTTGCGCTTCGGCGCTGCTCATACGAATGGGCTCCGGGTTTCGGGTGTCGCCGGGGCAGTGTCCCGGGTTGCGCGCAAAGGCGGCGAAGGGTTGCCCAGCCTCTAAGGCGTTTCAAGCCGGCTTTCACGGAGCGTTTGCGACAGGAACCGCTCGCTGCGGCATTCGACGCCTACGTGAAAGCGTTGGAAACGAGCGAGCAGCGCCCGCGCCTCGGCGAGAGAAGTGCCAACGAGACGCAGGCGGTCGAGGCGTTCCAGCGGCAGCGCGAGGCCGTGCTCCAAGGCGCGCAGGGTTCCCAGATGGATGCGGAGCGCGGCGCCCGTTTCGGGCGTCTCGCAGCTCGCGCACAGCGGTCCCCCTTCTCCGATGTGGAAGACGAGCGCCGTGCCCGCGACTTCACGCCCGCAGCGCACGCAGCGGCGGAGTTCGGGTCGCAGGCCCAAGGCGTCTAAAAGCCGGAGCTCGAGCAGCGTCTGCAGTCGCGCGTGCGGCTCGAGGCGCGCCGTCGCATGCAGGGACTCGACCGCAACCCGGTAGAGCCCCCCCGCAGCGGCTTCGGTGGCCAACCGGTCGAGCAGCTCGACCAGGTAACACGCCAACGCGAAGCGAGCGGGATGCGCTCGCAGCGCCGGAAACGGCTCGAGAAGTCGCCCCGCTTCGAGGCGCGGCATGTGCTGGGGCCGACGGCGTTCGAGGTGGACCGCGAGCTGGTTGAAGAGGTCCAGGGTCCCGGGAAAGCGCTTTCGGCTGCGGCGTGCGCCCTTTGCAATCACCGTCACGCGGCCCCACTCGGGGGTGAGCAGATGCACGATCCGATCGGACTCGCCAAAGGCGCGAACCCGCAACACGAGGGCCTGCGTGTGGAGCGTCACCACCCTCAGTGGGCGGCCGAGCTTTGGGTCTCCACCGCGGGCTCGTGAGCGAGTTGAGGCGGGCCCGCGCTCGGCGCCTCGGGATCGAGGCGCTCGACCTCGGAGACGATGCGCTCGGTCTGCGCCGTTTCGAGCCAGAGTTCCCGGACCGCATCGAGTCGATAGACTACGGGTGCGGGCTGGGCGGGCCTGAGCAGAAACCGCCGAGCGCCGAGGACGATCGCCACACAGGCGACCACAGATGCCACCACCCACACGCAGGTGCGCCATGTCGGCATGCGGCGCCGCGCACTCGCCTCGCGGGCCCGGGTGTCGGCCTCGGGGAGCATCCGGGCGAGGGTATCCTGGGGACGCAAGCCCAGGGCAAGAGCAACGGTCCGCACGAAGCCACGCGCGAAACCATCGGGGCTGAGGTCGTAGGCGCCCGCCTCGAGCCGCTCGAGGGAGCGCCTCGGAAGGCGCGTAATCTCGCAGAGCTCGTCGAGGCTAATGCCACGCAACTCGCGTTCGCGAGCCAAATAGCGCCCGATCGACGCGGTGCCTTCGGTGACGTCCGCGCCGGTCGTCACTTGAGCTGCTTCAGAGTGTCGGCGCTGCGCTCGCCCCATTCTCCACTCGGGCGGCGATTCGTGGCCTCGGTCAGGTGCACGATCGCCTGTTCGCGGTGTCCGAGCTGTAAGTAAAGCTCGGCGAGCCGATAATGCACCTCCGCTTCCGCGAAGGGCCCAGGACTCTCCGCGAGCACCTGCTCGAACTGAGTCAAGGCATCGCGGAGTCGTTCTTGATCTGCCGCCACAATGCCGAGGTTTAGCCGAGCGCGCCAGTAGTCATTTCGGTAATCGAGGGCAAGTTGGAAGTGTTGGCGGGCCTTCTCGGTCTCGCCGAGCTTGTACTCCGCCCAGCCGAGGTTGGTGAGCGCCTGCCAGGGCCAGGGGAAAGTCGCGTCGTCGACCAGCACGGCGGCTTGTTCGCGCGCCTCCTCGTAGCGCTCGAGTTGCATATAGAGCGCCGAAAGACTGAGCCGCGCCCGCTGAAGCTTGGGGTTGAGATCGACCGAGCGCTCGAGATGGCGCTCGGCTTCCTCCATGCGACCTTCGCGACGGTAGGCCTCGCCCAGCGCCAGCTGGATCGTGGCGTTGTCGGGCTCGAGCTTTGAGGCCGAAAGAAGCGACCCGATCGCCTGCGGCGTGCGGCCCTCTTTCAGGTGCGCCACGCCCATATCGTAGGCCATCGAGGCCTTGCGCTGTTGAAGCGAAGCCTCGTCCTGCGCCGCGCCCGGAGGGGGCGACGCCGAAACACAGCCGATCGCCGAGCAGGCGAGCCACGCCACGACCCATCGGCCCGGCCAGCTTTTACCTCGGGAAACGACCCCTCGAGTCAGCTTGAACATATCCCTTCCTCCCTCACCGGAGCGGTCAAAACGATGCGAGCAGCCGCAGGAGCGGCGCGATGGCAGAGGACTCGGTGGCTGCCTGGCGGCGGGGCCGCACGCGTCCCAGCGTGATATTCCCGGGCGCTGTCGTTTCCGCGAGCAGCGAGGGAGCCGAACCCGCGGAGCGCAAGCGGGGTTCAGCCTCCGCACGGGAACCGCGGAATTTGGTCAGGGTGGCGAGCAGCGGACGGGGCCCGGGCGCCCCGGGTTCTTCGGGCTCGCGCGCCTCGGCCAACTCGGGCGCCTCAGCGTCCAGCAGAATCTCGGCCTCCTCGAGCTCCAACTCGTCCACGGCCTCCCCCGCGCGAGGGGGCGCCAGGAGCTCGCGAAGCGATTGGAAGGCGCGCTCCCGGACGGCCTCGCTCTGGCCCGCGACAACCTCGTCGTCGAAGAGGAAACCCATGCTTTCGGCAAACGACAGGGCTGCGTCGATGGCCAGCTCCGGGGAGTTGCGAAAGTCCTCTCCTACCAGCTGATACTGCACTACGCGATCCCGCGAGATCGAGCGCACCACGACCACAGCCCGTTGTTCGCCCTCCTCGTGAACCATTACGATGGCGGCACGTGCAGGGCCGGTGGCCAGCTCGAGCGTCGACACGATCGGGGCATTGAGCGACAGGCGCGCGGCAGCCACGCGGCCCTCGGCGATCTCGAGCGGTCGCAGACGCTCCTGAAACATGTCCCCGTATCGGCGGCGGCGAGCGTGCACTTGAGCTTCGGCGGCGCGCAGCCCGATCGGCAACCCGTCTCGGGAAAAGCGAAATTCGTCGGAGCGCTGGCTCGAACCCGCTCCCTGGCACATCATTCGACCAGTCTCGGGTGGGAGGAAAGCGATGCGGCTTCGACAAGTGGCCTTGGTGGCAGCAGAGCTGGAGCCGGTCGTCGACGATCTCTGCCGCGTGCTCGACCTGGAGGTGGGATTTCGCGACCCGGACATTGAGGTCTTCGGGCTTCACAACGCGGTCTTGCCGGTGGGCGACACCTTCTTGGAGGTGGTCTCGCCAGTCCGGGACGATACACCCGCCGGTCGGCAACTGAAGCGTCGGGGCGGCGACGGGGGCTACATGGCCATCGTCCAGACCCCCGACCTCGCGCGCGATCGAAATCGCATGCACGAGCTCGGCGTTCGGATCGTCTGGGAGCATGCGGCGAAGCGGACCGCGACGATCCACCTCCATCCGCGGGACGTAGGCGGTGCCATCCTCTCGCTCGACCAATCGAACCCGCCAGAAAGCTGGGATTGGGCAGGGCCCGCTTGGGAGGGCAAGGTCCACACCGGCACCGTGGTGGAACTCGTGGGGATCACCATCGAGGCGGACGACCCGCAGGCGATGGCCGCTCGCTGGGGAGCGATTCTAGGGGCGGCGCCGCAGGCGGCAGCAGTCGACGAAACCGTGCTAGCCCTGGAGGGCAGCACGATTCGCTTCCGGCCGCTCACGAGCGCGTTCGGGCGCGGCGAGGGGATTGTGGAGATCGAGGCGAGAGCGGCTCGGCCACAGAGCGCCCTCGAACGCGCTCGCGAGCGCGGCTTGCCCTGCGGCGAAGACTGGGTCGAAATCGGCGGAACGCGGATCCGGCTCGTTGAGGACGCGGACCCCGGCCGGAAGGCGTAGCGTGGCAAAACTCCGCTTTGGACTCTGGTACGCGTTTCGAAATCCCGCGCGCTGGTGGCGCCCCTACCCCGAACTCTATCGGTCAGTTCTCGATCAGATCCGCTGGGGCGAGTCGATCGGCTACGACGACGTGTGGTTGACCGAACACCACTTCTGCGAGGACGGGCACGCGCCCTCGATCCTGCCACTGGCGGCCGCCGTGGCGACCGCCACCGAACGCATCCGCATCGGAACGGCGGTCTTGTTGTTGCCGCTCCATCACGCGGTGCGGGTGGCGGAGGACGGCGCAACCGTCGACATCCTCTCCGATGGCCGTTTCGAGCTCGGTGTGGGCGTAGGCTACCGGCGGCAGGAGTTCGAGGGTCTCGGCGTATCGCCCACGGAACGTGCCGGCCGCATCGACGAGGGGCTCGAGATCATCCGTCGGCTGTGGGACGGAGAGCGCGTGGATTACGACGGGCGCTACTACCGGATCCGGGGGGCCAAGCTCGAACCGCGCCCGGTTCAGCAGCCGCGACCTCCGATCTGGGTGGGCGGTTTCGCGCCGGCCGCAGCGCGCCGCGCCGCGCGCCTGGGAGACGGCTACATCGGAACCGGCGAGATGACCGAGCTCGCGGCGCTCTATCACAAGACCCGGGATGAGCTGGGAGCGGCCGGAAAAGGTCGTCTCGCCGGCGGGCATTTCTGGCTCGTGGTTTCCCGCGAACCCGACAAGACGTTTCAGACCCTCGCACCGCATATCGTCTATCAGCTCGAGCACTACAACCGCTGGCTTCAGGACGCGGGTCAGGCGTCGTTCCCGGAAATCAGCGACGAGGCGAGCTTGCGCGCGTCGGGGATGCTCCAAGTGATGACGCCCGCCCAAGCCACCGACGCGATCGGCGCCTACGTCGAGGCCACCGGCATCGAACGCTACTACACCTGGACCGTGCCGCCCGGCTATCCCGCCGAGCGCATGAACGACCACCTCCAACTCTTCGCCGAAGAGGTGATGCCGCACTTCCGCTAGCGGCGACACGCTTGGAGTTGTCGGACTCGTCACTGAGGCGGGTCTATTTCCCCGCGTAGATGATCAAGGCGTTCCCGGCCGGGTCGCGAAGGACTGCGCGGTACTCGTGGGGGCCCTCTTCGACCTCGCGCAACACGGTGGCGCCGGCGTCACAGAGTTGGCGCACGGCGGCTCCGATGTCGTCGACCTTGAAGGACACCGCGGTCGCGCCGGCGCGGTCTTCTTCGCCCGCCGCGAGCGCCACGGTCACCCCGCCCAGGTCGAAGGCGCAAAATCGATCGCCGTCACGGAACTTCGGCTCGAGCCCCAGGCCGTCGCGATAGAAGCGCTCGGCCGCGTCGAGATCGGTTACGGGATGGATGATCATCCCGACTTTCTTGGCCAATCCCATCACCAACCCTCGGCGGCAGAGCCGCGGATCTCGTCAGCCGCGGAGCTCCGGGCAGCGCTTCGCGAGCGTCTCGCCGATCTCGGCCGGCGAGCCGGCGACGGCGACCCCGGCGGCTTCCAGCGCCGCGATCTTGTCCGAGGCTTTGCCTTTACCGCCGGCGATGATGGCGCCAGCATGCCCCATGCGCTTGCCCGGCGGCGCGTTTTGCCCGGCGATGAAAGCGACCACCGGCTTGCTCATCTGGCTCTGGACGAATGCTGCCGCGGTCTCTTCGGCCGATCCGCCGATCTCGCCGATCATTACGACGGCGCGTGTGTCCGGGTCGGCCTCGAAGAGCGCCAGGGCGTCGACGAACGTGGTCCCGATCACGGGATCGCCGCCGATCCCGACGCAGCTCGATTGGCCGATCCCCAGGCGCGAGAGCTGATCCACCGCCTCGTAGGTGAGCGTTCCCGAGCGCGAGATCACCCCGACCGGCCCCGGACGCGTGATGCGCGCGGGCATGATCCCGATGCGGCACTGCTCCGGTGTCACGATCCCGGGGCAGTTCGGCCCGATCAGCCGCGTCTTGGTCCCCCGCAGCGCGCGCTTCGCCCGCATCATGTCGAGGGCAGGGATGCCCTCGGTGATGCAGGCGATGAGCTCGATGCCCGCGTCCGCCGCCTCGAGAATCGCATCCGCCGCACCCGGCGGCGGCACGAACACCACCGACGCGTTCGCCCCGGTGTCGGCCACCGCCTCGCTCACGGTGTCGTAGACCGGGATTCCATCGAGGGTCTGGCCCCCCTTGCCGGGTGCCACACCGCCCACGACCTGGGTGCCGTAGTCGACCGAGAGCTGCGCGTGGTAGCGGCCCATGCGGCCCATGCCCTGGACCAGAAGCTTCGTGTTTCGATCGCAGAGGATCGCCATGGGTCATGCTCCCCGCGCCGCAACGGCGGCTTCCGCGGCCTCGCGGAAGGTCTCCGCCGCAACGATATCGAGCCCCGAGGACTCGAGCACCTGGCGGCCCTCAGCGGCGTTCGTGCCCTGGAGCCGGACCACCAGCGGGATGCTCAGGCCGAGCTCCTGCGCCGCCGCGACGACGCCTTCGGCGACCAGATCACAGCGCACGATGCCGCCAAAGATATTGACCAGGATCGCTCTCACATTCTCATCCTGAAGGATCAACTTGAAGGCTGCCGCCACCTTCTCCTGGTTGGTTCCCCCGCCGACGTCCAAAAAGTTCGCGGGGGTACCGCCGGCCACCCGCAGCATGTCGAGCGTCGCCATCGCCAGACCGGCGCCATTCACCAGGCAACCGATGTCGCCGTCCAGACCGACGTAGGCGAGATCCAGATCGTGGGCCTCCCGCTCGCGGGCGTCCTCTTCGTCGGGATCGCGCAACGCGCCGATCGCCGCGTGGCGGAAGAGCGCGTTGTCGTCGAAGTTGAGCTTGCAATCGAGGGCGAGGAGCTCGCCCCCTTTCGTCATGACGAGCGGATTGATCTCGGCGAGCGAGGCGTCCTTATCCACGAAGAGGCGATACAGGCCGGTCAGGAACACATCGAAGCGATCGACCCACTCGCCCAGCCCCAGCCCGAAGGCCACCCGCCGAATGTGGTGGGGTTGCAGCCCCGCAGCGGGGTCGATGCGGACGGTGAGAATCTTCTCCGGAGTCTTGGCCGCCACTTCCTCGATCTCGACGCCGCCCTCGGTGGAGGCGATGATCGCGAGGCTCTCGCTGGCGCGGTCAAGCAGCAGACCGAGGTAGAGCTCACGATCGATGTCGCAGCCCGACTCGACGTAGACCTTGCGCACCAGTTTGCCCTCGGGCCCGGTCTGGTGGGTGCGCAACGTCATCCCGAGGATCTCGCTCGCCAGCCGCTTCGCCTCAGCCGGCGACTTCGCGACCTTGATGCCCCCCGCCTTGCCCCGGCCGCCCGCGTGCACCTGAGCCTTCACAACCACGACGCCGGTATTCAGTCCGCGTGCCGCCGCTTCCGCTTCGGCCGGGGTGATGGCGAGCTTGCCTTGGGGGACGGGGACCCCGTATTCCCGCAGCAGTTCCTTGGCCTGGTATTCGTGGACGTTCATGACGGGAGCTCGATCGAGTCCACCAGCGAGCGCACGTGCTCGACCGACGCGTCGAAGGCCTTGCGCTCGTCGGCATCCAGTTCGAGCTCGATGATCCGCTCGACGCCGTCAGCGCCCAGGACGCAGGGCACGCCCAGGTAGAGGCCGCTGACGCCGTACTCGCCCTCGCACAGGCAGGCGCACGCGAGCACGCGCTTCTTGTCCCTGAGGTAGGACTCCGCCAT
>CAZTOE010000208.1:0-8211 GCA_964615045.1 uncultured Spirochaetales bacterium
TTCGCCCAGGCGCACGACACCGTCTCGCTTCGTCTCGAACATCCGAGGGTTGCCCCGGCGGCGCGCGAGGGACGCGCCGTCGCGGCGGCCTGGGACGAAGGCGCGCAGAAGCTCACCCTGTGGACTTCCACCCAGGTGCCGCACGTCGTCAAGCAGGAGATCGCGTTCTGTCTCGGGCTGCCCGAGATCCGCGTGCGCGTGGTCGCCCCCGAAGTCGGCGGCGGCTTCGGCTCGAAGACCTCGGTGTATTCCGAGGAGTGCGCACTTGCCTGGCTGGCGCGCTCGCAGGGGCGGCCGGTGCGCTGGGCGGAGAGCCGCAGCGAGAACCTGCTGTGCACCACGCACGGCCGCGGCCAACGCGCGGAGGTGGAGGTCGCCTACGACCGCGACGGGCGCGTGCTGGCCCTGCGCGGGACGCTGACCCAAGAAGTCGGTGCGTTCCCCGGCGGCAACATGGGCCTCCTGCCCGGGCTCTACCTCGCCTCCTCCACCGGTTGCTACGCGATTCGCGCGGCGGCCTGGCGCTACGTCGGCGTCTATACGAATACGATGGCCGTCGATGCGTACCGCGGCGTCGGCCGCGTCGAGCCCACCTACATCGTCGAGCGCGCCATGGACGCCATCGCCTCCCGGCTGGGTCTCGATCCCGCCGCGATCCGGCGCCGCAACTTCATCCCGAAGGACGCTTTTCCCTACACTACGCCGGGTCACCTGCAGTACGACAGCGGGGACTACGCGGCGACTCTCGACCTCGCCCTCGAGCGCTTCGACTATGCGGCCGCCCGCGCGGCACAGGTCGAGGCCCACGCGGCGGGCCGCTGCGTCGGGATCGGGATCGCAGCCTCGACGGAGGTGTGCAGCTTCGGACCGAGCGCCGGTGGCGATCCCCGGGGCTTTGCAGGCTTTTGGGAGAGCGCTGCGGTACGGGTCGAACCCTCGGGCAACGTCGTGGTGCTGACCGGGGTCTCCCCGCACGGTCAGGGGACCGCCACCATCTTTGCCCAGATGGTGGCGGACCGTCTCGGCATCGATCTCGACGAAGTCGTCGTGGTTCACGGCGATACCGACGCCGTCCCGCACGGTGTCGGGACCCACGGATCGCGCGCCGCTACGGTGGGCGGGACCGCGCTCTGGATGGCGCTCGACAAGGTGGTCGAGAAAGCGGGTCGCATTGCCGCCCATCACCTCGACGTGACACCGGACCGCGTCGGATTCGAAGCAGGTCGTTTTCGCGTGAACGACACCGACCGAAGCCTGGGGTTTCGCGAGGTAGCCCGCGCCGCCCACGTGTGGAGTGTGCCGATTCCCGGTGAGGAACCCGGGCTCGAGGCCCTGGCCGTCTTCGAGCCACAAGGAATGACCTTCCCCAACAGTGTTCACATCTGCCAGGTTGAGGTGGATCCCGAGACCGGCGCGATCGAACTGCAACGCTACCTGGCCGTGGACGATTGCGGGGTTCAGATCAACCCGATGCTCGTCGAAGGCCAGCGCCTCGGCGGGATCATCCAGGGACTCGGCCAGGCGATGGGCGAGTGGATGCGATACGACGCAGACGGCCAGCCCGAAACCGGGACGCTGCTGAACTATCCGCTGCCGCGGGCGAGTTGGTTTCCCCGCATCGAGCTCGCGAGCACCTGCACGCCCACCGCGGTGAATCCCCTCGGCGCCAAAGGCGTGGGCGAGGCGGGCACGATCACCGCGCCCGCCTGCTATGTGAACGCCGTTCTCGATGCACTGCGGCCGCGCGGCGTGACCCATCTGGACCTGCCGCTCACGCCCGAGCGCGTCTGGTGCGCGCTTGCCGCGGCGGACGACGCTTCCTCCCGGGATGGGGTTCCCGTGTGAGCGCCCGACTCCGCTGGCTCCCCCTCGCGCTACTGGCCTGGGCGTGTTCGCAGAGCGCGGCACAAACCGAGACCTCGGCACAACCCAGGACGATCGACGAGACGAGCGCCAAGACGACGGGCGGTGCGCCGCCTGAGGCCAGCGTCCGCCCCGGCATCAACGATCGCTTCGTCTCCGAAGCGCTCGACGTCGACGCGTTCACCGAGATCTTCGAAGGCGAGTCGCGCGAGATCTACCGCGCCCGCCGCGAGATTGTCGCCGGGCTGGGCCTCGAGCCCGGGATGGCGGTGGCCGACGTCGGGGCGGGGACCGGCCTTTTCCTGGCGTCTTTCGACGCTGCGGTGGAGGCCGAGGGCCGGGTCTATGCCGTCGATATCGCGCCCAATTTTTTGGCGCATCTTCGCGAGCGGGCCAAGCGCGAGGAGCTGCCGACGGTGGCGGTCATCGAGGCGACTGAACGCTCGGTCGAGCTGCCGCCGGCCTCGGTCGATCTGGCCTTCGTCTGTGACACCTACCACCACTTCGAATATCCCCGTTCGTCGTTGGCGAGCTTGCGCGAGGCCATTCGTCCCGGTGGGACGCTGGTAGTAATCGACTTCGAGCGTCTTCCCGGCCGGACACGCCCCTGGGTGCTTGACCACGTTCGCGCCGGAAAAGACGTTGTCACCCGGGAGATCGAAGCAGCGGGCTTTCGGCTCGAGGAGGAGATCGAGATCACGGGGCTCGCCGAGAACTACATGCTGCGCTTCCGCCGCCCCTAGCGGCGGCCGCGTCTTCACATCACCCTGGTCCCATGGTTCGATGAGCTGGGAACGACGCCAGATCGGACCCTGGAGCGCCGCCGCCCTGGTGATGGGCAACATGATCGGCGCCGGGGTGTTCACCACCTCGGGCTTTGCTCTCGCCGATCTCGGCGACCCGCGCTGGGTGCTGCTCGCCTGGGCCCTGGGAGGCGGCGTTGCCCTGTGCGGCGCCCTCAGCTACGGGGGTCTGGCGCGGCGCATCCCCCGCTCTGGCGGGGAGTACACCTTCTTGGCCGAGGCCCTGCATCCCGCTTGGGGCTGCACCGCCGGCTGGATTTCCCTACTCGCCGGCTTCACTGCACCGATCGCGGCGGCCGCGCTCGTCTTCGACCGCTATCTGGGATCGATTCTGGGCCGAGCTCTTCCCGAAGGTTTCGGGGGCGCCGCTGCTGTGCTCGCCGCGGGCCTGGCGCACGGCGTCCGGGTGGGGGGCGGTGCGTGGCTGCAAAACGCCGTGGTCGCACTCAAGCTCGTGCTCCTCGTGGCTCTGATCGGCTGGGGGGGCTTCGCGATCGCGGAACGCGGCGTTCCGCCGCACGCTACCACCGCCCTCGACCTGGGGGCATTCGGGGTCACCCTGGTCTGGGTTTCGTTCGCCTACTCGGGCTGGAATGGCGCCGTCTACCTGGCCGGGGAGCTCCGCGATCCCGACCGCAACCTCTCGCGCTGCCTGTGGCTTCCCGCGGCGGTCGTCGCCGTCCTCTACCTCGCCTTGAACACCGTGTTCTTGTACGCGGCGCCGGTCGAACAGCTGGCCGGTCGCGCCGAGATCGGTGCGGTGGCAGCAGAAGCGCTGGGCGGTGAGCGGCTCCAACGCGGCGTGGTGCTGATCGTGTGCCTGGCGCTTCTCACTTCCATCTCGGCCATGGTGATGGCGGGCCCACGCGTTTACGCCCAGATGGCGCTCGATGGCTACCTGCCCCGCTTTTTTGCGCGCGGGCAAGACACCCCGGCTGCCGCGATCGGCTTGCAGGTGGGATGCGCCGTCGCGGTGATGGGTTTCGCCGGACTGATCGAGTTGCTGGGCTATCTCGGGTTCACGCTCAGCCTTTCCGCCGCGCTCACCGTGGCGGCGGCGATGCGCCTGCGCCATCGCGAAGGTGCGGCGCGGGTGCCCATTCCGTTGTATCCGTGGATCCCCAGTTTCTTCATCGCGTTCACCCTCGGGGCTGCGGGATTCCTGGTCTGGCGCGCGCCGATGCAGGCGGCTTTCGGTCTCGCCACCGCCGCGCTCGGCGTCCCGCTCTACTGGTGGCGTCGCCGGCAGGGCGAGCGACTCCCAGGTCGGTAAAGAGATTCTGGCCTCGTCGAGAAGTACCGTTACCATCCAGCGCCCACCGCGGGGCCCGGCGCGGGTCGACTACTGCCGCAGCCGCGCTGCCCAGCCAGGAGGAAAACGGATGCGATCCCCCCACCTCGCGCTCATGTGCGCTGGCGCATTGCTCTGGAGTTCCGCCGCGACGGCGCAGCAACTCTTCATCTATCCCCAGAAGGGCCAGGACGCCGCCCAGCAGCAGAAGGATCAGGCCGAGTGCCAGAACTGGGCGACCCAGCAGACCGGCTTCAACCCGCTCGCCCCTCCAGGCCCCAGCTCGCCGCCGCCGCAACAGGAGGCGACCCAGGGCGGGGCCGTGCGCGGCGCCGCGCGCGGCGCCGCAGTCGGGGCCGCGATTGGAGCGATTGGCGGCAACGCCGGAAAGGGCGCTGCGATGGGCGCCGCGGGTGGGGGTCTAATGGGGGGCATGCGGCGCAGCGACCAGCGGCGCCGGCAGGACCAGGAGCGTGAAAACTGGGAGCGCCAACAAGCGGCGCAGCAGCAGCAGGCACGCGACTCGTTCAACCGCGCCTTCCGTACCTGCCTTGAAGGTCGCGGCTACACGGTCAACTAGGGTGGAACGCATCATGAAGACGCTCGCGAGCCTCGCCGCCATTTTGTTGATTTGTCTTTCCGGGCCCGGCTGGGCGGCCGACTTCGATGGGTCGCGGCCGCTGCTGTGCGCGCCCTTCGACATCGCCGAGTGCATGGTCGGTCCCCAGTGCACACCGGTGACGCTGGAAGACGCCAACGTGCCGAACTTCATCAAGGTCGACTTCAAGGGCAAGACGTTGAGCGGCCGCAGGCCCTCGGGCGGCAACGAGACCACGGCGATTCAGAACATCCACCAGGTGCAGGGCGAGACGATTTTGCAGGGGGCCGAGACCGGGCGCGCCTGGAGCATCGTGATCGATCAGGACACGGGCCAGATGATGGGGAGCGTCGCGGGCTTTACCCCGGCGGAGGAGCGCTTGGGCTTCATCTTGTTCGGTTCGTGCACAGCCGACTTCTAGCCGCAGGACAGCGCGGTGGGCCCGGCCACCGAGGCCGGATCAACCGCAAAGCCCCTCCGCCTCGAGGAACTCGCGCAGGTCGGCTTCGAAGCCGTTCAGGATCGTGGCGAGAGCCTGCTCCCAGGCGGTGACGATCGCCTCGGCCTTGTCGGAGCGCGCGGGCACCGCCTGTCCGTAGCTGCCCGTCAAGACCAGCTCCGCCGTTGTGGCGTCGGACACGACAAAATCAATTTCGAGGACGGCCGCCGGCGCATCGCTTTGGTGGAGATCGGCGTAGAGCTTGAGGACGCGTCCCTGAAGCGCCCAGTCGGCGAGCGGGGCGTCGCCCGGTTCGAGCACCTCGATAAAGAGCCCGGCATCGCGGAGCCAACCGAGCACGACCTCGCGGAGCATCACGCCCGGCGGTCGCTTGAATTCGTCGAAGAAACTCGTCGTGAACTTCTGGTCGCCGCGCACGGACACGAATCCCTCGCGCTCGAATAACGGCACGACGCGGAACCGCCCCACCGTCAGACGACGCGTATCGCAACCGGGACCGGGCTCTGCAACGCGCTGGGCGCGCAGCACGAAGCGCCGCTTCTCCGGCATCTTCTGGCTGAAGCTGCAGCCCAGCGCGGCCGCGGTGGCGAGCGCCAGCACGAGCGCGAGGGTGGGGTGCAACACGGTTCGGGCTCGGCGCTTCACGGGCTGGGCGGAGCGCTCCGCAACAGGAGCGATGGCTGCTCGCGCAGCGTGTTCGAAAGGTCGCGAAGATTCTCGGTGGTGACCCGGAGATTCTCGAGGGCAAGCTCCAGGTCATAGCTCCCGCCGTCGATCGACTGGCGCAGCCGCGCAAGGGTCTGGTCCGCTTCCTCCAGGGCGTTTCGGGCGTCCCCGCTCAGGCCGCCCAGGTCTGCGGCGGCAACTGCGCTTCGGACCTCTTCCATCGCCGCGGCGATTTCGTTCAGGGTCGCGGTGCCCTCGTTGACCAGTCGCGGGAGATCGAGCTGCTCGACCGCGCGGCGCAGCTGGGCCAGCAGCTCGTCGAGGTTGTCGACCACGCCCTCGACCTCGAGGTGGTCGAGTCGTTGCAAAAAGTCCTCGAAGGCGGCAGAGAACTTGCGCAGGGTACTGCGCGTCGAGGGGACGTAGATCACTTCTGGTTCCCAGGTGATCTTCATCGGCGGATTCGTCTGTGGGTCGACGTAGTCCGCCTCGACGAAGCTCGTGCCCGTAATGCCGAGTGGCGTGATGCGCAGGCGCAGTCCCCGCTTGATCATTTGTCGGACGTGCGCGGCCCGCTCGTAGACATCGGCGGGACCCGTTCCGCTCTCCGAGTTCATCTCAAATCGCACTAGAATCAGCCGATCGCGCAGTAGCTGTTCGTCCTGGCTCAGATCCTCGCCGGGGTAGAACTCACTCACCGTCCCGATCGCCGACACGCGGCCGAGCATGGCGCCACGAAACTTGACGGAGGATCCGACTTCGAGCCCTTGGACCGACTCGTCGAACACGGTCTCGAAGGTGACCGATTCGCGCAGGAATTTGCCGCCGCCCAGCGCCAGGAGCCCCCCGACAATGAGGGCCGCTCCCACGAGGACAAAGACTCCGACCCGGAAGTATCGGGCCTCCTGGCTCACGGCGCGGCCTCGGCGGATTCGGCCTCGCGGTGAAAGAATTTATGGACCCAGGGGTCTTCGGAGTGGTCGCGCAGCTCCGCCGGCGAGCCGACTGCCCGAATACCGTGGAGCTTGGCGTCGAGCATGATGACACGATCGGCGATCGCGTAGATGCTCGCCAACTCGTGGGTGACAATTACGAAGGTAACGCCCAGGCTCCGTGAGAGTCGCAGGATGGTCGCGTCGAGCTCCGCGGAGGTGATCGGGTCGAGCCCCGCGGAGGGCTCGTCGAGAAAGAGGATGTCGGGGTCGAGCGCCATGGCGCGGGCGATCGCGGCGCGTTTCTTCATGCCGCCGCTGATCTCGGAAGGCAAAAAGTCCTCGAAGCCTTCGAGCTGAACCATCTTGAGCTTGGTGCGGGCGATCGTGTCCATCGCCTCGCGCGGGAGATCGGCGAGTTCCTCCATCGGAAGCCGTACGTTCTCGAGAAGCGTCATCGAGCCGAAGAGCGCGCCGCTTTGATACATCACCCCGATCTTGCACAGGATCTCCCGCCGCTCTTCCCCTTCCGCGGTTGTGATATCGCGTCCCCCGATCCAGATGTGGCCCGCAGACGGGTGGTAGAGCCCGATCATGTGCTTGAGAAGCGTGCTCTTTCCGCAGCCCGATCCCCCCAGGATCACGAACACTTCGCCGGCCCGCACCTCGCAGGAGACGTTGTCAAAGATGAGACGCTCGCCGTAGCGCGCGGTCAGGCTCTCCACCCGGATGATCGGTTCGTCCGCCATCCGCTACCAGCCCATGACGTAGAAGATCACCGCGAAGATCCCCTCGGCGATCGCGATCAAAACGATGCCGCTCACCACCGCGCTCGTGGTCGATTCTCCTACGGCCCCCGCACCCGATCCGGTCTGGATCCCCCGCAGGCAGCCCACCGCCGCGACGATCAGGCCGAGCACCAGGCTCTTCAAGAGGCCGCCGATCAAATCGCCGATGTCCACTGCAGCCACCACGCGATGCGTATAGGTCACGAGCGGGAAGCCCATCGTGAGGAAGACCCCCGCTCCTCCCGCCAGTCCCGCCAGGGTAGTCAGCGCGGTGAGGGTGGGCACCACGAGCAAGGCGGCGAGCATCCGCGGGACGACCAAAAAGCGCGTGGCCTCGAGGCCCATGGTGCTCAGCGCATCGAGTTCTTCGTTGATCTTCATCGTGCCAAGCTCCGCGGCAAAGGCCGAGCCGGAACGCGCCGTCAGAAGGATCGCGGCCATCAGCGGTCCGAGCTCCCTCAGCATCGAGATGGCAATCAGGTCGGCCACGAAAATCTCGGCGCCAAACTGACGCATCGGGATCGCCGACTGGAAGGCCAGGATGAAGCCCAGCAGGAAGCCCACCAACACAACGATGGGGATGGCTCCGATGCCGGCGCGCTCTGCCACCAGAAAGAAATCCTTGAAGCGAATCGTCGAAGGGCGCCGGAGGGCCCGGGTCGTCATCACGGTGAGCTCCCCGATGAAGACCACCAGGGCCCGCACATCCGCGGCCAGCTCGACGCTCGCGGCGCCGACCTGCACCACGAAGCTCTCGTGGGGGGGGGGATGCGCCTCGACCGCTTCCGAGGGCGCGATCAGCTCCATCAG
>CAZTOE010000209.1:0-8205 GCA_964615045.1 uncultured Spirochaetales bacterium
AGTTGCCGGTGAAACGGACCGCTTCCCCCGTGTCGGTCCGCGTGCCCTCGAGGGTCCAGACCTTCTCCTCGCTCGACCAGCTCGCCGACCCGATCTGGTGCCGATAGCGAATGTGGCGATCGAGATGGTTCTCCTCGATCACCTCTCCCATGTACTTCAGGATCTCTTCCGCCGTGGCGATCGGCGGTCCGGTCCACGGTTTGAAGCGATAGCCAAAGGTGTAGAGATCGCTGTCCGACCGAATGCCCGGATAGCGATGGACGAGCCACGTCCCGCCAAAGCTCTCCAGCCCCTCGAGGACGACGAAGCTCTTCCCGGGGCACTGCTGGGTCAGGTGGTACGCCGCACCGACGCCAGAGATTCCCGCACCAAGTACCAGAACATCGAAGTGTTCGGTCTTCGGCAGGGCGGATGTCGTTACTGTTTGTGATCTCGCCATCGTCAAGGGCCTCGTAGTCACACGCCGCCTTGGGGTCGTAGGCAATCGCGAGGAGGTTGCGACCAGCATCTCCGGCACGCCCCCAACACTCGCGTTTTTAATCTACCCGCGAGGACACCGGCCCTGTATGACGGCGCTCATATGCCATCGGTGGGATCCTGCGCTCGCGAGGCTCCCCAAGGGGCTCCGCGTAGAATGGGGGATGGGTACGCAACGATGCGCCAGGGTTCGTGCCCCCTCGAGCAGGTCTGGGCGGCTGGGGAGCTGGTACCCTCTGTCGCCAAGCGAGAGTTCTCGGAGCTATTGGGCCAGGTCGGGGAGCTGGCACCCGGTGGTCTTCGCGTAACACCTACCGCCTTTACCGTGGAGGGCGACTGAGTCGCTGTCGAAGCGGAGTCCTATGCCGAGATCTCGAACGGGAAGGTGTACAACCATCGGTACCACTTCCTGATCGAGGTCCGCGACGGGAAGATTCAAGACGTTCGGGAGTACCTCGATACGATGCACGCGAATCAGGTGTTGTGCGAGTAGCCTCGAAGCTCTCGCGCTGCGCGTAAGGACCGCTCGGCGTCGCTTTGCGGCCTTGCTTCTCCGGAGCTCAGCGCTTTGCCTTCTTTTTGAGCTTCCTAATCTGTTTGCTGGAGAGGCCGGCAAATTTGGGACACGTGCCGCATGCGCGCCCCCTGCGCTGGTAGCGTTTGCAACAGCTCGGCTTCATGGCAGGCGCGAGATTACCCTACGCTGAAGGCGATGCGAAATCCAAAAGTGTCATCCCGTCTTGACACAGGCTCCGCAAGTCTGTCGCACTCGCGGCCCACAATGGGGGCCCTACCCCTTCCCAAACGAGACCCGGGGGCTCTCCAATCTGGAGAGCCCCCGGGTTGATCCCGGCGCCGGGAGCGCCGCAGTCTTGAACTCGCGATGGCACGTCCTCAACCGGATCGAAGGCTCGCAATGCTGCAGCGGGTATCGCCGTTTGCACGCCTCCCGCCGCACCACCTGGAAGCCCTGGCTCGGGCGGCGACAATCACCCGCGTGGATGCTCATCAGACGCTCTTTCGAAAAGGCGATCGGGGGCGCCACTTCTACGGAATCCTGCGTGGCCTCGCGAAGATTTCGACCGCTTCTGCCGACGGCGGCGAGTTGGTCTTCGCCAAGAAGCTCATCGAGCTCGCGGAGGAGTTCGGTGAAGCCAAGGCCGACGGTATTCAGATCTCGCTGGGCCTGTCGCAGAGCGAACTCGCCGCGATGGTGCGCGCCACCCGCGGGAGCGCGCGCCCGTCCGCGCTCTTCGCGGTCTCAGTACGCCAGACAGCCTACGAGTTCACGTAGAGCGAGGGCGTAGCCCAATACCCACAAGCAGCCAATCGCTATCGAGAGTCCGTATTCGATGGTCTGAATCGATGACACGCCCTCTTTCCTCCCGGTGGACAGAGGGATGATCGGCACGCCGCCTTCGCCCGGCTGTGAATTACTTCACGGGATCGTAAAATTTTTGTCACCGAAACGCCATGAAAATCGGTGGGGCGCAGCGACAGGTCATCGACAAGCAACAAAACCGCAAAGGGTTGTCACAAGCGCTACGAAATGCTGTATTTTAGCCCCAGAAAAAGGCTCTTGGTGGCCCGATCACGACTCGACGACCCTTAGGAGAGACCTCACCCATGGGCTGTGCTCCGAGCCGAAGCTCTCGTGAATTGCCGGCCCCCGCGCTCTTTGGCGCCGTGTTCTTGCTCGCGAGCGGTCTCGCGACTCCAGCGACCCCCTCCCCGCTCGGCGTGGAATACGAGGTCGAGCTCGGGGTGTTGGGCAAGATCGATACGATTGGAATCGGTGAAATCACCTTCGGCGACCGCCCCGAACTCATGGTGGGCGGGGGGCGCCTCATCGCGGTGGAAGACGAGCTCGAACCGGCCCCCGGGGGTGAGCTGCTGCATTTCTGGCTCACCGCAATCGAAGGGGGCGTCTTGTTTCCGTCGCTCGTCGGGGCCGGCGGGAACGGCGGAGACCACGACCGGGCAAGCTCTGGCGGGGGCAACCCCTACGGGCGCAAGGGCAAGTCCCACGGCTACAAGGGTCACGGCGGCCACGGCTACGGCGGCAAAACGAAGATTGGGCCCCTGGTCTCAATGCGGCTCGACGGGCTCCATTGGGGGGAAGTCAAAGGACTTCCGGCAGCGGTCGAGCTGCTCGACCTGGCGCTTACCTTTGGCCCTGCCTCCGTGGGAATACTCGACCGAGTGACAAGCGTCGAGATTACCGGCTCGGGAAGCGGTCCAGAAGATCCGGTCAGGCTGTCCATTCTCGTGCCGTCGGAGCTCTTCGAGGACAACCGCCTGGGGAGCGCAACCGATCTCCACCTCACCTTGGGAGTCGCCCACGTCCCGGAGCCCCAGACCGCGCTCTTGCTCGGCCTCGGCTGCTTGCTCCTCACATGGGGGCGGTGCGCCCGGTCTCGCTAAATTCGCTCGTCGACAACCGCGCCGAGGCCAGGCTGGCGCAGGCCAGGGCTGCGTAGTAAGCCTCTGCGACCGCCCACCAGCCCTCTCGCCCCTCGGAGACCTCCATGTCTGTGTCTTGCTCCCGCTCTGCTCACGCCCGGTCCCGCCTTTCGCGCCGCGCGCCTTCGCTCGCCGCGGTGCTGGGTCTGGCGTTCCTCTGCGCCGTGAATCCCGTTCGCGCCTCAGCCGCGGAGGGCAAAGAACTCGCGCAGACCGCGGCGCTGGGCGTCGGCTCGGTGATCGCCACGGTGGTGTACGCCCCGCTCAAGGTGGCCTACGCGGTCGTGGGCTCGGTCGTCGGCGGTGGCGCCTACTTGGTGAGCGGCTTCAACGCGGAAACGGCGCAAGCGGTGATCAGCCCGGCGATCCGCGGAAACTACGTGGTGACACCGGATCATCTGCGGCAGGCGGACACGCTCGAATTTGTCGGACGGGACGCGGACGTCGAGCGCGCATCGGTGATGGTCGATGTCGGTGACGCGTTGCCCGCAGTCTCGGCCGCGCCTCCAGCCGAGTGTGCGGCGCTTGAGTCCGTCCCCGGCATCTATTTCGCCACCGGGCAGGCCGACCTCGACTCCTACGCCCGCGCCGAGCTCGACCGAGCGGCCCGTTCACTGCGCAGCTGTCCGTGGGCGAGTGCTCACATTCAAGCCTTCGCTGACGCGAGCGGAGCGACGGACTCGAATCTCGAGCTCTCCCTCCGGCGCGGCGAAGCCGTGCGGACGTATCTCCTTTCGCATGGCATCGAATCGGATCGGATCGCGCTGCAGGGCTACGGGGAGGCTCGACCTGCTTCCGACAACAAGAGTGTCGAGGGCCGCGCCCGCAACCGGCGCGTCGAAGTGACGCTTCGCTGACGCGGGTCTTGGGCCGGCCACAACGGAAACCGCGGCCGAGGAGTAAGGGGTGTGCCACGGCACACCCCTGTGCGATCGGGGTTTAGGGGAACTCCGGCTCAGTCGTAGATCTTCCCTTTGAACGAGCGGCTCTTCATCTCGGCGACGCCGTCGGAGAGAATCGTGCGCCCGTCGGACGTAGCGAGCGTCAAACGCATCCGCCAACGGTGCTTGCCAAGAGCTTCCCAGGTGCCTTCACCTTGAGCTTGGATTTCATCGCCGTTGTCCAGAAAAGACGCGGAGCGCCAACTGCACATGCCTCGCTCCGCCCCGGGCTCACCTCGAGCCGTCAGCGTCCCCACCACGTCCCCAAAGCCCGTGGCGGTGCCTTCCCAGTTCGCCTCAAACGTGCCATCACCCACGGTCATCGACGTGGATTTCATCGCGAATTCACCGATCTCCTTGCTCATGAACCATCCTCCTTCAGGTGGATTGGAACCATCCTGCCACGTCGAGGGCGTGAAAGATACGCACTTGCGTGTGAGCAGAGCCGATGGAGGATGCGCGGAGGTGTTCAACGGAGGCCGGTCGCGGGTAAATGGTCCCGCGAGATAGCGATCTCGAAGTACTCGTCGTGGCTCGCCTCTCCGCAGATTTCGCAGGATGTGTCGTGGACCGACTCTCTCGTCCCAGGTGCGAACACACCGAGCAACGCGCTCGAGCTTGCGGCGTGGCCCGAGCGTCGCCGACGAACGCCCTGGCCTTCCGGCGCGCTGAGCCAGGCATTTGACAGCGATTGAATGCTTGAGCGACGCTTCCCTGATCCGCGCAGGCGCCGCCGCTGCTGGGGAGAGATCATGGAAGTGGGATTGCACATCGTGGACTTTTCGGTGCCGGGCGGCAGCCGCGACCTTGCCGGGACTCTCGGAGCAGTCGCCGAAGCCGCCGAAGACGTCGGTATCACCCAACTCTCGTTGATGGACCACTTCTTCCAGCTCGAATTTCTGGGCGGAGCCGAGCGCGAGATGCTCGAGGGCTACACCACCCTCGGCTATCTGGCGGCGAAGACCTCCGAGATCCAGCTCGGCCTGCTGGTCACCGGTGTGACCTACCGCCACCCGGGGCTGCTCGCCAAGATCGTCACCACCCTCGACGTGCTCTCGGGGGGACGCGCGGCACTCGGGATCGGGGCGGCCTGGTACGACCGCGAGCACACCGGGCTCGGGGTGCCGTATCCGCCGCTGGGCGAGCGCTTCGAGCGCCTCGAGGAGGCGCTGCAGATCTGCCTGCAGATGTGGAGCGCGAACGACGGACCCTACCGGGGGCGGCACTACACGTTGGAGGAAACGCGGAACGCTCCGCAATCGATCCAACGGCCGCATCCGCCCATCTGGATCGGGGGCGGCGGCGAGCGGAAGACGCTGCGGCTGGTCGCGAAGTACGCCGATGCGTGCAATCTCCTCACCACGGACGGCCGCGACGTCGTGCGGCGAAAGCTCGACGTGCTGCGCAAGCACTGCGACGCCGTGGGGCGAGACTACGACGCCATTTGGAAGACCATTCTCTACATGGGCGCGCTGCCGGTGGGGGCAGCTTGCGGTCCCTTCGTCGAGGAGATGCGCGCGTACCGCGACATCGGCATCGACCTCACCGTCTTGATGCCGGGCGCCGAGAACCCGGCCAAAGCGGTGTCCGAGCTCGCGCCCGCGGTCCGGGCGCTCGCCGAGCTCTAGCCCACGCCCCGACGAGATAGGAAGAAGACGTGGCTCAGCTCCCGGACGAAGTCAAAGAACTCATCAACCGCCCCAACTTCGCGCACGTCGCCACCCTGATGGCCGATGGGTCGCCGCATGTCGACCCCGTCTGGATGGCCCTGGAGGGCGAGCACATCCTGATTGCGACCGGCGAGGGGACGCTCAAAGCGAAGAACACGCGGCGCGACGCGCGGGTCGCATTGTCGATCGTCGATTTCGAGGACCCCTACTGGGTGGCGCAGATCCGCGGGCGGGTCGTCGAGCGCCGTCCCGACGAACATTTCGTGGGGATGGACCCCATTGCTCACAAATACACCGGCGCCCCGTTTCCGTGGCGCGAACCCAAAGGACGCGTGGTGTTCGTGATCGAGGCGGAGCACGTGCGCCACGCGCGCCTTCCGTTCAAGCACGAACCGGCATAGCCCCTTCGCACCAACGGGCCGCGCGCAGCGCACCGGAAGGGACGAGACTCGCGTCGCTACGGAAATTGGCTGCGGATGGATCTGGGAACCGGGGGCCCGGGGCGGAGTGCCGTCATGCCGAGCGGCTAGAGACCGCGATGCGGCGCCCGCAGTAACAGCTTCCCGCGGCCCGGTTTGGCCAGAATGCGCGTCCCCTCCGCGACGACCTCGCCCCGGCTCAGTGTATAGGCCGGCCAACCCGTGACGTCCCAGCCATCGTAGGGCGAGAAATCGGAGCGGCTGTGCATCGTCGCGCCCTCGATCGTGCGGGTGGCGTTCGCATCCCAGAGGACGAGATCGGCGTCGGCACCGACTGCGATGGTGCCCTTGCGCGGGTAGAGTCCAAACAGCTTCGCGGCGTTGGTCGAAGTGATCGCGACGAACTGTTCGAGGCTGATTCGCCCAGTGCGGACGCCGGCGGAGAAGAGCATCGGCAAGCAGGTCTCGAGGTCGGCGACGCCCTGTCGCAGCTCCATCGCGGTCTGGGAGGGATCGAGCTTGTCGGCCAGCATCCATGGGGCGTGGTCCGTGGCGAGGGTGTCGACCTCGCCGAAGCGCAGGCCGTTCCACAGGCGGTCGACGTCCGCCGCCTCGCGCAACGGCGGCGCGCCCGCGTACTTCGCGCCGTCCGGCTCCGCGAAGCGTTCCCGCGTCAGATGCAAATAGAGCGGACGCGTCTCGACGTAGATCGGCGCCCCGCGCGCGCGGCCCTCGCGACAGGCTTCGAGGGCGCGCGCGCTCGCCAAATGCACGACGTAGACGGGGCAACCCGTGGTCTCCGCAAAACCCACCGCCCGCTGCGTGGCGACCGCCTCGGCCTGAACCGGTCGGGCGTCGGGATAGAAGCGCGGAGCGTTGCGACCCGTTTCGCGCAGCAAATTGCAGCAGCACTCGATGATGGCGGCGTCTTCACAGTGGACCAGCGCGACGCCACCGGCTGCCGCCGTCCGCCGCAGCGCTTCGAGGTAGGCGTCGACGTGTCGGTCGAAGCGCCGGAAGGAGAGAAAGATCTTGATGGACGTGTGCCCCGCGCGATGGAGTGCGCCGATCGCCGCGAGATTCTCCGCGTCCGGCTCCATCAACACCGGATGCAGGAAATAGTCCGTCCGCGCCAGGCCCCGGGCTTCGGCGGCGTCCACGGCGACGGCATCCGCGAGCGTTGCGCCCGGCTCCGGAAAGCTGATGTTTCCCACCGAGGTAACGCCACCCGCGAGCGCCGCGCAGGTTCCCACATCGAAGTCGTCGACCCAACGCCAGCCGTGTTTGCCGCGAGTGGGCGGCGTGAGGTGCACGTGGGGGTCCACCCCGCCCGGCGTGATGACGAGCCCAGTCGCGTCGATCTCCCGCCGGGCTTCCCGCACCGCGCTTCCCGCCGTCTCCGGGGAAGCCAACGCGACGATCCGACCGGCTTCGACGCCGATGTCGACCCGCCCCGTGCCCCCCACCGTCACGGCGGTTCCGCCCCGGATTGCCAGATCCATCCCCCTGACACTTCCACAACCACCGGGGGGTGACCATGGGGGGGTTCCATGCCCTAGCCTTGGCCGTCTGTGGCCCCGACGACCATCTGCCCGAGTAACGCCGCTCACAACGACGCCTTCATGAGACGCGTGTGGCCCGAGCAGATCCGGGTGGGCAGTGAGCATGCCCGCCAGGGGGCCGGCTCGGCGCTCCTCGCCGCGTTCGAGGAGGACTGCCGTGCCCGGGGATGCCACCAGCTTCGGCTGGAAACCGGCGACTACCAGGCCCGGGGCTTCTACGAGAGGCACGGCTGGCAGGTCGTGGCGACGCTCACCCACGACCGCTTCGGCCGCACCTGGTTTGTCATGGAGAAACGAACCCGTACCTGACCAACGTCAAGTCGGGCGCTGACCAATCCACGCTTGCGTATCCCGAAGCGATGGAAAGTTTGTCATGATACGAATTCCCCACCCACTCTGGAGAAGAGACGAAGCGCCATGACAGCCCGAAGGAAGAGCAGCAGTCGCAAGAAGACCAGTGCCAGAAAGCCGGTACGCCGCAAGGCTGTGACGAAGCGCTCGCCGGCCAAGAAGCGGCCGGCCGGCGCGTCAGCGAAGGCGCGCCGGAAGAAGGCCGCAGCCAGGAAGGGCACCGCCCGGAAACGCCAGGCTCGCAAGACATCGACCCGCAGCACCAAGACCGCGGAGCAACCGAAGGCGGTCGGCCAGGGCATCGTCGCTGGTGACCAGCATC
>CAZTOE010000210.1:0-8108 GCA_964615045.1 uncultured Spirochaetales bacterium
CCAGATCGTTAGGCCCCACAAAGAGAAAGGAGAGCAGCTTGCGTTCATCGAGCTCCAGGTTCATCAAGCTTCGCAACTCCGCCAACGCAGCTTCGGTGAGTGCCTGGGCTTCGTCGATCAAGACCACCGCGCGACGCCGCTCGCCCTGCAGCTCGACCAGACGCTCGTAAAGCTCGCGCATCCCGGCGGCGCGCTCGGAAGACGGATCTTCGATGCCGAGTTGGGCAGCGACGGCCATGCGCAGCCACTCCGGTTCAGCACCCCGCGAGACCACCAGGAGCGCCACCTCGAAGTGATCGGGATCGATCTCCTCGTAGACGGAGCGGAGCAACATGGTCTTTCCCACGCCGATCTCACCCGTGAGGAGAGCGAGCTCTTTGTTCTGATGCACGCAGCGCAGCAATCGGCGCATCGCCTCGCGCTGCGGCGCGCCCTTGAAGAACAGGTCGAGCTCTGGATCGTTTCGGAACGGATCTTGGCTCAGCGAGAAGAAGGCGAGATGTTCCACGGATGGGTCCTCAAACGAAGGAGACTTTGCGACGGCGACGTGGCTTGGAATCGGCCTCTTCAGAAGTCGCCGCTCCCCCGCCGGCGTCATCGGCGGTCGGCGGCCCGGCCGTGGGCGCGGTCGACGGGGGCGCGTCGTCCGCTTCCGGCGGCTCGGCATCGAGCGGCTCCGCGCAGGCGGCGTGGACGTCGGGCGCCGTATCCTCCGCGAAGCGCCTGGTGGGCGCGGTCTCGTCGCAACCGGGATCGGGTTCGACGTCCTCGGCATCCGCGATCTCCACCTCCAGCGACTCCGCTTCGGCCACGCTCTCGGCGTTATCCGCTGGGTCGAGCACTGACTCGGTGTCGATTAGATCGTCGAAGGATTCATAGGCTTCGGCATCCTCGTCTTCTCCGAGCGATGCCAACGCATCGCCGCGCTCCACAGCAGCGATCAGCGCTTCGACAGCTTGGAATCCGGGCTGGAGTTGGGCGGCGCGCCGCAGCGAATCGAGGGCGCGTTGCGTGTCCCCCGCGGCCTCATAGGCACGTCCCAGGTCGTAGCGCAACGGCAGTTCACGACCCAGGGGAACATCGGGGGTCGCGAGTGCCTGCTCGAGGTGTGCGACGGCGTCCTGGCATCGATCCAGCTCGAGCGCGCAGAGCGCCATCATGTGGAGCGCGTCGAGCCGACGCCCGTCACTCGCGAGGGCGAAGCGAAATTCGCCGATGGCGTCCTCGAAGAGCCCCATCTCGCGGTAGGCGATACCGAGATCGAAATGGGTTTCGACATCGCCTTCTCCCAGGGTCTCGCTGACGCCGCGCTTGAACTCGCTGAAGATGGTCTCAAAGCCGCCGCCGTCATCGCCCACGCTCGTCGCCGCATCGTCGAGCGCCTCATTGAGGGCGGCCGCCAGGTCGAATGAATCACCCGGATCGGCGGCCGGAAACTGCGGCACCGTCAGTTCGGGCGCTGCGTCAGGCGAGGTGTCAGGCTCTCGGGCGGGATCCGTTTCGCGCGCCGTCTGAACCGTCGGATCGGGCCGCATCGGAACGGGCGTGGACGAGGGCATGGGAGGGCCTGCGGGGGGCTCGGCGAAAACATTGTCGAACGGCGCTGCCGGTTCCGACAGCACATCGTCCGCATCAGAGGCCCCATCGCTAGCCGCGCCCCATATTGCGTGCTCCCCGGTGCCGGCGTCAGCAGCGTCCCCGAGCGTGCGGCCCGGGTCCGGGCTCTCACCCGTGGCGGCCTGAATCTCGCCCAGGCGCAAGAGGGCGCCAGGATGCTGGGGTGCCACCTCAAGCACGCGCTGATAGATGGGAAGGGCTTCGTCGTAAAGTCTCTGCTCGAAATAGAAGTTGGCCTCCTCCAACTCCTCCTGAATCTGCTGGGAGGTCGAAGCCGACGGCCCGGCAGGGCCTGGCGATACGACTTGCCGCGGGGAAACGGACGCCTCCGACGAATCGGGCTCGTCCGGCTCCAGCGGATCCGGATCGACTGCGAGCGCGGAGGTGTCGATCTCGAACTCGAGGCCCAGATCGGACGCCCCAGAAACCGTTTCATCCTGATCGCCGTTCGCTTGCCCGGAGACGACTTCGGCGGCGGGTTCCCCGACGCCCACCTCGAGAATCGCATCGGATAGGTCGAGTTCGAGGTCTACGCCTTCCCTCTCTTCCCCGGTGGGCTCGGAGGCGGTTTCGCTCGGCAGCACCGATGGCGTTGCGCCGAGCCGGACCGCGGCCTCGGAATCGAGCGCCGCGATGCGATCGCGCAGCAACCGCGCGCGCGCCGCGTCGTCAGCCGAGGCGAGAAGCCGGGCAGCCCGCTCCCAGCTTGCGACCGCCTCGGATGCGTTCCCGACAGCCGCGTAGATACTGCCCAGCTCCTCCAGCGCCCCCGTATGATCCGCGTCGCGCGCAATCACCGACTGCAATGTCTCGATCGCACGTTCGTGCTTTCCGTAGCGCGCGTAGACGCTCGCCTCCGCGATCAACTGGTCGAGGTCGACGCCTTCGCCTTGCGGCGGCGCGGGAGAGGGATCGCTGGGCGGCGCGCTCGTCTGCGACGCAGAATCGGCATCAAAGCCGAGATCCGGAAAGCCCGCATCGGGCGACGCCAAGTCTCCGATGCCAGTGGTCTCGCCGCCCTCGAAGCCGAAGTCGCTCTCGAGCTCTGCGTCGCCGGGCGCTCCCGCCATTTCGAGCGATCCATCTTCGGAAGCCACGGCCCCGAAGTCGATCGATTCGTCGGACACGTGGCGCTGCATCAGGTCGCGCGCCTTGGCTTCGTCGCCCCGCTCGCGCCAGGCCTCGGCCGCGGCGCGGTAGAAATCAGACGCAACCGCCTCCTGCCCGCTCGCGATCAAGATCTCGGCGAGCAACTCGTTGGACTCGGCCAACTCGGGATCGGCGGCCACCAGCCGGCGGCCTACCACCTCGGCCTGCTCGTAATCGTTTTGCTCGAAGTGGAGTCGCGCCAGCGCTTCGAGGCTAGCGACGCGGTTGGGATCCACTTCCAGGATTCTTTCGAAGACACTAGCCTGTGTCTCTCGATCGCCCTGATCGGCGAGCTCTGCCTGAATCTCGTCGAATTCGGCGAGTGCTTCTGCGACCAGATTCTCCTGCGCGAGGAGATCCGCGACCTTGAGGCGGCTCGGGATGTTCGAAGGATCGAGCCCCGACATCTTTCGCAACAAATCGAGGGCGTCGCGCCGCTTGCCCTCGCTCTGGTACCCATCAGCAGCCGCCTGCAAAGCCGCCATCGCTTCCGAAATCAAACCCAGTCGCTGATAGAGTTCGGCCAGCGGCAAGTAGATCTCGTAGCGTTTCTCATCGATCTTGGTGACTTGCTTGTAGATCGCGACGGCCTTGGCATCGAAGCCATCGCGCATGAATTGATCGGCGACGTTTAGATACGCCGCGATCGCGTCTTTGGGCTGTCCGCGCCGAAGCTGCAGATCGCCGAGCTTTAGGCGGACATTGGCATCGCGCGGGTCGGCTTCAAGGATTGTCTGGTAATCCTTGAGGGCTTTGTCGAGGGAGCCCCTCTGCACGTGGCGCTGGGCGGAGGCCAGGATCTTTCGCTTGTTCACCGCCAATTTTTCACCGCCAAGAGGCCCTCGACATCCCGCCGCGGCCGGCGGGATTAACTCGATCGGATGGGATTCGGGGGTGTGCCCCTCCCGAATCCTTGTATCGGCCTCCTCCTCCTGCTCTTGAGAAAGGAGCGTCGGCGACGCCGCAAGCCGGGGTAGGGGAAACCCCCCACTAGCCGGGAGCGAATGCGGGGATCGCCAGCGACGTCAAAATCGGGGCGGAATGCCCTCAGGCGCTGGTCTCGACGTGTTCGAGAAGCGCTCGGAGGCCCAGTTCGTAGCTCAAGGGGCCGAAGCCACAGACCACCCCAAGAGCCACCGGAGAGACATAGGAGTGGTGACGGAACGCCTCGCGGGCGTGGACGTTCGATAGATGGACTTCGACGACCGGAAGCCCAGTCGCGGCCAAAGCGTCGCGGAGGGCAACGCTGGTGTGGGTGAAGCCGCCCGGATTGATCACGATGCCATCGCAGTCGTCGAGCGCTTCCTGGACGCGATCGATCAGCACTCCCTCGTGATTCGACTGCACGATGCGGAGTTCGAAGCCTGCACTTGCGGCGAGACCTTCGAGGCGCTGGTCGATCGCCTGCAATGGGGTCGATCCGTACACCCCGGGCTCGCGCTTGCCCAGAAGGTTCAGATTGGGCCCATGGACCACGAGAATGCGTTTGGTGCCGGCCATCGCGTCAAGCTATCGGCTGGGTCCACGAAATGCACCTCCGGCCGGCTTCACAGAAGCGCTTGCAACTCGGAGAGGTGGCGGCGCATCAGGTAGCGCGCCTTGCCGAGATTGCCTTGCGGGCGCAGTACCGAAATCAGGAAGAACTCGCTGTCGACGACGCGAAACAGGAGCCAAGCGTGGCCCAGGCCCACGAAGCTTTCCTCCAACCTCCCGGCGCCGATCGCGTCGGAGGACTTGCGCATCTCGTCGAGCAGGCGCCCGAACTCGACGCCGGCGGCAGTCACCTCTTCGCCCGCCTCGCCCATCTCGCCTAGCTCGCCCGCCTCGCCGGGTTGGCCCGCGTCCACGTGGGCCTGCGCGACGGGGATTCCGTCACTTCCCATCAAGGCGATTCCCACGACCCCAGGGCAGTCCTGGATCATCTTCTGCAGGGTGTTTTCGAAATTCATGAGTGACCTCGTCGCAAATTCGCGAGCCAGCGCTCGAGCATCGCGATCCGGCGACCGCCGCGGGGAGGCGCGTCGTCGACCTCATCCCGGAGCGCCGCGCGAATTGCCTCGGCGCCCTCCCGGTCTCCTTGACGCTCGAGCAAGTGAGCCATGGTTTGAGTGCGGAACGCTTCGCTCGGCAATTCGGGACCCTGCTGGGGCCCCTCTTCCTCTACGTCGTGCACGGCCTGCATCGCGATGTGCTCGGCGTCGAGCATCGCGTCCGATTCCGGGGATGCCTCGTCGAAGGCGCGCTCGACCTCTTCATCGGCGAGTTCGGGAAGCGGCGTCGCCACCCCGACGGGTTCTTCCGCAACTCGAACGATTGCTTCAAGCTCGCGACGCGCATCGTCGGACCGCCCGAGATCGAAAAGTGCAAGCGCCAGGGCCACGCGACCGGCCACATGGCCGGGCCAGGAAGCCAGTCCGGCCCGCGCCCGCTCAAGGGCAGCCTCGGGGCTACCGTCGCGCCGCAGACGCTCGGCGTGTGCGGCGAAGTCGTCGGTCTTGACGGCCTCCACCGAGCCGCGCGACTGAGACGACGAGCGGTCGTGCTGCATGGATCCGGTTGCCGAACTCAAGAGCTCCTCCGTGCGACGGCGGGAAAACGCCGAGGCAGGATCTCCGCGGGTAGCAGCGGCACCACTTCCGCCCTCCCCAACTCGCGCAGGACCACAAAGCGGATATGGCGATCCCTCTTCTTCTTATCGACCCGCAGCGCTTCCAGATAAGCCCGGCGAGGAAAATCGGGCGGCGCGGTGGGGAGACCGGCCCGCTCGAGGAGCTCCCGGAGTCGGGGCGCCACCCCGGGCGACGCGAAGCCCAGCGCCTCGGAGCGGACCGCGGCAAAGGCCATCCCGATTGCGACCGCTTCGCCGTGGAGAAACCGCCGGTAGCCGGACAGCGTTTCGATCGCGTGGCCCAGGGTGTGGCCGAAATTGAGCAGCATCCGCAGGCCACTCTCGCGCTCGTCGCGGCTGACAACCTCTGCTTTGATGGCGCAGGACTTCTCGAGTCCCGCGGCGAGGGGCTCGGGCTCGAGTCCGGCGACCGCTTCCAGCTGGGCCTCAAACGTGGCGAACAGCTCGGCATCCCAAATCGCGGCGTGCTTGATCATCTCGGCGAGCCCCGCGGCGCGCTCGCGGGCGGGCAGCGTGCGCAACGTCGCGAGATCGATCCAGACGAGCTTCGGCTGGTAGAAAGCCCCGACGAGATTCTTGCCCTGCGGCAGGTTCACCCCGACCTTGCCGCCGACGCTGGCATCCGCCATGGCGAGAAGCGTGGTGGGCACCTGAACGAAGGGCACGCCGCGCAGATAGGTCGCGGCCACAAAGCCCGCGAGATCCCCCACGACGCCACCGCCCAAAGCCACCACGGCCGTACCGCGGTCGGCACCGAAATCGAGCAGGGCATCGTAGAGTCGCGCGGCCTGGCGCAGGTTCTTGCTGCGATCCCCGTCCGGCACCACGAGCCGCTCAACCCGAAGCCCTGCCCGACGCAGGCCCCGCTCGAGGGGCGCCCCGTAGCGGCGACCCACTCCGGGCACGGTGATCACTGCCGCGCGGTTGGCCTTGGTGGCATCCGCGATCGCGGGCCCGGCCTGATGCAGCGTGTCGAACCCGATCCGGATCGGATAGGAGCGCTCCTCCAGGTGGACCCGGAGTGTGCGCAACGACGGTTGCTCAGCAGCCGCCATCACCGCTCCTCCGCTGCCAGGGTCTCGAGGACCCGATCCGCGACCTGGCCCGGGTCACCGACGTCGGCGGCCACGTGAAAGTCCGCCCGTGCGTAGTGGGGTTCGCGTTCCGCCATCAACGCCCGAATGCGGCCGAGACGGTCGCGGGGCGGACGCCCTGCGAGTAGTGGCCGATCCGCGGCCTCCCCCACCCGCGCGAGGAGCGTCTCCGCTGAGGCCTTCAAGCGCACGACGGTGCCGCTTGCGGACAGGAGCTCGGGGATACCCGCTTGGGCCATGGCGCCGCCTCCGATTGCAACGACGACCGGGCGACCCGCCACGGCCTCGATCGCCGTGCGCTCGCGTTGCCGGAACGCGGCCTCGCCCTCGCTCGCAAAGATTTCGGGGATGGAAGCTCCCGCCGATCGCTCCACTTCACGATCCGTATCAAGCCACGGGCGGCCGAGTCGTGCCGCGAGCTCCCTCGCCACGGCGCTCTTTCCCACCCCCATCATGCCCACGATCCAGAGTGTCGCTCCGCCTCCGGACACCATCGGGGGAGTATAAGCGACAGGGCGGAGGGCGCCGTGTAGCACCCCCCGCCCATCACCCCCGACACAAACTGCGCGCTCCGCATCTCCCCGCGCGCGGCCTACGGCCGCTTGCCGGGGCGCCTTCCGCGACGCCCCGGTCTAGCCGGCGGCCGCGTCCAACGCCGGGCCGACCACGATCGACGGCGTGACGAAGATCAAGAGCTCCTTGCGTTGGTCGCGCAAGCCCGAGTTCTTGAACAGGTGGCCCAACACCGGAACCTCCCAGAGGTACGGAACCCGACTCGAGGTCTCCGCCTTGTCGATGACGTAGATACCGCCGATGACGAGCGTCTGCCCGTCCTTGATCAACGTTTCGGTGCGGGCCTGGTTCTTGGCGATCGCCGGCGACCCGGTGGGCGTCTCGACGCTGCCGTCGGGCGCGTTGCGGCTCACCTCGACCGACATAATGATGCTTCGATCGGCGGTGATGTGCGGCGTCACCTTGAGCTGCAAGACCGCGTCAATGAACTCGAGTTGGGCGTCGCCGTTCTCAAAGGTCTGGAAGGGAATCGACACACCCTGCTCGATCAGGGCCTCGCGGTTGTCGAGGGTCACGACGCGCGGGCTCGAAATCACCTTCCCCTCACCGTTCAACTCGGCAGAGGTCAGCCGAAAGTGGACGTCCGCGCGGTCGTCCAGGATGAACGACGCGAGGTTTGCGATCCCGGTCGGGGCGTTCGTGATCGGGTTCGAAAAGACGACGTTGTTCGTCTGCTCGAACGGGAACTTCCCCGTCTTCTGGGTGAGCGGCGACTGGCCCCCGATGGTGAAGTCCTCTTCGTCGTCCTCGGGATTTGACCCGAAGCCGAGCTCGGCGCCGATCTCGCGCGAGAAGTCGAGGTTGGCTTCCACGATCCGCGCTTCGATCATCACCTGCGGCGTTTGCGTATCGATCGCCTTGATCAGCGCGGTGGCCTCGTCGATCACCGCCGCGATATCCTTGATGATGACCGTGTTGGTGCGCTCGTCGGTATCCACCGAACCGCGCGGCGTGAGCAGTCGCGTCACGAGCTTCGAGATCTCGCCGACCTCGGCGTAGTTGACCGGCTGCAGCTTGACCACCAGATCCTCGAGCTTCTCCTTGGC
>CAZTOE010000211.1:0-8091 GCA_964615045.1 uncultured Spirochaetales bacterium
TGAGAGCGTGTGGGGGGGGCTCTGGTGCAATCCGTCTTTCGACCATTCCTCTTTTCCCCTCCACGAAACGTTGCGTACAGGCTGCGCGCCGCAGCGCTGATCGCCGTCGCCTTGACGCTCGCCGGTTGCGGGGAGGACAAGAATGAAGCCGCGGGGGCATCCGCTCAGCAGCATCCCGTGCCCGAGGTGAGTGTCCTCACGGTGCAGCCGCAGAGCATCCCCTACACGCCGACGTTCGTGGCTCAGACCGAGAGCTCGCGCCAGGTCAACATCGTCGGGCGGGTCTCCGGTTACCTCGATGAAATCGCCTATCAGGAAGGCGAGCTGGTGAAGCAGGGAGAGATCCTGTTCCAGCTCGACCCGAAGCCCTTCCAGGCGCAGCTCGACGCCGCCAGAGGCGAGTTGCAGGCCCAGCAGGCACGACTCAAGACAGCCAAGGCGACCCTCGGTCGGGTGAAGCCGCTCGTGGCTGAGAACGCGCTGTCCCAAGCCGATCTCGACGGCGCCCAAGGTGAGTTCGACGCTGCGACCGCCGCCGTGTTCGCGGCGCGGGCGAAAGCGAAGGAAGCCGAGCTCAATCTCGGGTACACCACCATTCGCTCGCCGGTCACCGGGCTTGCCAGCCAGTCCGCGCAGCGTCAAGGCTCCTACATCAATGCGGCGAGCGAATCTGCCGTGCTCACCTACGTTGCGGCGACCGATCCGATCTGGGTGAACTTCAGCTTGTCGCAAAACCAGATGGCGCGCTGGCGCGACGAGAGCGCGAAAGGCCAGCTGGTCCTGCCGAGGGACCAGGGCTACGAGGTCGAGATCGAGATGCCAGACGGCACGCCGTTCCCGCAGAAGGGCAACATCAATTTCGCTGATCCGTCCTTCAGCCCGGACACCGGGTCGTTTCTGGTGCGCGCCGTGCTGCCCAACCCGAAGCGGGAGCTACGGCCGGGAATGTTCGTCACGGCCTACGTGAAGGGTGCGGTGCGGCCCGACGCTGTGGTCGTGCCGCAGCTTGCGGTCCAGCAGGGCTCGAACGGCCATCTGGTTTACGTCGTGAATCAGCAGGGCCGCGCGGAGGTCCGCCCGGTGGTCATCGGCGACTACTACGGTGAGAAGGACATCGTGGTAGTCAGCGGCCTGCAGGCCGGGGACCGGGTGGTCGTCGACGGCGTGCTGAAGGTTGTGCCCGGGCAGCCGGTGAACATCCTGGAGCCGGGTCAGGGCCGCACGGCCAAGACTGGCGACGCCGCGGCAAGTGCCACCGGCACGCCCGACTCGGCGACGCCGTGAGGCGAGCGGGCGCGTGTTCACCCACTTCTTCATCGACCGACCGATCCTCTCGGCGGTCCTCTCGATCCTCCTCGTCCTCGGCGGCGCGGTGGCGATGTGGGGTTTGCCCATCGAGCAATACCCGGAGCTCGCACCGCCCCAAGTGACGGTGGAGGCGCGCTACCCCGGAGCAACGGCCGAGGTCATCGCCAACACCGTCGCCGCGCCCATCGAAACGCAGATCAACGGCATCGACAACCTGCTCTATTACAACTCCGTCAGCTCGTCTTCGGGCAACGTCACCATCAATGTGGTGTTCAGACCGGGCAGCGATCCGGACATCAACCAGGTGAACGTGCAGAACCGCGTGAGTCAGGCGCTGCCGCTGATCCCGCAGGTGGTGTCACAGCAGGGTGTGACTGTCGACAAGAAGTCGTCCAGCTTCATGATCGTCCTCTCGGTCTTTTCGCCCGACGATCGCTACGACGCCACCTACATCGACAACTACACCAACCTCTATGTGCTCGAGGAGCTAAAGCGCGTTCCCGGCGCGAACCGGGCGCAGGTGTTCGGGCTCCCGGACATCGCGATGCGGGTGTGGCTGCGGCCCGACCGCATGGCGCAGCTCGGTCTCTCGGTGCAGGAGGTGGCCAGTGCGATCCAGAGCCAGAACCAGACCTTCGGCATCGGTCAGATCGGTGCAGAGCCAACGCCCGCGGGGGTGCAACAGACCTTTGTCGTAACCGCTCAGGGCCTGCTCACCAAGGCCGAGGAGTTCGAGGACATCATCATCCGCACGGCGAAGGAGGGCACGGCGATTCTTCGCGTGCGCGACATCGGACGCGTCGAGCTCGCCAAGCGCGACTACTCGATCGCGAGCCGGATGAACGGCAAGACGGCGACCACCATCGGCATCTTTCAGCAGCCCGGTGCGAACGCGGTGGAGACCGCGCAGGCGGTGCGGGCACGGATGGAGGAGCTGAAGCAACAGTTCCCGTCGGGTCTCGACTACAAGATCACGCTCGACACGAGTCTCTTTACCCTCAACTCGATCGACAAGGTGGTGCACACATTCTTCGAGGCGGTGGTGCTGGTCATCGCCGTGGTGTTCCTGTTCCTGCAGTCGTTACGCGCCACGATCATCCCGATCCTCGCCGTGCCGGTGTCGATCGTGGGGACCTTCATCGGGATGCACCTCTTTGGCTTTTCGATCAACATGCTGACGCTGTTCGGCCTGATCCTCGCCATCGGTCTCGTGGTTGACGATGCCATCGTCGTTGTCGAGAACGTCGAGGTGAACATGACCAAGCACGGTCTCTCGGCGCTCGAGGCGTCGAAGCAGGCGATGGTCGAGATCGCCGGTGCGCTGATCTCGATCGTGCTGGTGCTGGTCGCCGTCTTCCTGCCGGTCGCTTTTCTCGGCGGCGTCACGGGAATGCTGTACCAACAGTTCGCCGTGACCATCGCCATCTCGGTGGTGCTCTCAGGCGTCATGGCGCTGACGCTTTCTCCGGCCCTCGCCGCCATCATCATCAAGGCCCATCACGGTGAGAAACGGGGTTTCTTCCGCTGGTTCGAGACGAGCTTCCAGCGTCTCACCCAGGGCTATGTCGGCGGCGTCGCGCGCCTGATCCAGGGCTGGCCGATGGCGCTGCTCGTATTTGGCCTGGTGATCGCCGGAATTTTGTTCCTGTTTCGCATCCTTCCCGGCAGTTTCGTCCCCGACGAGGATCAGGGCTACTTTTTCGTGATCGTCGAAGCGCCCGATGCGGCGAGCCAGGGCTATGTCGGCGCGCTCGCTGAGAAGGTGGAGAAGATCCTCGCCGGCGAGCCAGCGGTGCAGGACGTGGCGACGGTGAACGGTTACAGCTTGGTGGACGGGCAGTTTCGGAACAACGCGGCCGTGCTCTTCGCGTCGATGAAGCCTTTCGACGAGCGCACGGATCCGTCGCAGCTCACCTTCAGCGTACTGCCCCGCCTTAACCAACAGTTCGCGGCGCTGAAGGAGGGGCTTGTGCTGGCGGTCAACCCGCCCTCGATCCCGGGCCTCGGCACGACCGGCGGATTCGAATTCTACATCCAGAACCGCGGGGCGGGCGACACCCGGGCCACCGCGCAGGCGGTCCAGGCGTTCATCACCGAGGCGCGCCAGCGCCCCGAGCTGGCCGGCATCACCACCACCTTCCGTGCCAACACCCAGCAACTCTTCGTCGATCTCGACCGCAACAAGGCCGAAGTGCTCGGCGTGCCGGTGCAGGATGCCTTCCAGACCATGCAGAGTTTTTTCGGCTCGTCGATCGCGGGGCAATTCAGCCAGTTCAGCCGGGTCTGGTGGGTCGTGCTTCAGGCCGACGCCGAGTACCGCATCAACCCGGAGGACTTCAACAAGGTCTACGTCCGCTCAAAGACCAGCGTCATGGTGCCGTTGTCGGCACTGATCAGCGTGCGTTACGTGGCGGCGCCGAAGCTGATGGAACGTTTCAACGGATTTCCGGCGGTGAAAATCACCGGCAACCCTGCGCCCGGCTACAGCTCGGGCCAGGCTATCGCGGCCATGGAGTCGGTCGCGAGCGAGACCCTACCGGGCGACTTCGCCAATGCCTGGGCCGGGCAGGCGCTGCAGGAGAAGGAGTCGGGTAGCACCTCGGCGATCGCATTCGTCGCCGGCCTCGTTGTCGTGTTCCTGCTGCTCGCCGCGCAGTTCGAGAAGTGGACGCTACCGGTCGCGGTCGTGCTGACCGTGCCGATTGCCATTCTAGGCGCGCTCCTCCTGACCTGGGTGCGTGGCCTGGAGAACGACGTCTACTTCCAGGTCGGGCTGGTGACGCTGGTCGGCCTCTCGGCCAAGAACGCGATTCTCATCTGCGAGTTTGCGATCGAACGCGTGCGCCACGGGATGGCGGTGAAGGACGCAGCGCTCGAGGCAGCCGGGCTCAGACTGCGCGCGATCGTGATGACCTCGCTCGCGTTCGGCCTCGGCTGCGTGCCGCTCGCCATCGCGAGCGGTCCCGGCGCGAACAGCCTGCGCGCCATCGGCACCGGCGTGATCGGCGGCATCCTGGCTTCGACCCTGGTGGCGATTTTCTTCGCACCCCTGTTCTTCTGGCTGCTGGAAAGCTTGAGTGCGAGATTCGAGCAGCGGAAAGCCGACGTCGGGATGCACGGCGGTGCGGCGACGAGCGCGGCGCACTCCACCCAGGGGGGCGACTGACATGGGCCGGCCCGTCCGAGCGGCTTTTTCCTCTTCAATAGGAGAGGTGGCGCGATGGGCCGGGGTGCTCGTCGCTGCCGCGCTCCTCTCGGCGTGCGCCATGGGGCCCGATTACGCGCGCCCCAGCGTCACGAGCCCGGATCAGTGGCGTATCGACTATCCGCAGGCAGCCGGCATCGCGAACACGCGCTGGTGGGAGCAGTTCGGGGATCCAGCGCTCAATCAACTGATCGACATGGCGCTGCGCCAGAACCGGGATCTCGTGATCGCGGCGGCGCGCGTCGATCAGTTTGTCGGGCAGCTCAGCGTGACCCGATCGGCGTTCTATCCGCAGCTCGGCTACAGCCTCGACGCGAGCCGCAACCGAGAGAGCCGGGTCGGCCAGCCAACGCTTGCGCCCGGTGCCGACCCGTACTACACGCTTTATCAGGGTGCGCTGAGTGCGGCCTGGCAGCTGGATTTTTTCGGGCGCGTGCGTCGTCAGAGCGAAGCGGCGCAGGCCCAGGTATACGCGAGCGAGCAGGGGCGGCGCGGCGTCGTGCTGACGGTCGTCACCAGCGTCGCGGCGAGCTACATCACGCTACGCGCGCTGGACCGGCAGCTCGAGATCGCCCGAGCGACCGCCGAGAACTATGGGGAGACCCTCAGGATCTTCGAGCTTCGCTACCAGCGGGGTGTGGTCTCCGAGGTCGAGCTCACCCAGGTGCAGTCGCAGTACCAGCAGGCGCGTGCGGCGATCCCACAGATCGAGCAGCAGATCGCCGTGCAGGAGAATCTTATTTCGATTCTGCTCGGCCGTAACCCCGGTTCCATCCCGCGTGGAAAGACGATCGACGAGCTGGCCGCGCCCGGCATCCCGGCCAATCTCCCCTCGGTGCTGCTCGAGCGCCGGCCTGACATCCTGCAAGCCGAGCAGACGCTGGTGGCGGCGAACGCGAACATCGGTGCAGCGAAGACGCTTTACTTTCCGTCCCTCTCGCTCACCGGATTGCTCGGTTCGGTGAGCACCGCGCTCGGTGATTTCCTGACCGGCCCGGCGACGGCTTGGACGGTGGCGGCAGGGCTTACGGGCCCGATCTTCACGTTCGGACAGATCAAGGGCCAGGTGCGAAGCGCTGAAGGTTTCCAGCGTGAAGCGCTGGCCAACTACCAGCAGGTGATCCTGAACGCGTTTCGCGAAACGAACGATGCTCTGGTCGGCACGATGAAGAAACGAGAAGAGACGCAGGCCCAGGCGCAGCGGGTCGTGGCGCTGAGAGAATACGCGCGGCTGTCGCGGCGCAAGTTCGACAACGGTTACGCCGGCTATCTTGAGGTCCTCTATGCCGAGAACGAGCTTTTCAGCGCGGAGCTTACGGCCGTGCTCTCCCTCGCCGAGCGCTACATCGAGATCGTGAATGTCTACAACGCGGTCGGCGGTGGATGGATCGATGAGGCCGATAAGCGCGCGCCCAAGCCCGTCGCCGATCCGCGGCGGAGGCAATTACCGTCTCCGGGCTTGGGCGGGGAGGCGGTTCCGACGGCCTCGCGATAGGTGACGATACTTGGCGGACCGGCGTCGCGAGCAGGACGAAGCGCGCGGCGTCCAGGCCCCAAGCCTTCCTTGAACCTAAGAGGGGAGAAGATCGCATGAGTACCAAGGTACTGATCGGCAACCTGGCCGCGGGCACCACCCTCGAGGAGCTGCGCGAGCTCCTCATCCAGCGCGGGTGGCCCTTGCTCAAGTTGGAGCGGGTCGAAGAGGGCGATCTGGAGCGCCTCACCTTCGTCGCGGAGGTGGACATCGACCCACAGACCGCGAAGATCATGGCGGACCAGAGTGGCTCCCACTATTTCAAGGGCCGGAAGGTAACTCTTTATGTTTCGAGCATGATGGGCTGAGCGGGCTCGGGTGGTGAGCGTCCCAGAGCAATAATAGTAGGGCCTGGCAGCCGGCCGGTGAGAAGGGTGGCTCGGCGTGCTCACCATGAGCGCGGTGCCCGGTGCTGACCTGGCCGGAGCCAAGCTCCTTGGCGCACTCTGGGACGGGCTGGCGATGCGCGGCATCGCCCTTACGCTGGCCGAGGTCAACGAAGCCGTCCGTCGCACCCTACAGCCCCTGGAGTTGGATCGCGACTTGGCGGTTCAAGAACCACAACAGTCTATCCGCGAGAACGTCGGCGCTGCGGCGCCCTGAGGAAGGCAGGATCAGTTGCCGCCGCAGATGCGTGTGAGCTTCGCTTGATGGAGGTACGGCTGTCCGGTTAGTCTGGTCTGAAACGGCAGGTGCGAGGTGAGCAAGAGCAGAAGCCTCGGCGGGCATTCGAAATGGTTCGCAACAATGGAAAATGCGCGAGGAGCTTATGATCCGCGTCGCCGTTCCCATTGCGACAAAGTTGCGCAAATGCGGCAGGGTTCTCGAGGAGAAGTCTTCACTTAAGTTTGAGCACGGCACGTGTTACGCTTATTTCAATCGATCTTTGCAACGGGCGCCCCCGAGCGGGGGCGCTACCCGGAAGAGCTCATCCATCGGGCTATCGAACGTGCCGTGGATGGCACCGACCCGAGGCTTCGTGCCCTGCCCCGTTATCAGAAGCCGCTGCGGGCGGCCGTGATCCACGCCATCGATCACGTCGTCGGCCTCGTGGAGCAGTTGCCACCACCCACAGAGATCAGCCGCCAACGCTACGGAACCGACCCCCAGCTCTGTGCCTTCTTCGCCTCCGTCGAGCACATGCAGGAGATCTTCGGCACCGACCAAGCCCTGTCTGACTTCCTGGCGGGGCCGGAAGATCCGGTTTCCGAGCAGGTCATTGCTCTGCTGGTCACGGAGAAGCAAGAGCGTCACGTTTTCGGGATGGACCTCGAAGGCGAGATCCTGAGACGCGACGTGGCCCAGGTGACCGTCAACTTCACCGGCCATCGCTTGCTAGACCCTACATCCACGGAGGAAGAAACCCGACGGCTCCTCAAGCGACGCGCCTTTGACCATCTGCTCTCCCTGGCGCTGCGACGAATCGTCTCTGCCCGGATGCAACGTGCGGGTCTCGAAGAACAGCGCACGCTGCTCCGCCGCAAGCTCAAGATCCTGCAAGACGGCCGATGGGGCTTCGAAGAATCCGGTCGCGGGAAAAGACCAAACGTTGCCGAGCTCGAGGCGAAGCTCAAGGAGAACGAGGCGCAGCTGCTCGGTCTCGGGACAGATGGTGGCACACTCAAGGCGCACTTGGACACGCTGATCGACGTGCTGAGCCGGGCGGAGGCGGGGCTCTGGTCCACTCGCGTTTCCCTCATCGTCGACCGCCTCGGTGTCAAGCGCGAGCAGGATGCCGTCGGCACACTACAGCTCGATCTGGACGAGCTACGCAACGTCACGGGACGCGCAGCGATCGTGCGCCTGGTGAGTCTTTCGCGCGCCGCGCTTCCGCCGCGCCGCGATTTACTGCGCGAAGCGAAGCGTTACCTTGGCTAGCCTGCGTGTCTCCGCAACGCCCTCGAACTCCGAGGACAAGCGGGCCGAGTCAGAACCTGATGAGGAGGAGAGGACGCGCATGTCGGTGTTTTGCGTTGCGCATCGGGGCGAGATCGCGACCGACCAGGCGATCCGCGAGCACTACACCTCATCTCTGCAGAGCTTA
>CAZTOE010000212.1:0-8030 GCA_964615045.1 uncultured Spirochaetales bacterium
CCCACAAATTGCTTCGCCTTCCAAGGACGACATCTGTTACGCCACCCAGAACCGCCAGAACGCCGTCAAGAGGCTCACGGAGCGTGCGGAGTTGTTGCTCGTCGTAGGGGCGCCGGAATCCAGCAACAGCAACCGCCTCACCGAGCTCGGAGCGAAAGCCGGGCTCCGCTCGTTTCTCGTGCAGGACGCCGATGAGATCGACCCTCGTTGGCTGGAGGGGGTCGAGCGGGTCGGTGTCACGGCCGGAGCATCCGCGCCCGAAGTCTTGGTTGAAGCCGTGGTCGAGCGCCTCCGCACGCTGGCGGGAAGCCACGTCGACGTGATCTCGATGCCCGAGGTGGATGAGGGCGTCGTGTTCCAGCTTCCGCCGGAACTGCGCCAGGCTCTCACCTGAGCGACCGCGACCGTCCGGACGAACCTCCCCGCGATCACCCTCGACCCGGCGGACGTCGCAAACGGGGGGCTTGGGTTCCAGGCGACCGCACCGAGCCGTACGAGCCCGAAGACCCGGAGTCATCACCGGCGCTTCCGTCCGCGTCGCTCGCCGCCTACTCGACGGGCATCCGCGAACAGGGCGCCCGCGCGCAATGGGAGATCTGGAGCCTGGCTTGGCCGGTCATTCTCTCCCAGGTTCTCGCGAGCCTCATCAGCCTGGTCGACATCGCCATGCTGGGCCGACTGGGCCCGCAAGTTCTCGCAGGCGTCGGCTACGTCACCCAGTTCTTCTGGCTCGCTCAGGCGGCGTTGATGGCGGTGGGTATCGCCGGCGTAGCCCTGATCGCCCAGTCACTCGGCGCCGGCGATCCGGCCCGTGCGCGCGCCGCCTTCGCGAGCACCATCGTCGTCTCGCAGTTGGTCGCGGCGTTCGTCGCGGCGGCCGTCTTGACCAAGCCGGCGGCGCTTCTGGCACTGCTCAATGCAGAACCCGCGGTGATCGAGGTGGCGCTTCCCTATCTCCGCCTCACGATCGGGTCGACTCTGATCTTCTCGATCTCGATCGCGTTCGAGAGCGGGTTCCGGGCCGCCAAAGACACCCGCACGCCGCTTTGGATCGCGGCCGGCCTCGCGACCATCAAGATCACCCTCAACTGGCTGCTGATCTTCGGCCCCTTCGGCCTTCCCCGACTGGATCTGGTGGGGGCAGGACTGGCCACCCTGGTCGCACAAACGGTGGGCGCTTTCGCGCTCGTCGTGGCGAGCCGCCGCAGCAAAGCCCGCTACGCGCTGGCGTTGCAGCGCGCAGATTGGGCACCGGTGCCCGAGATCCTTCCCGCGTTGCTACGCATCGCGGGACCGGCCATCGGTGAGCGGTTCCTGCTGAACGTCGCGATCATGAGCTACTTCGCCGTGCTCGCGACCTACGGGAGCGAAGCGATCGCGGCCTACACGGTGGGAGCTCGCATCCTCTCGTTTTCGTGGATCCCGGGTATCGGTTTCTCTGCCGCGGCGGCCACCCTCGTCGGTCACGCGGTGGGCGCTCGCGAAGCCGAAGCCGCGCGCAACGCCGGCTGGCACTCGGCACGCTTGGCGCTTTGGGTCTCCATCAGCCTCGGAGTGGGCTTCGCGGTGTTCCGCGCTCCGCTCGGCGCGCTGTTCTCGTCCGACCCCGTGGTGTTGGCCACCCTCGATTCGTTCATGCTGGTCTTGGCGCTAGCCCAGCCGCTACTCGGGATTCACTTCACGTTGGGCGGCGCGCTCCGCGGCGCAGGCGACACGGTGTCGCCGCTGCTCGCCGCCGCGGTGGGGAACTGGCTGCTGCGCGTTCCGCTCGCCGTCTGCTTTGGCTCGTGGCTGCAGTTGAACCTGGTCTGGCTCTGGTTCGCCCTCGTCGCCGACCACGCGCTCCGCGCTCTGTGGATGGTGGGTGCCTTCCGTCGCGAGCGCTGGCTGCCCGAAG
This sequence comes from uncultured Spirochaetales bacterium, assembly GCA_964615045.1. Taxonomy (GTDB): domain Bacteria; phylum Myxococcota_A; class UBA9160; order UBA9160; family PR03; genus JANQRO01. The sequence continues at coordinate 1,898 of CAZTOE010000212.1, forward strand.
AGCTCAGGCCGACCGTTGTTCGTTTGGACGTCTGACCGCGACGCCGGGCCGTCGAGCCAGTTCCTCATCGATCACCTTCTGAAACACTTCGGCGCGCTGAGCGCCCGAGACGATGCGACCGTTGATCACGAAGGCGGGCGTTCCGAAGATTCCGAGTTCGATCGCCTGTTCGGCGTCTTCGACGACGCGCGTGCGCACGTCGAGCGAGCGCCGGTCTTTCTGAAACTGCTCGATGTCAAGACCGAGGGCGCCCGCGTAGGCCAGGTAGCGGTCTTCGCTCATCTCTCGCTGATTCGCGAAGATCAGATCGTGCATTTCCCAGAACTTGCCCTGCCGATGCGCCGCCTCGGCGGCGACGTGGGCGGCCGGTGCCTTCGGGTGTATCTCCAGTGGGAAATGCTTGAATACGATCCGCAGCTGATCGCCATAGCGATCGCGAAGCTGGTAGATGGTCTTCCTCACTCGCGCGCAGTAGGGGCACTGAAAATCGCTGAACTCGATCAGGGTGACGGGGGCATCCTCGGGTCCGAGGGTGGGCGAACCGTCGACGGCGATCGTATTCGAGGCGGCCGGCGCCGGTGTGACTTCTTCCACCGCCGATGCGGCGTTCTCTTCGGCCGCGGAGGCCACGGGCCGGGACTCCCGCGCCTCCCGCGAACACGCGGGTCCTCCGCCTGCAGTGAGGAACATGGCTCCGAGGATGATTCCCCAAGCGCCTCGCCTCAACTCAACCCCTCACTCGGATCCAGCGCTAGCCAATCGCGAGGCGGCAAGAACTCCTCGTAGAGTTGCGACTCCGGCGTTCCGGGCTCCGGTTGGAACTCGTACTCCCAGGCGACCAGTGGCGGCATCGAAGCCAGAATTGACTCTACGCGTCCGCCGGCCTCGAGACCGAAGCGGGTGCCACGATCCCAGATCAAATTGAACTCCGCGTAGCGTCCGCGGCGCAGCAACTGAAAGCGCCGTTCACGTTCGCCGTAGCGCGTGCCCTTGCGCAGTCGAAGAATCGGCAGGTAGGCCTCCAGGTAGCCGTCGGCCACCGCCCGCACGAAATCGAAGCAACGCGTGAACCCTGCCTCGTTCAGATCGTCGAAAAAGATCCCGCCGATGCCCCGCGGCTCGCCCCGGTGATGCAGAAAGAAGTATTCGTCGCAGGCCTTCTTCATTTCTGGGTAGGCATCACCGCCCAAACTCGCACACGCCTGGGCGGCCGCACGGTGCCACGCCACGGCATCCGCACGAAAGCCATAATAAGGCGTGAGATCGAAGCCCCCTCCAAACCACCAAATCGGAGCGCGCGCCCGGGAGCCGGAACTTTCCGCGTCGGTGGCCGTGAAAAACCGCACGTTCATGTGCGAAGTCGGCGCGTAGGGATTGAGCGGGTGAACGATCGTCGAAACCGAGAGCGCCGCGTACGCCCGGCCCGCGAGCTCGGGGCGCCGCTCGCTCGCGGCCTGCGGAAGGCGCTTGCCGCGCGTGTCCGAGAAGTGAACCGCCGCCTTCTCGATCACCTCGCCGCTGAGAACGCGCGGGCGCGAAACGCCCCCGCCCGGGGTCTCGACGGTTTCCCCGCGAAACCGGGCGCTCGGTTCCTCTCCTTCGAGCGCCGCGCACAGACGATCCTGAAAATCACCCAGGTAGGCCCGCACGGCCGCGACGGTGTCGGGGGGCGGCGCGCTCAAGCGTCGCTCCCCTCGACGGGGTCGTAATCAAACCTCAGCCGGTCATCACCGTCGACGTCGACCAACACCCGCCCGCCCTTCGCGAGGGGTCCGAACAGCACCGCCTCGGCCACCGGGTCCTTGAGTTCGCGCTGGATTACCCGCGCCATGGGCCGCGCCCCGAAATCGGGGTCGTAGCCCTTGCGGGCCAACCAGGCTCGCGCGGCGTCGCTCAGCTCGAGCCGCACTTTGCGCTCGCGTAGTTGACTCTCCACCTCGCGCACGAACTTGTCCACCACCCGCACCATGACCTCGGGGTCGAGGGGCCCGAAGGTCACGACCTCATCGAGGCGGTTGCGAAACTCGGGGCTGAACAGACGCTCGAGATCCTTGCGACCGTCGCCGCGCTTCCCCTCGCCAAACCCGATTGATTGAGCCGCCAGATCTCGGGCACCGACGTTCGACGTCATGATCAACGTCACGTGGCGGAAATCGGCCTCACGCCCCTGGTTGTCGGTGAGCGTGGCGTGATCCATGACCTGCAGCAACAGGTCGAACAAGTCGGGGTGGGCCTTCTCGATCTCGTCGAGAAGCAGGACTGCGTAGGGATGCTTGCGGATCCGCTCGACGAGCTGACCGCCTTCGTCGTAGCCCACGTATCCCGGAGGCGCGCCGATCAGTCGCGCCACCGCATGCTTTTCCATGTACTCGCTCATATCGAAGCGCAGGAAGGGAACACCCAGGCACTTCGCGAGTTGCTTGGCAAGCTCGGTCTTGCCCACACCGGTCGGCCCCATGAAGAGGAAAGAACCGATCGGCTTGTCAGCGCCCGAGAGGCCGGCGTGGGCACGGCGCACGGCCCGGGCCACGGTTGCGACCGCGTCGTCTTGCGCGAACACCACGACCCGAAGCTCTTCTTCGAGATTCTCCAGGCGCGCCCGGTCGGAGCTCGCGGTCCGGGCGATCGGGATGCGTGCCATCCGAGCCACGGTGGCCTCGATGTCGCGGACCCCGACCGTCTGCCGCTTGCTGCCCCGCTGCAGGCGTACCGAAGCCCCGGCCTCGTCGAGCACATCGATCGCTTTGTCGGGGAGAAAGCGATCGTTGATGTGTTTGGCCGAAAGTTCAGCGGCAGCGCGGAGCGCCGAACGCGTGTAGCGAACCGCGTGATGCTCCTCGTAGCGCGGGGCCAGGCCGCGAAGGATGTGCACCGTATCCGCTACCGAAGGTTCGGTGACGTCCACGCGCTGGAACCGCCGCGCCAGCGCGCGGTCGCGCTCGAAGTGGCGAAACTCTCGATAGGTGGTTGAGCCCATGCAGCGCAGCTTTCCGGAGGCCAGGATCGGCTTCAGCATGTTCGACGCGTCGACGGTTCCTCCCGAGGCGGCCCCCGCCCCGAGGATCGTATGGATCTCGTCGATGAAAAGAATTGGCTTGGGGCGCTCCCCGATCGCGTGGATCAGCGCCTTGAAGCGCGCTTCGAAGTCGCCGCGATAGCGGGTGCCCGCCAGCAGCGCGCCCAGATCGAGCGAGAAGATCTCGCTGTCCTCCAGGATGTCTGGCACATCGCCGCTGCAGATCCGCTGCGCCAGGCCTTCGGCCAGCGCGGTTTTCCCCACCCCGGTCTCCCCGACAAAGATCGGGTTGTTCTTGCGGCGTCGCGCCAGGATATGGACCGTGCGCTCCAGTTCCGTCTCGCGCCCGATCAGGGGGTCGAGCTCCCCGGCTCGGGCCTCCGCAGTGAGGTCGGTCGCGAAGGCCGCGAGCGGGTCGTCGGGGATCTCCCCCTCGTCGGCGGTTCCGCTCGGCTTCGGCAGATCGGGGCGGCGGTATGCCTCTCCGCCGGGACCAAGCTTGGAGACTCCGTGCGAGATGTATTGCAGAACATCGAGGCGTGAGACGCCCTGTGCGCGCAACAGGGACACAGCGTGGGAGTCGGGCTCTTGAAAAATCGCCGCCAGCAGGTCACCGGCCTCGATTTCGTCCTTTTCGGCCCCCTCGGCGTGGCGCAGGGCCTGCTGCAACACGCGGTGGAAAGCCAGCGTCTGGTTGATCTGATCGGGCTGCCGCTCACCCTCCGGGACCCGCTCGAGATCTTCCTCGAAGAAGCGCTGGAGTGCCCCCTTGAGCGCGTCCAGATCGGCGCCGCAATGGCGCAACACTTCGGAGCCGCGCGGATCGTGCAGCAACGCGAAGAGCAGGTGCTCGACGGTAAGATCCGCATGGCCCCGCTGCACCGCCTCGCGGAAGGCCGCCTGGAGCGCCAGTTGCAGCTCGCGTCCGATCGAGCTCATTCTTTCTCTACCCCCGCTTGGAGCGGATAGCCGCGCTCCTCGGCCATCCGATGCACGGTCGCGGCCTTGGTCTCAGCGATTTCGAGCACGTACACTCCGGCCACGCCGAGACCGGTCCGGTGTATTTGGAGCATCAGCTCGGTGGCCGCCGCCGGGCTTTTGCGGAAGACCTTCTCGAGGATCCCGACCACGAACTCCATCGGTGTGTAGTCGTCGTTGTAAAGCAATACCTTGAAGCGCGGGGGACGCGCAGTGCGCTGGCGCGTCTGGGTCGCGACGCCGCCCTCCCCCTGCTCCTCGGGACGCCGCGGATTGCGAACGTCGCCGGGCGGCGACCCGGGTCTGTGAGGCGTCGAGGGCATGGCAAGGAGAATAGCCGGTCTACACTGCGGCGATGCGCTTTGAACTCGCTGAAGGGGTCGCGGATGTCGAGCGCGGGGCATGGAACGCGCTCGTGGGCGACGAGTCGCCGTTCCTGGAGTGGGAATGGCTCGCGTCGCTCGAGGAAGCGGGCTGCCTGGGCGAGGCGAAGGGTTGGCTGGCGCGCCCGCTGCTCGCCTATGACGATGAAGGCCTGGCAGCCGCTGTCCCGCTTTATGTGAAGGGGAACAGCGAAGGCGAGTTCGTGTTTGACTTCGCCTGGGCAGATGCCGCCTACCGCGCCGGGATCTCCTACTACCCGACGTGGCTCGCCGGCGTCCCCTTCACCCCGGTGGGGGGCGCCCGCATTCTGACCCGGCCGGGGCTCGACCGGTCCGCCTGGATTGCAGGCTGCGCGGGCTTTCTGCGCGAGATCTGCGGCCGCAATCAGCTTTCGGGCGTGCACGCCAACTTTTGCCGCGAAGACGAATTCGAGGCTCTGCGACAGGCCGGCTGGCTTCCCCGCATGGGGCTCCAGTACCACTGGGTCAATCGCGGCTATGGGGATTTCGAAGCGTATCTCGGCGAGCTCCGAAGCAAGCGGCGCAATCAGGTTCGCCGCGAGCTGCGCAGTATCGCCGAGCAAGGCATCGAGATCGAAGTCCGCGTGGGCGGGGACATCCCCGACGCCTGGTTCGACCCGATGTTTCAGTTCTACCGCCACACCATTGACCATAACCCCTGGGGCCGTCTTTACCTGAACCAACAGCTCTTCGGATTCCTACGCGATCGGTTTCGCGAGCGGCTCTGTTTCGTGGTGGCACGGCGCGGCGCTGAACTGTTGGCGGGCGCCTTCAACGTACAAAAGGGAGTAGCGTTGTACGGCCGCTACTGGGGGGCTCTCGAACCAGTGCGCAATCTCCACTTCGCGGTCTGCTACTACGCCGGAATCGAACACTGCATCCATTACGGGCTCGAGCGGTTCGAGCCCGGGGCCGGCGGTTCCTACAAGCAGCTGCGGGGGTTTGATGCCCACCCCACTCGCAGTGCCCACTACCTGGCGGATCCCCGCCTGGCAGACGCGGTCGCGCGCTATCTGGAAGGGGAACGCGCCGAGACCCGCGAAGCGATCGATTGGTATCGGGATCGTTCGGCCCTCAAGCCAGCGGCCGTCGGTGCTAGGGTTGGGTCTCGGGACATCGAAACCACCGAGGACGTGAAGCGCGCGGGGGCAAGGGAGAAGTCGTGAGCCAAAAGGTCGATCCGGACAAGCTCAAGTATTACGTGAAGAATGTGTTTGACGCTCTGGGCGGAACAATGACTTCCGCGATGATTTATCTCGGCGACCGCATGGGCCTCTACACCGCATTGAGCGATGCGGGACCCCTTACGAGCCAAGAGCTCGCGGACCGCACCGGCCTGCACGAACGCTGGGTCCGCGAGTGGATGTTCCAGCAGGGCGCCGCCGGAGTTCTAGACCACAAGGGGGACGATCGCTTCGAACTCTCGGCTGAAGGGAGAGTGGTCCTGGCGGACGAGAACCATCCCGCATGCGGGGTGGGCTTCTTTGCACATCTCCTCTTCGCGGCCCATGAGCATGCAGAAGGCTCTGTCGCCAATTCCTCGTGCATAGTTTGCAGGGGCGAGCACCGGATCGTCACTTAGCGATGTCGGCACGACGCATCCCACGGCAAGTGTGATCCTCGGCTCCGTAGCGGTCAGTGCGAAGGCGTGGAACCCGCCCATGCTGTAACCCACCAACCCCATACGCTCCATGTCGATATCACCACGCGCGGCCAAGTAGTCCAGGCCGCGGCG
>CAZTOE010000213.1:0-7980 GCA_964615045.1 uncultured Spirochaetales bacterium
TGGAGCGCGCTCGTCGTCTGGAGCACGGCCGTGGCGACGAGCGGCCTCTTCTTCGCCTCGATTCTCTTCCACGAACTGGGTCACAGCCTCGTCGGACGGCGTTTTGGCGTGCGCGTGCGTTCGATCACGCTGTTCGTCTTCGGCGGCCTCGCGCAGCTCGAGTCAGACCCGCGCCGCCCGCGGGACGAAGTCCTGATCGCCCTCGCCGGCCCAGGGGTGAGCGTCGTCCTCGGGGCGCTCTTCCTGGCCCTGGCCTCCGGCGTGCGTGGCGCCTCAGCCAGCTGGGAGCCTGCCGCCGAGGGCCTCGCCTGGCTTGGTCGCATCAATCTGATCGTCGGCGTCTTCAACCTGATCCCGGCCTTCCCGCTCGACGGGGGGCGGGTGCTGCGGGGCGTTCTCTGGGGCTCTACCGGTAGCTTTGAGCGCGCAACGACCGTCGCCGCGGCGAGTGGATCGCTGTTCGCCTACGGCCTCATCGGTTTCGGGATCCTGACCGCGTTTCTCGGCGGACAGCTCCTCGGCGGACTCTGGCTGGTATTCATCGGGTGGTTCCTGCTCTCTGCGGCCCGGGCGACGGTCGGTCAGCTCGTGTTTGAGCGCATCCTCGAGCGTGTGTACGCCCGGGACGCGATGGAGACCACTGAGGCAGCGTGCGTCTCGGGCTCCGAGTCGGTCGCGAGGCTCGTGGCCGACGACGTCTTGCGGCGGGGACTGCGCGCTTTCTATGTCATCGACGCCGAGGGTGGACTTCGCGGGCTCGTCACGCTGCGCGAGCTGGCCGCAGTGGCGAGCGACGCGCGAGAGGAGCGGCGCGTCGAGGAGATCATGGTGCCGGTCGAGCAACTCGCGGTGCTGGCGCCCGACGACACCGGCTGGACCGCACTTCGGCGCATGGTGGAGCGCAACGTGAACCAGCTCCCGGTGCTCGAGCGCGGACGCCTCTTAGGCACGCTGACCCGCGAGAAGCTCCTGGCGCTGGTTCAGGCCCAACTTGCGTTCTCCGAGGGCCCGCGGCGGCCGGGCCATTCTGCCGGCGCAGCGCGATCGGTCTGACCCCAGCGACCCGCGATCATTCCTGGCCTCGCCACCAGTCGGGTAGCTCTGCGATCGATCCGAGCACGGCATCCAGTCGGATCGCTCCCTCCGATCGCGGGGCCGCGTTCCCCCTCGTAGAGGACGCCGTCGAGATCGATCAAGACGGCGCGTGAGATCACAAGTCCTTCTCAGAGAACCGCCAGGGTCTGAGCGCCGTCGCGCAACACAATGTCGGCGAAACGGGCGCGCGCCTCGCCTCGGCCAAACATGCTGTTCGCGATGAGCCAAACTGCAACGATCCGGCCCGGCGCCGCGCCCACCGCCCGCTCGTAGTCGGCGCGCACGGCGCGCTCCTCTGCCTGCCAGACGCCGAGTCCATCGCGTCCACGCCGCACCACCCAGTGGGTTTCCCGGGCGGTCCACGCGGGCAGCGGACAGGCGTAGTGGGTTTCCGGATCCAGCGCGGCGCTCCAATACCAGGTCAGATCGAGGCCGTTGTCGAACTCGAGGGCCAAGCTTACGTAGTCATGGGTGATCGGTGTGTCCTCGGCCCGGGTCGTCGGCATCGCGTCGTAGCGCCAGCGCCAAGCGACCCGGGTTTCCGGCGTGAGTGGGAAATCGACGGGCTTCTGGAGAATCCCCGCGTCGCCGCGGGCCACGACATCGATCGTGTCGCGCCCCTGGGCCCGACCCGGCCGGAACACCTCGGCCTGGCCCAAGAACCACAGGTAATGCCAACCGGCGGGAGGCGGATGGGGGTCCGCCAGCCGGTCGAGTTCATCCCGAAACGCGGGGTCGCTCGAGGCCAAGGCGCGCAGGCCCCTGTCAGGTTCCGACTTCCAGCGCACCAGCGTGATCTCGAAGCCCTCGGATAGCTCCGCATAAGCCTCGACGGGCGTCGCGAGGCGGCCCCGTCGGTCGGCCCATTCCCCCTGGAGCGTGCCGAAGTAGAGCGGGCCGTCGTCCCCGGCTCGGAAGCTGTGGGAGGCCCGGGTCCCGTTGAAAATCTCGCCGTCCTCGCCCACCCGGGCCCAGAGCGCGTAGCGGGGCCCGAGCCACAGATCGGCCTCTTCGGACACGAGCGAGCGCCCTTCCGCAAACCAGCTGATCGCATCTCCTCGGCGCACCTGCATGCCACTGTGGCTCCAGGGTGGCTGACTGGCCGGCAAGGAGAACTGCCGCACTTCCGCCACCTCGGGACAGGCTTCGATTTCGGAGGTCTTGAGCATGGGTTCACCTTCGCGACCTGCGAACGACGTGAGGCCGCCCACTGGGTCTTTCGATGCGGTTTCAGCGCGCTACGACACCGCCGTCGACCGGGAACGCCACACCGGTGACGAAGGAAGCCGCGTCGGAGAGCAGCCAGACGACAGCGGCCGCGATCTCCGATGGCCGGCCGAGGCGGCCGACGGGCTCAGCCTCGACGAGCGCCTCCAGGCTGACCTTCCCCGAATCGCCGATGCGGTCGAGCATCGGCGTGTCGATCGCGCCGGGGCACACCGCGTTGATTCGAATCCCTCGCTCCGCGTACTCGAGGGCGGCGGTCTTCGTGAGTCCCACGACGCCGTGCTTGGCGGCCACGTAGGCGGGAAGCGTCGGGAACCCGATCAGACCCGCTGCGGAGGACGTGTTCACGATGGCACCGCCCCCTTGCTGCGAGAGCATTTGGCGAATCTCGTGTTTGAGACAGAGCCACACGCCCTTGAGGTCGACGGCCAAGGTGCGATCGAAATTCTCCTCGGTGCAGTCTACGGTGGAAGCCAGCTGGCCCTCGATACCCGCGTTGTTGAAGGCGCCGTCCAGCCGGCCGTAGATCTCGACCGCCGCCCGCACCAGGGCCTCGACGTCGCCGCTTTGGCACACATCCGTCCGGACGAAACGCGCCTCGCCGCCGGCGCTCTTCACCAGGTCGACGGTTTGCGCCGCAGGGGTCTCGGCTACGTCGCCCACGATGAGCTTGGCACCGGCTGCGGCGAGCTCGAGACACGTCGCGCGCCCGATGCCCGTACTGCCTCCCGTCACCAGAACGACCTTGCCCGCGAGATCCACTCCCATTCCTCGGCGCTCCTTCCCCGGTCCTTCTGTCTTCTCAACCGTTGTCCGGGTGCCAGGGTATCACGGGCGCCAGAAGCGGCGTTGCAACAGGGTGAGGACGACAAACAGCTCGAGCCGGCCGAGCCACATCAGCACGATCATCACCAGCTTTTGCCACGGGGCAAAGAGGCTGTAGTTCTCGAGGGGACCGACACCCGCGAGTCCGGGACCGACATTGCCCAGCGACGCAATCGAGGCGGTCGACGCGGTGACGATGTCGTGATCGCCTACCGCGAGCAACAGCGCCCCGATTCCCCAGGTGGCGAACCAGAGCACCAGGAAACTCGCCACGCTGTTCACGGAAGCTTCGGGCACGGGCTGGCCCCCGATCGTCACGGCGATCACCGAGCGCGGTGCGAAGGTGAGCTGGACTTCCCGCAAGGCGGCGCGCCACCCCACCATGACGCGCACGATCTTCGCCCCTCCCGCAGTCGAGCCCGCGCAGCCTCCCAGGACCATCAAGGCGACCAAGAGATTGCGCCCCAAATGGGGCCAGCTTTCAAAGTCAGCGCTGGCGAAACCCGTCGTGGTCAGAATCGAGACGACCTGGAACCACGCCTCGAAAGCCAGTTCCACCTCGGACCCGCCGCGATTGAACACCAGATCGAAGGTGACGATTGCGGTCGCTCCGAGCAGCAGGGCGACATAGAGGCGCAGTTCCGGGTCTCGCAACGCTCGTACGTCGCGCCGGCGCAAGAGGCTGTAGTAGAGGGAGAAGTTCACGCCCGCAGCCAGCATGAACAGCGAAATCAGGAGCTGGACCTTCCGCGGGAAGTGGGCAACGGAGTCGGTATAGGGCGAGAAGCCCCCGGTCGAAACCGTAGAGAAGGTATGGGTCGCGGCGTCGTAGGGGCCGAGTCCCAATCCGATCAAGAAGATGAACTCGACGAGGCTCAGGCCGATATAGATTCGCGCCAAGGCTACGGCGGTCTCGCGGACCCGGGCGTGCAAGATCTCGGCCTTGGGTCCCGGCACTTCGAGCTTAAACAGGAAGCGCGCACCCGGACCCAGTTCCGAGAGCAAGGCGACCAGCAGGACGATGATGCCGATACCGCCCAGCCATTGCGTGAAAGACCGCCACAGAAGCACCGCTGGCGCGACGGCTTCGATGTCGACCAGGATCGACGATCCGGTAGTGGTGAAACCCGACGCCGATTCGAAGACGGCGTCGATGAAATTGGGAATCGCCCCACTCGCGACATAGGGCACCGCGCCCACGAGCGAAGCGAGCACCCAGGCCCCGACCACGATCAGCACCCCTTCACGGCGGTAGAGTTCTCCCTCGACCCGACCGACATGGTGCAGGCCGAAGCCCACGAGTACGCACAGCGCGGCGCCGGCCGCGAGCGCCAACGCGGACATGCGGTCTCCGGTCGCCAGGCCATAGCTCAAAGGAACCAGCTGAGCGCCGGCGAGGATGAGCAGCACCAGGCCCTGGATGTGCAGTACCCGGCGGTAGTTCATCGCCGCCCCTACTCGCTTTCGGGGCCAGGAAAAATCAAGTGGAGCGTGTCGAACTCGGATCGGTGCACGAATAGCAGCACTTCGTCGTCGATCTCGAGGCGCATGTCGCCGCGCGGGATCACCGCCTCTCCGCGGCGCAACACCGCCGCGACCAGCAGGCCCTTGGGAATGACAATCTCCGCGAGCCGCACTCCGGCCGCGGGGCTCGCCTTCTGGATCCGGCGCTGCACAAACTGGGCCTCGCCGCTCTCGACCGAGAGGATGCTCCGCTGGTAGCCACTCGCGATGTACTCGTGGATACGCTCGGCGGCGATCACCCGGGGCGAGACCACGTCGAGAAGTCCGACCTTGCGCCAAAGCGTGGAGGTTTCGCTTCGATTGACCAGGGCCGTGATCTGACGCGCGCCGAGCTCCTGGGCCAGCAGGCACGCCATCAGATTGCTCTCGTCGTTTCCCGTAAGGGCGATGAAGGTGTCCGCGTCGCCGATGGCTTCGGCGGCGAGCAGCGACATGTCGGTGGCGTCGCCGTTGATGATTTCGTAGTTCGGAAACTCGGCGGCGAGGCGCTCGGCGTGGCTTCGGTCGCGTTCGATGATCTTGATCCGGGCGGCCAGGCCCGTGAGCCGCGTCGCGATGGTGCGGGCAGTCGCACCGGCGCCGGCGATGACGATGGTCCCGAGCGTTTTCGAGTGGCCGCTGATGCGCTGCTCGACTTCGTCGAGCACTTCCGTCTTGCCGAAGATCAGGGCGTCGTCTCCGGGTTGTGCCCGATCGCGGCCCGTGGGAACTGTGAGTCCGCTTTTCGAGAGAAAGGCAAGCACCAGGCTGTCTTTCGGAAGCTTCGCCTCGGCCAGGGGTCGTTCGTGGAGGATCGAGCCGACGTCGACGTGGGTCTTCCGGATCTGGAGCGCTCCCCCGGCCAGATACTCGATCCCGAGCGTGTTGTAGCCCAGGATCTGGTTGAGGATGCGCATCGTCGCGAGGAGCTGCGTAGAGATCAGCAGGTCGGCTTGGAACGCCCGCTCGTAGCTGCGGCTGTAGCGGGTGACGTCTTCCGCCGCGGCCATCCGCACGACGGTTCGCTGCGCCCCGCTTTGCTTGGCGAGCAGCGATGCCGCCAGGTTGGCCTCGTCGGACGAGCTCACCGCGACGAAGAGATCGCAGTTCTTGACCTCGGCCTTCTCGAGGGTTGCGAGATGACTCCCATTACCGAGCACGAAGCGCACATCGAGCTGGTCCTCGACCAGTAGGCTCTTCGCTTCACTCGAATCGATCAGCGTGACGGTGTGGCCGCCGCCCGAAAGGGTGCGAGCGAGGTGGAACCCTACTTCCCCCGCTCCCATGACGATGTATTTCTTCTTGTCCATGCTGACCGAAACCTCGCTCCGCCGCGTTGGCAGCCGCTCGGGGCTTCGACCCGCGCCCACCGTGGCTCTCGACGCGGCAGCTTGAAACTTGCCGCCGCGCTGTCAAGCCTCGCGGGAGGCAAGTTGCGCATCGCATGCGCCGCGAGTACTCTGGGCTCCCAGTTCGTAAGTGTTCGAAATCGTTGAGGAAGCGTTCGCTAGGCTGGTGCCGGCCCCGGACTTCAAATCCGGTGGGGGTTGTGGCGACACGGTCCCGGCGGGTTCGATTCCCGTCCGCTTCCGCCAAATGATGCCGATACCTCGCACTCGATCCAACTCGGTCACGCGCTCGAGCATTTCGTTGGCCACTACCACACCGAAGCGCGCGTCCTCGAGCGACGGCGCGCGAGGGTCTTTTCGCCGGTTCGCTGCGAACGCGCGGGGCAGGGGCGCTTTCCGGTCCGCACACTCCCAACCGACGAAACCTTCGCAGCGCGGTGAGAGTAGCGCCGCGAACGACGGCTCTCCCACTGGCGGCGGCTTGATAACCCGAGGATTACACTTTCAGGATGGGCGCTTTGCCGACGCTGCGGAGGCTCCGGACGCTGCGGCGTGAGCAGACGCTGCGGCTTGGGCGTCGGTCACGCGGCAAGATCTCGCGGGCCCAAGCTCGGCGTTTTCAGGAAGAGGGCTACCTCACCTTGCCCGGCTTTCTCGAGCCGCGGGAGGTGCAGGCCGTGAACGACGCCGTGGACCACGCGTGGACCGACCGATCCGTCTACAACCCGCTCACGATCGCTGCGTACACCGGTACGCCCGGCTACATCGAGACCTTTTTGCGCAACGTCGATCCGTCCGCCCGACGGCAAAGCTACAAGCTCAACCACCTCTATCTATACGACCAAAAGGTTCGGGATTTGCTGCTCGGCAACGCGGTGCAGGGCCTCGTCGCGACATTGCTCGAAGGAACGCCGCTGCTGTTCAATTCGCTTAGCATGGAGCGCGGGACCGAGCAGCGTTTTCATTTCGACACGTTCTACATGCCGCCTCCGGAGCCGGACCGCATGGTCGTTTTGTGGTTTGCCCTCGAGGACGTGGCGGCGGGCGCCGGAGCCCTCCAGTACTACCCGCGCAGCCATCGGATTCCCCCCTATCGTTTCTCGCACGGTGAGCTCTGGGCACCACCGCACGAGATGGGCGACTTCGACCGCTACATCGAGGAGCAGATCCGAACCCGAGGACTCGAGCCGCGGCGATTCTTTCCGAAGGCGGGCGACGTCTTCGTCTGGCATGCCCAGCTCTACCACGGAGGCGCCCCCATCGAGGATCCCGGCCTCACCCGCCGCAGCCTCGTCGCCCATTTCTGGCGCGTCGAGGATGCGTTCGATCAGGCCTGGGAGGTCGCGCCAGGCCGCTACATTATGGATCCCCGACACATGTGCGTGTCGCCCGATTTCCAGGCGATCTGAGGTCTTTTCTTGGCCGACGAGCTGCGTTCTCAGCGCCTCGATCGCGCGGCGGAGGAGATTCGATCGGGGGCGTATCGGTCGCAATCGCTTCCGGCCAAGGTGCGCGCCGTTCCCGGGATGATCTCGAGCGAGGAGCGGCGCGTCCTCGCCCATCTCGCCCGTTACGCCTGGGCGCCGGGGACCCAAATCGTCGACGGTGGCTCGTTTCTGGGCGCGTCGACCTGTTCGTTGATCGCGGGACTGCAGCAGCACCCGGCGTTCGCCCGCGAGCATCCGCGTCCGGGCGGATTTTTCGGGCCGGGCGGATTCCTCGGCCGCTTCAAGCGCGAGGCCAGGCGCGACGCCGATCGCTCACCGGTGATCCACTCGTACGACTTGTTTGTTGCCGACCGCTACATGGTCGACCAATACCTCGCCGGTACTTCGATCCGCGAGGGTGACTCCTGCCGCGAACTGTTTCTCACGTCCATTCGTCCCGACCAGGACCTCGTCGCGGTGCACGAAGGGGATATCCGCGCCGCGCGATGGACAGCGGGGTCGATCAGCATTCTCTTTCTGGACGTGATCTGGTC
>CAZTOE010000214.1:0-7960 GCA_964615045.1 uncultured Spirochaetales bacterium
CTCCTCATACCTGAGCTGCTCGCTCACCATGGCCGCACTCCTCGAGCCCGGAGAAACCCTTGCGTCAGAGCGGGTGCGGCGCGAGGTCGGTCCCTTTGCGATCTCCTCCCTCCACTATGTCTACGACCGGGTGCGACAGCTCGGTGGACACCCTCCGCCCCGCCTGCGCGGGTTTTGGGAGCGCTACTGCGCGATGGTCGAGGCGGTGCCTCGAGAAAGGCGACACTTCCGGGTGCACGCCGGGCATTGCACCTACCTGCTGCCGGAAGAGGAGGAGCTCCTCACGCCGGAATTGATTCAGGCGACCTGTCTCGTGGGTACGGCGGAGGAGATCACCCATCAAGTCCGTGAGCTCGACGCGGCCGGCCTGCAGCAAATCATGTTGCTGCCGTCGCTCGCCACCCAATACAGCTTCTTGCAACGCTTTGCCGAGCAGGTGATGCACCGGCTCTGACCGGGGAGCAACCCGATGGCGATTCTCGCTTGGCTCGCGTTTGGGTTGGTCGCCGGGGCGGTGGCGAAATGGATCGTCCCCGGCCGCGATCCCGGCGGCGTGCTGGTCACCCTGGTGCTCGGCGTCTCAGGGGCCCTGGCCGGCGGCTTTGTCGCGACGGCCCTGGGGATAGGCTCGGTCGAGGGCTTCGACCTCAGGAGCTTCGCCATCGCCGTGGCGGGCGCCGTCTTTCTCCTCGTGGTCTACCGCCTGGTCGATCGCCGCTGAGGGGACTGACGATCGTGTCGGCGCGCCCGCTCGCTCAGGCGGACCGCCGCCGAGGGGGTACCGGAGTGGCGAGGCCAGCGATCTCCCCGAGCAGTTCGAGGCCTTCGGGATCGGGGGCGTAGAAGGCCCAGGTCCCCACCCGCGACGCGGTCAGCAGCCCGGCCTCGCGCAGAATCCGCAGATGGTGGGAAATCGTGGGCTGGCTCAGCTCGAAGGCGTCGACGATGTCGCAGACGCACACCGGCGCCGTCTGGGCGGTCACGAGCCGGAAGATCTCGAGCCGGGTCGGGTCCGCGAGCGCCTTGAAGGCGGCCACGATGCGGCCTTTGCTCCCGATGGGGAGGGATCGGACCTCTTGGGGGGCGCAGCATCCTAGCGGGCGAACTCGTTCGGGCATGGCGCGAAGGTAGCCCTTGTATTGACAGTCATCAATTCAGCCCTAAGATTACATCGACGCTCATCGATTCAAGAGCGCAACAAAGGAGACAGCATGCCGGTCCAACGAGTCCAACTCGCCCTCAACGTGCGCGACCTCGACGAGGCGGTCGCCTATTACTCGAAACTCTTCGGGGCCGAGGTCCACAAGCGAAAGCCCGGCTACGCCAACTTCGCGATCGACGTCCCTCCGCTGAAGCTCGTGTTGTTCGAGAATCCAGAAGCGTCGGAGCGCCTCAACCACCTGGGTGTAGAAGTCTTCGAACAGAGCGACGTCGACCGCGCGACCAAGCGACTGGGCGACGCCGGCCTCGCCGAGTCCATCGAGGCCGGGACCACCTGCTGCTTCGCCAAGCAGGACAAGGTTTGGTCCGTCGACCCGGAAGGCCTTCGCTGGGAGTGGTACCGCGTGCTCGAAGATTCTGAGACCTTCCGCGAGCCGGGGCCCTCTGCGTCCACCGAACGCTGTTGCGCCTGACGAGGAGTTGATCCCATGGAGGCCGCCTGGATTCTCGTGCCGCTTGTTCTGGTCGGCATGGCGTTCCTCTGCTTCCGCATGATGCGGCGCTGCGCAGGTGCCTGCACGTGCGTCAAGAGCGCGCGGGATTGAGTTCGACGTTGGAGATGCGTGCGTGGGCGCTCGGGGGATCGTCGGAACGCCTCGATCGCGGGACCTAGAATCGATCGTCAGCACCGGGCAAGGCTCCCGCCTATTCCAGCTCGAAGCCCTCGTAGCCCTTTGCTACCACCTCTTCGCATTTTTCCCGGTAGGTCGGCGATCCGCCCGCGTACATCAGGAAGGTGCGCTTCTTTCCCGGCACGTTCGCGCCCATGAACCAGGAATCGGTTTCCGGAATGAGCGTATCGGCGACGACCTCGTTGACGTGCTCGGTCCACGCGTCCTCCGCGTCGGGCTTGGCCGCGATGCGCTCGAAGTGATGCTCGCGCATGTAGCGAATGCACTCGGTGACCCATTCGACGTTCTGCTCGATGCAGCGCGGGATGTTGCAGAAAGTCCCGCCATTGTGGGGGCCGATGACGGTAAAGAGGTTCGGGAAGCCGGCGCTCTGGAGCCCGAGATAGGTCCGCGGTCCCTCGGCCCACTTGTCCTTCAGCGCCTGACCGCCTTGCCCGCGAATATCGATCCGGTTCAGGGCGCCGGTCACGGCATCGAAGCCCGTGGCGAAGATGAGGACATCGAGTTCGTACTCGGCATCCCGCGTCTTGACGCCCTTCGTAGTGATGCGTTCGATGGGGGATTCCTTGATGTCGACCAGCCGGATGTTGTCGCGGTTGTAGGCCTCGTAGTAGCCGCTTTCGAGCGGCACGCGCCGGGTACCGAAGCCATGGTCCTTCGGCACCAGCTTCTCCGCGACCTCCGGGTCGCGAACCCGCTTGCGAATCTTCTTGCGGACGAACTCCGAGAGCGTGTCGTTGGCTTCGCGAGTCGTGAAGATGTCGTGGAAGTTGCCGAGCCAGAGCGCGAACCCGGGTTGCGACCAGAGCTTCTCGTAGAACGCCTCGCGCTCTTCCGGGGACACCTCGAGCGCCGAGCGCTCGTCAAAGCCGTGGATGAAGGCACCGAAGGTCTCGCGGCATTTCGCAAAGATCTCCGGATAGCTCGCCTTGATCTTGCGCTGGGTCTCGTCATCGATCGGGCGGTTTCGCAAGGGCACACAGTAGTTCGGGGTCCGCTGAAAAACGGTGAGATGCCCCACGTTCTTCGCGACCTCGGTGATCAGCTGAACGGCGGTGGCGCCGGTGCCGATCACGCCCACGCGCTTGTCGCTGAAATCCACCGGTTCGTGCGGCCACAGGCCCGTGTGCCAGGATTGACCCTCGAAGCTCTCCATGCCTTTGATGTCGGGCATGTAGGGTTCGGAAAGAACGCCGACCGCGGTGATCAGGAAGTGCGCCCGCGCGCGTACGCCTCGCTCGGTTTGAATCTCCCAGCCCCTCCGATCTTCGTCGTATCGCGCCGCCAAGACCCTTGTATTGAACTGGATATCCCGGCGCAGATCGAACTTGTCGGCGACGAAATTCAGGTAGCGCAGCGTCTCGGGCTGCGCGGCAAAATGCTCGCCCCAGTTCCATTCCTGCAGCAGCTCTTCCGAGAACGAATATCCGTAGCTGTAGCTCTCCGAATCAAAGCGCGCGCCGGGATAGCGGTTCCAGTACCAGGTGCCGCCAACTCCGGTGCCCGTCTCGTAGACCTTCACCGAGAGCCCGAGCTCGCGCAGGCGATACAGCTGATACATGCCCGAGATGCCGGCACCAAGGATGATGGCGTCGAACTGCTCGACCGGCGCCGTGCCGGACGCGAAGGGATCTTGCTCGGTAGCTGCCATGGTGTCCTACCCCGCTTGATAGCGTCCGGACCAGTATACCGAGTGTGCACTCGTGCAGGGCGGCGCCGACCAGGACGAAGCGCCCGTAGATGTGAGGCAGCAGGAGGAGGTTCAGCGCCGTGCAGCTCACGAGACCGCCCAGGATCACGACGGCCATCGACGCCAACCTCATCCCGACGAGGAGGCTGGGATGGCCTAAAGTGGAGAGCTGGCGACAGGCCGGTCTCGCGACCTGCAAAAAAGGGATCGAGTCCGAGGAGCCCAGTCTGTGAAGCGATTCGTCAAACTCAGCGCGATGGTTGCGGCGCTCGGCTTGATCGTGACCGTCGCTTTGGTGTTGCACCACGATGCGCAGCCCAAACACTTGCGGATGGTTGCCCCTGGAATCCTGATTCGCTCGGGGCTTTTGCGACCCCAGAATCTGGAGAGGGTGCTCGACGAATATCGCATTCACACCGTCGTCAACTTGGTCCCCGACCTTCCGGAGAACGAACACCGCCTTCGGGAGGAGCGGCGGATCTGCCAAGCGAACGGGGTGCGCTTGGTAGAATTGCCGATGGCCCCCGCGCACCCCCCGACGCCCGCGCAGCTCGAGCGGTGGCTCGACCTGTTTCGGGACGAGGCCAATCACCCGATCCTGATCCACTGCAAGCACGGCGTCGTCCGGACGGGTGTGATGGTGGCCATTTTCAGAATGGAAGTTCTTCTCGAGAGCAACGCGACAGTGCTGGACGAGCTCCCAATGTTCGGGCGGGACCTGGACGACCCGGACCTGAAACTAGTCCGAGACTATATCGCCCGCTATGAACCGAGCTGGAAGCGGAAGGGGCCGCCCGACCCCGGGCAGCTCACTGAGGCCGTTGGTCCTTGACACGCTTCACCAAATCACTGCTCTTCCTGGCAAGTGGTCTGGTCCTCTTCACGGGTGCGCGGCTCGCCCTTTTCGTGATCTACCGGGACGATTTCTCCGAGCTCACCGGACCGATGATCGGTTGGGCCTTTGCCAACGGAATCCGCTTCGATCTGCAAGTGCTGCTCGCCGTGTTGGGCGGTCCGCTCCTGCTGATGAATTTGCCCGTCCGGCAATTGGGCAAGCGTTGGTTCAATGGTTGGGCGTGGGCTGCTTTTGCTCCCCTGCCCCTCCTGGCGCTTCTTTTGGGTGGGGATCTGGCCTACTACGGACACGTGCGTCGCCATATTGCAGACGAGTTGCTTTTGATCGGGACGGACGCGGACTTCCTTTTCGACGAGGCGTTGGGCGACTACCTGCCAGCGCTGCTGGGCGTCCTCGCTGTGAGCCTCACGATCGCCTTGTCTTGGAAGTGGCTTTTGTCGCGCGACTTGCGATGGAGCCGTCAGCCGATGCTCGCCGCCTCCGCCATCTTCGTCCTCCTCGCAGTGGGGACGCGCGGCACACTGGACAGCAAGCCCCTGGGATTGATCGATGCGTATCGCTCCGGGAGCGCGGCCTTGGCAAGCCTCAGCTTGAACGGAGCCTTCTCCGCCTATCACGCTTCGAGCCGGGGCGGGCCGGTCGCACCTCGCTTCTTCGAACCGGCGGTGGCCTACGGCGAGCTCAGCTTGGGCGAGACGGGCTATCCGATGAGACGGCAGCTTCAAGGGGCGAGACCGACTGGGCTCAATCTCGTCATTCTCATGCTCGAGAGCTGGGATCCGCGCTATATCGACAGCTATTCTGGAGCTGGGCTTGGAATTACGCCCCACATGGATTCCCTTGTTCGGTCCGGCCTGAAGTTCGAGAATTGCTACGCGGCGAGTCAGCGCAGCGTCGACGGCATCCAGGCGATGCTGACCGGGGTGCCCCCGGTGCTCGGCCAACCACGACTCGGATGGGGCCTCCAACTCGCCAATCTCACCGAGATCGGGACGATCGCTCGCGGGCATGGCTACGAGACCCTCTTTGTACAGAGCTCGAAGCGCCGCTCCTATCGCTTGGATTCCGTCGCGAAGAGCCTCGGCTTCCAACACGTCTACGGTCGCGAGGATATACCGCTCCTACTCGACTATCCCCAGAAGGCCGCTCCCAAATGGGGCTGGGACCACGAAACGCTGCAGTTCGCGCTCGCCCGCATAGACCAGTTCGACACCCCCTTTCTCGCGTTCGTCTTTACCGGATCGACCCAACCGCCCTAACCCAACGCCCGCCAAAGATTCCGCCAGCGCGAAAAACGCTCTGGTGTGGACGGGATAGTCAACTCGCACCACTATTCGGACTGGGCACTGGGGCAGTTCTTCGAGACCGCTCGCGACAAGCCCTGGTACACGAACACCGTTTTTGTGCTCGCTGCCGATCATATCTTCCGCAAAGCTCCGCGCGAGACCGGGCTACCCGCGGATTTCCGAATTCCTTTTTTGATCTACGCGCCTGGGCGGATCAAGCGGGGGATCGTTCGCGCGACCTGCTCGCACCTGGACGGGCTCCCCACCTTCTTCGGCCTGCTCGGGTTCGGCGAGGGCTATTCGGCCATGGGGCGCGATCTGCTGCGCGACGAAGCGGGAGTGGCCCTGGTCCGGAGAGGAGATTTGATGGGTATCATCGCGGACGAGGGCTGGCTCGCTCACAGCCTCGAGAATCGCCTCGAGGCGCACCCGACGGGCGCCGACCTACCGCCAGGGTACTGGGATCGGCTCGAGCGGAGGCTGTTGGCCAGCGTTCAAGTCACAAGTGCCCTGATTCGCGCCAATCGCTGGGCCCCGCCGAACCATGCGGTGCTCGGTTACGCGGCCCCCTCGTCGTCCGCGGTCTATGAGCCCAACCACTAGCTCTCCATCAAGGTGGGCCAGAGGCGTTGGAACCTCGACCGCTGTAGCGCAACCGACGGATGACGATCCGGTCATGATTCAGCAGGGGATTCCGGTCGTGCACGTTCCTTCCTCCGGACTCGCTCTCCGGCGTCTCTTCGCCCTGCATTGGTTTGGCTATGCGCTGCTGATCGCCGCCGCGCTACCCAATGAGAGCCTTGGTTCACCACTCGTGTCGATCTTCACCGTGGGGGCGACCGCGAGCCAGGCCGCGATCGCCGCCGGTCTACCCGCCCTCGCCACGGCAGCCGTCCTGTTCTTCGCTCGGCGACTGCCACATCGGCCCCTCCCTCCAGGCATTCGAGGCTTCGGCTTCGTGGCAATTGCCGGCCTTCTCTACGCCTTCGTGACCTTGGCGATCTGGGTTGATCTCCGCGTCTATGCGATCTTCGGCTTCCACTTCAACGGGTTTCTCTGGAACTTGATCAGGACTCCCGGCGGATTGGCCGCTACCGGCGCCGGGGAAGCGACCTATCGCACCCTGATTTTGCTCGTCGGCTTCGCCGTCGCGGCGGAACTCGGCCTCGCGCGGCTGTGTTGGTCGCTTCGCCGCCGGCTGGGACTTCTCCCTCGCTGGGTTCCCCGAGCACTGGTGGCAGCCAGCGTTGCCCTCGTCCTGGCCGAACGAGCGATCTACCTCTGGGCGGATTTCCAAGGCGAGGCGCCGGTCCTCCGGGTCGCCGCGTCGATCCCGGCCTACCAGAGAGTGACGGCGAAGCGTTGGGCCATGAGGTTGGGGTGGGAAGTGGAGCAGGGTGGGACTGCGACGATCTCCGTCGACGCGTCGAGGCTGCGGTACCCGTTGCGACCGCTGCGGGTGGACCCCGACGCTCACGACTACAACATTCTATGGATCTGTGCCGAATCGTTCCGGGCGGACGCTCTGGCACCCGATTCGATGCCGAGGACGTGGCGGCTGGCGCAAGAATCACAATGGTTCCTGAACCACTTGAGCGGTGGCAACGGCACTCGCATGGGAGTGTTCTCGATGCTGTACGGCCTGCCGGGGACCTATTGGTTCGAGTTCCTCCGCGAGGGCCGTGGCCCGGCGCTGATCGAGCATCTCCTGAGCCGTCGCTACGAGGCGCGAGCGTTGACCAGTGACGATTTCTCCTATCCCGAATTTGCACAAACCGCCTTCCGCGACTTGGCCCGCGACCAGCTTTGGGAAGGCAATCTCGAGCGCGATGCCGCGGGGCGAATCCAACCGAGTTGGGTGCGCGATCGACGAAACGTCGCAGAAATCCGCTCCTTCTTGGCGTCCCGCGATCCGAACCGCCCTTTCTTCGTCTACACCTTCCTCGAGTCTCCCCACGCGCGTTACGAATTTCCTCCGGATTTCGGTCTTTTCCGACCCTTCCCCGAGACCGTCGACTACTTGCGGATTGAGCCCGCTCGCGACGCGCCCGGTCTCCACAACCGCTACCGGAATTCGGTGCTCCACCTCGATTCGCAGATTGAGGAGCTGCTCCGGCTCCTCGACGAGCGAGGGCTCGCGAGCTCCACGATCGTGGTGGTCACCGGCGACCACGGTGAGGAGTTCATGGAAGCCGGTCGTTGGGGCCACGGCTCCGCCTTTTCCGAAGCCCAGATCCACGTGCCGCTGGTGATCCACAATCCGAACCGCTCCCCT
>CAZTOE010000215.1:0-7959 GCA_964615045.1 uncultured Spirochaetales bacterium
ACGCCGGCCAATTTTCCCGTCTGCCGCAGCGCGTCGAAACCCTCGCGCGCCGCTACGGAAGCTACGGCCTCGAGCGGATCGGAGGCGCCGAGGGTGCCCGCGAGCGCATCGCCGACGGGGATCGCTCGAGTTTCGCTTGGGTGCTCGAGCTCGGCCGCGAGATCGAAAAGGCGGTCGGCGCGTGAGACTTCCGCCCAGCCAGATCCGTGCCGGCGCGGTGCTCCGACTCGCCCGCCGCATGCTCTCGTGTCCCACCGCCCCGTACCGCGAAGGGGCCGTCATCGAAGCGCTGCGTCGCTTCGCCGCAACCCACGACCACCTCTTGCTGCGGACGGATCCGGATCAGAATCTTGAACTCCGGCGCCGCGGCGTGCGCCGCACGAGAACGCCGCTAGTCCTCGCGGCACACATGGACCATCCTGGATTTCGCGCCTTGCGCTCGACCGCGCGCGGCGCGCGTTACCGCGTGGACGCGCTTTTTCTGGGCGGGGTGGGACGCACGTTCTTCCGCGGGGCGCCGGCACGCTTTTTCACCCGGGACGGCCGTGAGGTACGCGCTCGCGTGGTGCGCGCCGAACCCGACCGGCGCTCGGGTGAGCTCCGCGTACAACTCGCGGCGCGCGCCGCCGTGCCGCGCGGCAGCTTCGGGATGTGGGATCTCGTGCCGTTCCGGCGCGATCCCCGCGACCCCGACCGGCTCATCACCCGGGTCGCCGATGACCTCGCCGGCGTCGCGGCCATCCTCGCGCTCTTTGAGCGCATCGACGCCATCGATCCCGCCAAGCGGGTAGACGTCCGCGGCGTTTTCACCCGCGCCGAAGAAGTCGGCTTTGTCGGCGCGTTGGCGATCGCCGCGGACGGACGCCTGCCCGAAGGCGCCCGCGTGATCGCCGTCGAAGCCAGCAAGGCGTTCCCCCACGCGCCGCAAGGCGGCGGGCCGATCCTTCGCGTCGGCGATCGCACGAGCCTGTTCGATGACGGCTTGACGCGCTGGATCGCGCGCGTGGGTGCCGAACTCCAGGCGTCGACCCGCGGGCGTTTTCGCTTCCAGCGCCGCTTGATGGACGGCGGAACCTGCGAGGCCTCGGCGTACCAACAGTTCGGCTACCGCTGTGCGGGGATGTGCCTTCCGCTGGGCAACTACCACAACATGAGCGATCGCGGTCACATCGCGCCGGAGACGATCCGGCTTTCGGACCTGGTGGGATTGGTGCGCTACTTCGAAGCCATGGTGCGGCAAGACGACCAGTGCCCGCACGGGCGCAACTCCGACCCGCTGCGCGAACGCCTCGAAGCGCTACTGCGGCGGTCGGGCGCGCAGCTGCAGAGGGACCCTTTCGCGTGAGTCGCTCGGCTCCGACCAACGCCGGCGCGAAGTCGCGCATTCGAAGCGCCCTGCGTCGCATCGCCCTGGCGATCGCGATGGCCTTCGCGTTGGGTTTTGGCATCGGCCTTTGGCTCCGCTGCCAGCTCGAGCGTCCCAAAACGTACCTGGGCTCAACCCCCAGCCCGGCCTTCCCACTCCACGTCGGCCACCCCAGCGCGGTGGTTTTCCAGCCTCGCAAGCACGAAAAGCAGGTCGGAGAGGCGATTGACGTAGCGCAGCGCGGCGGCGTCGATCTCAGCGGCACGAGCCAGGCTCACCACCCGGCGCTCGGCGCGGCGGCACACGGTACGCGCGACGTGGAACGCAGCCGCGGCGCGGGTTCCGCCCGGTAACACGAAGCGCCGGAGGGGCGACAGCTCGCTTTCGCAGCCGTCGATTCGGTCTTCGAGAAATTGAATGTCGGCCGGGCGGGGCGCCGACATCCCGAAGGAGCTGCGGTGGCGCTCCTCGGGGGTGGCGAAATAGGCCCCGAGTGCGAACAGCGTGCGTTGGACCTGTTGCAGCGCGCCGCGCAGATCGTCGTGGGCGGTCTCCGAAGCGCACACCCCGATGGCGGCGTTGAGTTCGTCGATGGCTCCGTAGGCCTCGACGCGCAGATCGTCCTTGGCAACGCGGCCGCTCCCGATCAAGTCGGTCTCGCCGGTGTCCCCGCGCCGGGTGTAGATCTTCACGGCGTCAGTATACCGGTGTGCGGTGTCGCCCGGCGCCGAGCTGGCCGTCAGGACAGCGCGTCGAGTTCCCGGTCGATGCGGCGCTCCATGTCAGGATCGAGGGGAGTGGAACTCGCGGGCGCCTCCCGCTCGGCCCCACGCGCAGCGCGCCCCTGGCGCCTCAAGAAGAACGCCACACCCGCCACGCCGGCCAGTGCGGCGACAACGGGAATCACGTACGCGGCGAGGCCGAAGCCTTGCGCGCGCGGTGCCTGCAAAATCACATCGCCATAGCGGGCGTAGAGTTCGCGCTCGACTTCGTCGCGGCTGCGGCCAGCGCGTTCCTGCTGTTGGATCCAGGCGCGGAGTTGCTCGGCCTGCGGGCTCGGACAGTCGATCAGGACGCGCCCGGGACAGTAGGGGCTCATATAGCCGGTCCAGAGGTCGTAGCTGAAGCCCGGCTCTTCCGCGGCGGTCCCCGTCGCGGCGGCGATGCACAGTAAGAGGGCGGCAAAGGCTCCACAGGCGAGGCGGCTCATATGTCCCAGTGGAGCGGTTCGGGTTGCTGAACCTTCTGGCCGTCGCGTCGCAATTGGAGCCGGGGAGGCTCGATCTGCACCTTGGAACCGGGCGGGATGGATTGCGTGATCCAGACGTTGCCGCCGATCACCGAGCCGCGACCGATCACGGTCTCCCCGCCCAGGATGGTGGCTCCCGCGTAGATCGTCACCTCGTCCTCGATAGTCGGATGGCGCTTGATGCCCCGCAGCATCTGGCCCTTGCGCGGCGCCAGGGCGCCGAGGGTCACGCCCTGGTAGAGCACCACGCGGTCGCCGATCATGCAGGTTTCGCCGATCACGACACCGGTCCCGTGGTCGATGAAGAAACGCCGCCCGATGGTGGCACCGGGGTGAATGTCGATTCCGCTCCTCGCGTGGGCGTCTTCGGTCATGATGCGGGGAAGCAGCGGGACCCCCAGGCGGTGCAGCTCGTGGGCGAAGCGGTAGGTCGCGATCGCGCGCGCCGCGGGGTAGGCGGCCACGATCTCGGCATACCCCTTGGCGGCGGGGTCCCCCTCGAAGGCGGCCTCGACGTCCTCCGCCAGGCGGCTGCGCACTTCGGGCAGGTGCGCCAAGAAGCGCTCAGTGATGCGGGTCGGTTCCTCACCCTCGGGCAACTCGACCTTGGCGAGCAGGCGGCGCAATCGCTCTCCCAAGGCAGGGATGGCCGAGCGGAGCCCCGAATGGTCCGGAGGGTTCAGAATCAGCCGCCGGAGGCGATCCGCCCACTCGGCAACCTCTTCCGGATTCGGGTTGCCCTCGGCAGCCGCCTTGGCGAGGGCATCGCCCGCTTGCCCCCCGAGGCCCTGGACGACCCGTTCGACCACGGCGCCATCGAGGGGCTCACCAGTTTCAACGACCCGCGGGGCTGCCAACGATCGGGGCTCTGCGCTGGATCTCGTCATTGGCTGCTCCACTCGGCGCGTCGGATATGGGCGGAGGATAGCGTGAAGTCACCCCGAGGACGGGGGGGGCCTCGACGTACCCGCGGGGCTCCTTATAATGGGTAGCCCTCATTCCCGTTTGACCTGTATGCCCGGGGTCCCCCTCCAGGACCCCCAAAACCGAGAATCTTCCGCGTGCCACACCCCGTCGTGTTGGGATGCGGGGGGTCTGTGGGTTGCAGTGTGCCGGGGAAATCGAACTCGAAACCCACTTACAGCCATTCCCGACTGGCCTGTTTCGAGAAGTGCCCGCGCCAATTTCGCTTTCGCTACATCGACAAGCTCCCGGTGGAGACCGAGTCGGTCGAAGCCTTTGTCGGCAAGCGGGTCCACGAGGTCCTCGAACGACTCTATCGGTTTGTGAGCCAGGGAAGGGTTCCTTCCCTGGCCAAGGTCATTCGGCGCTTCGGACAACTGTGGGACGATCATTTCGATCGCGAACGGATTCGCATCGTGCGCGCCGAGAACGACGCCGACCACTATCGCCAGCTCGGCGAGCTATGTCTCGCGAACCACTACCGGCGCAGCTATCCCTTCGATGCCGAGGAAACGCTGGGGCTGGAAGAGCACGTCTCGTTTTCGTTGGACGGCGACGGCCGCTACCGCATGCAGGGCTTCATCGACCGCGTCTGTCGCGCCGTAGACGGCACGGTGGAGATTCACGATTTCAAGACCGGCCGCTGGGTCCCCAAGCAGGAGACCCTGGATCGCGATCGGCAGCTCGCGCTCTACCAGCTCGGCGTAGCGGACCGCTACGCTCGCGGCGGTCCGGTACGACTCGTGTGGCACTATCTGCAGCGGAACCAAGTGCGGGTCTCCTCGCGGACGGACGAGCAGCTCGCCGCCCTGCGCGGCGAGACGATCGAGCTGATCGACACGATCGAAGCGGAACGGGAGTTTACGGCTCAGCCCAGTACGCTGTGCCAATGGTGCGAGTTCCGCGATCGGTGCGCCGAGGGAAGCGCTTTCCTGGGCACCGACCTCGCGGACAGCGCGCCCGACCCCCCCGCGCTCCTCCCCCCAACCGCACCAGTTGCGCCAGTTGCGCCGGTCTCCCCCCTAGCCCCGCAGAACGAACCGCAACGCGGCCAGCTGGCGCTGCTCTAGTGTCGCGCGGGACTCTCCGCGGCGGAGCGCACGGCCCCCAGAGTACCGTCTCCCACCGTGTGGCGTTTTTCGAAACCGATGCGATGAAAATCGTGCACCACGCCAATTTCGTGCGTTATTTCGAACTCGCGCGGATCGCCTGGATGGACGAGCACGATCGCCCGTACCGGGAGTACGTCGCCCTCGACCGTCATTTTGCAACCACCCTCGTCGAGGTTCACTACCACCACAGCGCCGGCTTCGACGACCGAATCGACATCACCTGTTGGCTCGAGTGGGCGCGCGGCGCTTCACTGAGGATGGCCTACGAGATCCGCTGTCGCGGTGAGCTTGCCGCGACGGGCGCGACCGAGCACGCGATGGTCGATGGCAGTGGGCGCGTCACGCGGATCCCGAAAGAGCGCCGCGAAAACCTACGGACTCTCGCGGCGCCCAAGGCGGACGAAGCCGACTAGCCGCGAGCCCCGGGAATCAGTCTGCGAAGCCCGCCGCGCACTTTCTGCTCGGCCCAATCGGTCACACGTTGAACGGACTCGAGGGCATCGCCGCGGCCGGGCCAATGGGCGCGGACGACATCGGGATGGACGTAGTTCATCAGGCGCGAGAGCGCGGCGCCCACCACCAGGAGATCGTCGAGCAGACCGATCGGCCCGAAGATCACCTCCGGCAGCAGGTCGATGGGAGACACGAGATAGCCGAGTCCGAGAAACGCGATCATCTTTGCGCCCGTGGGAACCCGGGGCTCTCGCATCAACCGGAACAGCAGCACGGCGAGATCCGGGAGCAGCAGCACCAGGTCACCGACCCGCGCGATCAAACTGCCCTCGCGCCCGCTCGCGAGGCTTTCGCGAAGGCGGTCGTAAAAGCGCCGCTCGCGCGAGCTCAAGTCGATCGTGACGTTCGCTTCTTGGTTCACGGATGGGGTCTAGCGAAAAACGCCCGCGCGTTCCCTCCGACCCCGCTCGAGAAGCCCGGTAATCGCGGTCCGGACCTGTTCCACACGGCGCTCGATGGCGGCGTCATCTTCGTTGGCGCTGCCCTGGAACTGCATCGGCGCCCCAAAGTAGATGTGGTACTTCACCGGGAGCGGGAACAGACCGAGCGGACCGAGCCACGGGAAGGTCGGCGTAATTGGAAAGGCGGGCAGCCGGAGCAGGCGCGCCAGGGGCTTCGCGTTGGCGAGCCCGGGTTGCTGTTCCTCGGAGCCCACCACCGCCACCGGAACGATGGGCGTCCGCGTCTCCAGAGCGAGACGCATGAAACCGGTTCCAAATCGCTGGAGCTGATAGCGCTCGGCGTAGAGCTTGCTCATCCCTCGCACACCTTCGGGGAAGGCGAGTACCGATTCACCCGCCTCGAGCATCTCCCGGCACGTGAGCGGGGTTCCAGCGACACCACCCCCACGCGCCGCCCACACGCTCGCGAAGGGCAGCTCCGAAACCCAGTATTCCGTCATTCCCCGCACGATACGAGGCGGTTCCGCTTCCATCAGCATGGCACACCCGATCATCACCGCGTCGAAAGGAAGCTGCCCGGCGTGGTTCGCGATCAAGAGCGCCCGTCCTTGCGGCACGCTCTCGATCCCCTCGGTCTCGACGCGAAAGTAACGCTCGTACATCAGGAGAATCGGGATCGCAGCGTGGCGCAAACTCGCCGGGCGCAATCCCCAGGGATCGAAGCCATATTCGTTGAGCTGCGCGGGGACGGCGGCCAGCCGTTCGTCGACGCGCTCCAGAAGATCGCGGGTCGCGAGCGGCAGGGCAGCACCGGTGAGATCCGCCACCGCCGACGCGGCGGAGTGCAACGCAGAACCCGCCCACGAGGCTACCGAAAGCACGGCGTTCACGGATCCTTTCCTTCCCGCATGGCTGCGAAAATCTCGCCCAGGCTGAACAGCGGTCGGAAGCCGCTTTCCTCCTCAAAGCGCGAGCCGTCGAGGGTGACCGGATACTTCATGAAGTCGAGAACCCCCGCCGGCCAGGGGATCAAGCCCGCGCGAAAAAGCCGGTTGAAGAGTGGGCGCATCAACAGCTCCGGAATGGGAACCGGAGTGCTACCGCACTCCCGGATCGCCACCGAGATCGGGACGGCGCCGGGTCCTGTCACGTTGAAGGCTCCCTGCAGGCCGCGATCGAGGGCGAGCGCAACCGCCTCGGCGACGTCCTGTTCGTGGATGAACTGCATCATCGGGTCAAAACCCATCACCACCGGGACCCGACGCTGACTCAGAATCTCCCGGCTCAAGCTGTGGACCTGGGTGCCCAGCACGCTTACCGGTCGCAGCACCGCGGTGCGTACACCGGGCTCTTTCCAGATGAAGCTCGAGGCGAGAGTGTCGACTTCGACCAGATCGCGAATCTCGGGGTACGAGCGGCTTCCGCTCAGCGGGTGGTCTTCGTGGA
The DNA here is from genome assembly GCA_964615045.1 of uncultured Spirochaetales bacterium. Classification (GTDB taxonomy): domain Bacteria; phylum Myxococcota_A; class UBA9160; order UBA9160; family PR03; genus JANQRO01. The sequence continues at coordinate 7,051 of CAZTOE010000215.1, forward strand.
TATAGAAGGGATTCTCGGCAAACGCGCCATAGACGTAGCCGCTCGAGACCACCACCAGCTGCTCGACGCCGTATTTCACACAATGTTCGAGGAGCAGCTGCGTCCCTCGCACGTTGGTTTCGTGGCGCTCGGCCTCAACCCCGCGGAAATGTCGAACGAAGCCCAGGTGCACCACAGCCTTGGGCTTTTCGGTGCGCAGAACATCCTCGAACTGCCTCTTGAGGAGGTCCACACGGTGGAGGGCGATCCCTTGCGGTCGCCCTTCCCAGGCATGGCGATCCACCCCGCACAAGACGTATTCGTCCAGCAGCCGGTGCGCGACCAAGCGCCCCTGACCGCCGGAAATTCCTGCGATCAGGACCTTTTCCATTGGAACTCCGGAGGGTTGCGCAAGCGTAACGCGCGCGCGCAAGGTAGCCTAGGGCCGAGCGGGGCCGTTGGTGTATAGTTCGCGCCCCGGGGGACCCCGTGGTTGAGCCGGCCGCACGTTTTGAAGCCATCGAGATCCCGCTCGAAGAGCGGCTTCGCGAAACCGAAAATCTGAGCGCAGTGCTCGGGATTCCCGAGTGGTGGCCTACGGGATCGCGCATCGGCATCGTTCTCGCCCACGGGTCCGCGCGAGATCTGAATGACCCCCTGGTCGAGGCGCTGCATCGCCGCCTCACCGAACGCAAGTATCTCTGCCTTCGCTTCAACTTCCCCTTTGCCGAAATAGGCAAGAAGCGGCCCGACCCGGCGGACGTTCTGGTCCGAGCCTTCCGGGCGGCGATCGCGATGCTCGGCCGCGATCCGACCTCGGCTCCGGCGCACCTCTTCGTCGGTGGAGTGGGCTTGGGAGGCCAGGTCGCGGCGCTGGTCAGCACCCAGCGGCTGCGCATCGATGGTGTGTTCATCCTGGGGTATCCCCTT
>CAZTOE010000216.1:0-7846 GCA_964615045.1 uncultured Spirochaetales bacterium
AGGCGAGGGCGGAAGGCCTGGGCGTCGCCTGCAACGTCGGCCTGCTGGCCCGTCCGCTGCGCCTACTCCTCTTCGCGCTGCCCCTGTTCATCTATGGCCTGACCGATAACATCTGGGTGTTCCGCGTCTCCCTCTACCTCGTGCTGCTGCTCGCGGTGGAGACACTCACCCACCGCATGGTGGTCATCTATAAAGGCGCTCGGGAGAAGGACGCATCTGCCGCGGCGGATGGGTCCTGAGCGGGTGTGAGCCATGCCTGAGCGGGAGCGCTTTCGCGATGATATCCCTGGATTCCTGAAGTATTATTTCTTCCGCGGTTCCTGCGGTTTGGTAGGACGCCTGCCCATACGCGTAACCCACGGTATCGGGGTCGGCGTTGCGGAGATAGCGTACCGGTTTTCGCGGCACAAGCGCGAGGTGGTATACGAGAACATGCGGCGAGTACGTCCCGAGGGTACCCCGGAGGAGTGGCACGATCTGGCGCGGCGGAGCTTCCATAACTACGCCAGGTACTGGGTGGACTTCCTGCGCTGCTATCACCTTACTTACGAGGAGATCTATAACTCACTGGTAGTGCCGCACGGCGTGGAATGGTTCGACGTATGCCTGGAGCGCGGCCGGGGTGCTGGGTCCGTTGGCGATTACGTCGTTGCGCGAGAGCGCCAGCCGAGAGGCGATCAACCGCCTGGTCGCCCGGCTCGATCCGCAGCTCTTCGAACAAAGCTTTGGCGCCGGCGTGGCCGAATTGGATCTGCTGGTGCAGAAGAAGACGCTCACGATCAGCAAACTGATGGCGATCGCACCTCCCGGCACGCCGGATCCGACCAGTGGCCTCTACAACTCGACGATGTTCTTGATGGCTGCCCTTCTGGCAGTTGCGCTGCTGGCGAACGCATGGATCCGACCGGTGGCTCCGCGCCACTATATCGACGCGCATGAGGCGCGCTAGCGCGCGCCCGCCGGTCTGCGCGCTCGATAGAGCACGAGGGTTCCAAACAGGGTGCCGATTTCTTCGCGGGCCTCGACGTCGTCGAAGCCGGCGGCGACGAAACAGGCCGGCAGGCGACCCGCTAGGTTCTCCTCGGTATTTTCGAAGCCGTCGAGGAGCTGTACGGGATAGAAGCGCCAGCGCGCAAAGCGGTTGGCCGCCTTGCCAAAATCCGCGACGTGGAGTTCTCCGCCCGGGCGCAGGACCCGAAATACCTCTCGGAGCGTCTTGCGCTTTGCCTGCGGACCCAGGTGATGGAAGAAGAGGCTCGAGGTGACCCGATCAAAACTCTCGTCTCGGTAGGGGAGAGCGTGAGAGAACGCACGATCAAAGCGGACGCTCACCCCGGCCGCGGCCGCCTTGCGGCACGCTCGTCGCAATACCTCCGCGTCGCCGTCCACACCGACGAACTCCGCACGGGGCTCGCGCTGTTTGCACCAGATGACCAAGGTGCCGGTTCCGCTGCCGAGGTCGAGAACCCGAGCGCCCGGGAAGAGCGAAGTCTGCGCGATGAGCGCGTTCTTGAAACGGCGCTCGCGCGTGGTCCACGCGATTGCCGGGTCGTAGAGGGCGGTGAGCCATCCCACCCCGGCCGCCGGAACGTAGCGTTCTTGGGGGTGTCGCATGGGGGCGTAGCGTCGCGCTCTCAGCTCTGCCGGGGGTTGCCATACTGCAGGGTGAGGACCTCACAGGGGACGCAGCGGAACGCGTGCAGCCGCGACCGCCCGCGCCAACCCGCCGAAGCCGAGCCAGACCAACAGTGCCTTGCGCCGCGGACCCAGGGGACTCATCCCGGGATAGTGCGGCCGAACGCGGGGCGAGCTTGACCGCCCAGCCGGAGGTGGTGGGCCCTGACCGGCCTGGGGTGCCCCGCTCTCCATCGTCTCTTTCGTTGCCGGCTCTACCCGGCTACTTGAGCAGCCGTCGCTGAAGCAATACGACGGCGAGTGGGTAGAGGACGGCCGCGAGCGCGAAGACGTAGAGCGCCGCGAGTCCGTGCACAACGCCAAGCGATCCCTCGACGAAGCCTCGGGCGATCTGCACGAGGGGCGTCAGCGGCGCAGCCCACGCGATTGGCTCGAGCCAGTCGGGGAGCACGGCGATGGGAAAGAACGACCCGCTGAAAAAGAAGAGCGGCGACGCCACCAGCGTGAAGACCAACGAGAGCACATGAAGCGTCGGGGAGAGCGCCGCAAAGAGCAGGCCGATGCCGCCGAACACCACTCCCACGCCCACACCCACCGCCAGGAGACCGGGCCAGGCGCCAAGTGGCAGCCAGCCGAACGCCATCGCGAACGCGCCGACCGAGACGATCGAGAGCAGCGCCCGCGTCGTCGCGAAGCAGAGCTCCGCCAGGACGAGCTCGGCCACGGTGACGGGCGCCGTCAAAAAGGTGTCGTAGACGCTTTGCTGGATGCGCCCGAACGCGCTCCAGGAGCACTCGAAGATCGCGTGGAACATCGCGGTCCCCACCAGGATGCCCGGCGTTACGAACACCGCGTAGCTCCCGTGGCCTTCGACGTCGCCGACCAGCCGGCCGATCCCGAGCGCGACCGCGAGCAACACGACAACCGGCTCCACGACGAACCACGTCACGGCCACCCGCCAGACGCGCGCGAGCGCCAAGGCGTGGCGGCGCCAAACGCCCGAGACGGAGCGCCAGCGCAGGCGGCTCCCGAACGCGGATGCGGTCATTCGGCCGTGAGCCCCTTCCCGGCGAGCGCGAGGAACACGTCCTCCAGGTTCGCCTTGCGCTCGGTGACGCGCACGCCGGAGAGCGGGGGCAGCGCCGGACCGTACCCGCCTCGCCCGGTGACGCGGAACAGCGCTCCCACCTCGCGGAAGGCCAGGCCGGCTTGTTCGAGGGCTTGGCGCACGATCTCGGGCGTCGCGCCGTCGAGGCGGATCTCGGCTACGCCGCCGCGCGCGTGGCGCACCACCAGCTCCGGGGGCGTCGCCTCGTCGAGGATGCGACCCGAGTGGAGCATGGCGATGCGGTCGCAAAGCGTCTCCGCTTCGTCCATGTAGTGGGTCGACATCAGAATGGTGACGCCCGACCGCTTGAGGACCGCCAGCTCCTCCCAGACGTGCACGCGGCTCTCGGGGTCGAGGCCGGTGGACGGCTCGTCGAGCACGATCACGCGCGGCTTTGCCATCAGCGCGCGCGCGATTGCGAGCCGCCGCCGGAGTCCGCCGGAGAGCTCTTCCACCTCATCACCGGCGCGTTTGGCGAGGTCAAAGAACTGGAGCACTTCGCGAGCGCGCTCTCGCGCCCGCCGCCGCGAGAGGCCGGCCAGGTAGCCAAAGACCTCCAGGTTCTGGCGCACCGAGAGGTCGGTGTCGAGACCGTCGGCCTGGGTCACGACCCCCATCTGACTGCGCGCGGCTCGCGGGTGCCGTAGGACGTCGAACCCCGCAACCCGAGCGCTGCCTCCGCTCGGCGGCGAGAGCCCGGCGAGGATCCGCATGATGCTGGTCTTGCCCGCCCCGTTGGGGCCGAGGAGGCCGTAGGTTTCGCCGCGCGCTACCGCGAACGACACGCCGTCGATCGCTCGGAGCGCGCCGAAGCATTTGACGAGATCACAGACTTCGATCTCGGGGACGTCGCGCGACGCATGCTCGTTCACGCCGGGTCGGTTCTTCCGGTGAGCCCCAACTCTGCGGCGTGGGGCTGCAGCGCCCCGATGATGAACGCAATGTGCTCCGCCAGGTCGACGCCCAGCAGCTCCGCCCCCGCGGTGACCTCGCTGCGTTCCACCTTGGCGGCGAAGGCCTTGTCCTTGAGTTTCTTCCGAACGCTTTTCGGAGCGAGTGAGGCGATGCCGTTCGGTCGTACCAAGCAGCAGGCGCCGATGAAGCCGGTGAGCTCGTCACACGCGACGAGCGCTCTGTCGAGCGCAGACACGTAGGACACGCCCCATTTTGTGTAGTGCGCCGAAATGGCGTGGGCGATCGGCTCCTCACCGCGATCGCGCAGCCACGCGACGATCTTGTCGGGATGCTCTTCGGGCCATTTCTCATAGTCCGCGTCGTGCAGCATGCCCGCGATGCCCCACGCCTCCTCGTCGTCGGCTCCCTCGCCGTAGCGGTGCGCGGCGGCGCGCATCACGATCTCGACGGCGCGCGCGTGCTTGCGCAGCGAATCGGTCTCCGTCCACGCGCACAGCTGCTTCCAGGCCTCATTCCGTGTGATCGCCATCTTCTTCTCCAGCCTCTTGGGCGAAAGGATATCAGCTCTGCGCTGCGTCAGATGCAGTCATCGCGTTCCGGCGTTGGGACCCTCGCCGTCACCGGAAGATCTTTTCCGTTTCCCCGGGATCAGCGGCTCGATAGACTTCCTCGATGACAAGTCGGGCGGCGCTACTGGCGGCGGTTCTTTGGATGGCGATGGCGACGAGTCCGGGTCGGGCGGAGGTCGTCACCTTTGCCTTCACCGGCGTCATCAATACCGTCTTCGACCCGGCCGACGGGCTTCCGGATATAATTGGCCCTTTTGACACCGTTTCCGGTGAATACACTTTCGATACCGATGCCCCGCCCTCCGTGATGCTTCCGAACAACACGTTTTACAACGGCGTCCCGCTTTGTGTCCGCTTTGAGACAGAAGGCTTGGAGCTCTTCGGAGTCAAAGATCAAGACGACGACGCCCTGAGCTTGATCAGGTACGGCGACGAGATCGCGACGAATCCCGACACGGAAGACCAGTACCAGGCTGAGCTGATCGGAGCGGCTCCGGACTTCAATGTCTTCAATCTGCTCCTGGTCACCCCGGGGCCCTCGAATGCGGTGGTCGCCGATGCGCTCACCGATCTCCCCGCAGCCCCACCCAGCCTGGGTGACTTCGTCGAAAAGACCTTCATGGTGCAGCCGGGGAACGCTCTGGGCGCGATCATCAATGGCGACTTGACCTCGCTCGCGGTCGCCGCCGAACCGCTGCTGTGCCCGGAACCCGCGCTGGTCGGTGTCCTCGCCGCGCTCGCGGCGCTACTCGGGCTTCGCTGCGCTTCGCGATCGCCGATATCGGCGGCTAGAGACCGTGTCGCTTGAGCTTGCTCCAGAGCGTCCGCTCCCCGATCCCGAGGAGTGCGGCAGCCGCTGGCTTGTGATCGTCCGTCGCGGCGAGGGCTCGAAGAATCGCCTTGCGTTCCGCTTCGGCCACCGCCGCCCCGAGATCGAAGCTCGCCGCGGTCTCGCTCGCTTGCGGAAGGAGGGTGGCGATCAGCTCCTCTGCGACCTCCGTCCCGCTGCTCAACACCGCGACCCGCTCCATCAGGTTGCGAAGCTCGCGGACGTTGCCGGGCCACGCGTAACCGCGGAGGTGGCCTGCCGCCGACGCGCTCAAGGCGAGCGGCCCTTTTCCCAGCTCCTCCCCGAATTCGCGCAGAAAGGACGCCGCCAGCACCGGGACATCCTCCGCGCGCTCTCGCAGGGGCGGTAGCTGGATGCGGAAGACATTGAGCCGATAGAACAGATCTTCCCGGAAGCTGCCGTCGCGGATCGCCGCGTCGAGGTCGCGGTTCGTCGAAGACACGATCCGGACGTCGACCCGAAGGCGGCGATTGCTGCCCACCGGTTCGATGACGCCCTCCTGGAGGGCGCGGAGCAGCTTCGCCTGGAGGCGCGGGTCCATGTCGCCGACCTCGTCCAGGAACAAAGTGCCACCGTCGGCGGCTCCGAACTTGCCCTCGCGGTCGGCCTGCGCCCCACTGAACGCACCCCGCACATGTCCGAACAGCTCGCTCTCGAGCAGTTCAGCGGGAATCGCCGCGCAGTTCAGCGGCACGAAGAGCGCCCCTTGGCGCGGGCTCAGTTTGTGAATAGCCCGAGCGACCAGTTCTTTGCCCGTTCCGGTCTCGCCGGTGATGAGGACTGCGCTGCGCGTTGGGGCGACTTTCTGGATCAGGTCGAAAACCTCGCGCATGGGAGGGGAGCTGCCCACCAGGTCTTCGAAATGGGGAGAGCGATCGAACGCCTCCCGCAGGTAGCGATTCTCGGAGCGGTTGCGAGATATCTCGAGGGAACGGGTGATCAGTAGTTCGAGTGCCTCGACATCGAAGGGCTTGGCGATGAAATCGATCGCTCCGAGCTTCATCGCCTCGACCGCTGCCTCGACCGTTCCGTAGGCCGTCACCATGATCACCGGCACCCACTCATCGAGGGCGCGCAGCCGGCGCATGAATTCGAGCCCATCCACCCCGGGCATTTTGAGATCGGTCACGACCAACGCGGCCGATTCCTCCCGCAGGGCGGACAGGGCTTGTTCGGCGTCCTCAAAGCCGCTCGATTCGAGGCCGAGTTTTTCCACCACGATCTGAAGCACGCGGCGGGTGCGCCGGTCGTCGTCGACGATGAGAACGCGTTTCATTGCGCCGCTCCTGCCACGGGCAGCCGGACCCGGAAACAGGTGCCCGACCCCGGCTCAGATTCGACGAAAACCTCGCCGTGGTGATCGTGGACGACGCGCTTTACGAAGGTGAGTCCCAAGCCCACCCCGTGGTCGCGGGCCGTGACGAAGGGCTGAAAGATCCGAGCGCGAAGCGCTTCCGGGATTCCTGGGCCGTCGTCCCATACCTCGAAGCCTCCATAACCGCCCTCCGCCTCTAGAATCCGGACCTCGAGGCGCCCCCCGGATCCCAGAACCTGGAGGGCATTGACCATCAGATTCACGGCGACTTGATAGACGAGCTCGGGCTCGCAGAGCAACCGGGCCTCCCGAATCGCGGGAGCACGGACCATCTGGATGCCTTTTTCGGAGGCCTGTGGGGCGACAAAGTCGAACGCCCGAAACACGGGCTGGGAGACCGGGGTGGCCTCCAACTGGAGGGGACGAGAGCGATCCAGAGTCAGCAGATCGTCCACCACTCCACCGAGCCGGCCCACTTCGGCGCGGATCATCTGGGCCAGCTCGGCGGCCTCGGCTCCGCCGTCCCGCGGGAGCGAGCGTCTCAGGATTTGTGCAGAGCTCCCCAAGACCCCCAGCGAGGTGCGAATCTCGTGGGCCACGCCCGCCGCCAGTTCACCCACGAACGCAAACTTCTCCGCTTCGATGAGGTCGCGCTGTGCGCGATCGAGATCGGCCGCCATGTCGTTGAAAGCGGTCGCGAGCGTGCCGACCTCGTCGTCGGTGCGCACTGGAACCTGAAGCGCCCGCGCGTCGGTACGCGAAAGGCGGCGGATGGCCTGCGTCAACTCGCTGAGCGGCTGTACGACACGACGCGCTGCGAGGGTCGCCAGGGCGAGCGCGGCGGCCAATGCGATCCCCATCATGAGCGTCAGTCGAACACTCAGGCGCCGTGCGGGCGCGAGGGCGTGGAGGCGGGGTTGGACGACCAGCAGCGTCCAGTTCGCCAGGTCGGGTGCCAGCGGGGCGCGCCCGACGATGAGCCCCGCCTCGGTCAGCACGATGGGCTCAAACCCTGGCCCTCCGGTTTGCGCAGCAGCAGAAACGACGCCGAGTCGATCCGTCCGGCGTCCGGACGAAGCGCTCGCGCCACCGATGACCCCGCCGTCCGCCCGGCACACGAGGACCTCGGCGGCGATCCCCTGCGAGGCGAGATCATCGCGCACCCTCTCGGTCACCGCGGCGAGCCCAACCCAGTCAAAGAGACCGACGAGCGTCCCCAGCACGCGCTCTCGGTTGTCCGGATCCCAGATCGGCGTCGTCATCACGACGGTTGTGGCTTCGAAATCCGCCAGCGCGAACGGACCTTGGACACGGCTGCCCGCGTCGGCGCGCAACCAAGCCGGTTCGAGCCAGGGCGGCAGCGGGCCGATCAGTCGAGGCTCGCTCGCCGCGACCGCGCGCGCACCTCGATCGATGACCAGGTAGGCGATCCGATTCGGGTTGCCCTCGCGAAG
>CAZTOE010000217.1:0-6045 GCA_964615045.1 uncultured Spirochaetales bacterium
TCGCGCGCCGGAACCATCTACGGAGGCTCCTCCCAGATCCAGCGCAACATCCTCGCCGAGTGCGTCCTCGGCCTCCCGCGCAAGTAGGCCCGCGCAGCGCCGTCGGCGCTGCGCGGAGCACGACCTAGGCCAGAGCGAGCGCGTGGGCTTTGCGCACCGCCGGAATGATCTCGCTTCCCAGGAGCTCCATCGCGCCGAGGACCTTCCGGTTCTCCAAGCCACCGATGCGCGTCCAGCAGAGCAACTCGTCGAAGCCAAAGCCCCGGGCGAGCTCGATCAGTTTCTCCGTACAGTACTCGGCATCGCCGCACACCATCCCCGGGCCATCGACCAGATCATCGAACTCGACCGTCGCGGCGAGGTCGCGCGACTCCACATAGGACTCGTACCCCTTGATCGCTGCCTGGCCCCGCGGAGGCGCCACATACTTCGCGATTGTGCGGTAGTACCACGTGACGGGCCCCGAAAAATCCTTGCGCGCCTGATCCATCGTCTTGGCCGCGTACACCTGAATCAGGCACGCCATCCGTCCCGACTCGGGGTCCAAGCCCGCGCGCTGACGCTCGGCCTTGTACTCCTTCATTCCCTGACGCAGTAGCTCCGGGGTGAGGCCGAAGACGGTCGAGCACAGGATGTCGAATCCGTACCGGCCCGCGAGGGCGAAGGTCTCGGGCGAGAGGCACGCCATGTAGATCGGTGGATGCGGCGTCTGGAGCGGCTTGGGCCGCACGCAGAGATCCTCGACCTGATAGTACTTTCCATGGAAGGTGACACGATCTTCCGTCCAGCACTGCCGGACCAGCCGGATGCCCTCGTCGAAGATCTCGCGCGAGTTCTCCGCGTTCAGACCGAAACCCTGGTACTCCATTGGCTGGTAACCGCGTCCGACCCCGAAGTCGACACGTCCGTCGCTCAGCAGGTCGAGGAAGGCGAAGTCTTCCGCAACGCGCAACGGATGATGGAACGGGAGCACGACAACGCCCGTGCCCAGCCGGAGGCGGGACGTCCGTGAGGCCACCGCGGCCAATGAAACCTGGGGGGCACCGCAATAGCCGTATTCGGAAAAGTGATGCTCCGCCGGCCAGACCGAATCGTAACCGAGGCGCTCGGCCTCGATCATCAACTCCATCTGTTGCTTGACGATCTCGTGCTCGGAAATCCCGACGGGATTCTCAAAGAGATGAAGCATGCCTAGACGCATGGACAGTCCTCCTCGCTCTCGGTGTCAGGCTGCAGCTTCGACCGCAGCGGTGCCGATCGGGGCCCCCACCGAGGCCTCTTTGAGACGCGGCAGCACCTGCTCGGCAAAGAGCTCGACGTTCCGCCGCGCCATGGCATGGGGCATCCCGCCGTAGCTGAAGACTCCGATCTGGGCCGCGCTGTCGGCCATGGCTTGATAATCCATGATCTTCTCGAACACCTGGCGGGGTGTGCCGTAAATCTGCAAGTCGGCGAGAAAATTCACGAAGGCGTCGACGCCGTGCTTGCGAATATTCTTGGCGAGCGCCCCGTAGTACTCGTAGCCCTGGATGTCCGCCAGCCCTTCGTTGGCGAACTCGTAGTGCTCGAGGGCGGAGCGGCTGTAGTCGCGCACGTACTTTTCCATCATCTCCTTGGCGACGCTCTCGTCCTCGTGACAGGCGATGAAGCTCGCGATGATGGGCTTGGGCGCGTCGAGACCGTTCATCTCGCGGTAGAGATCGCGGTACATTGCGAGCTCGGCCTTGGTCGTCTCCCAGGGTTTCTGGGCGATGATCAAGACGCCGAGCCCCAGGCGAGCCATGATGCGGGCCGACTCGGGAGAAACCGCGGCCGCGTAGGAGCGACCCTTGAAGGAGCGGAAGGGCGCCGGGCGAATCGCCGCTCGCGGCTGCTTATAGTGCTTGCCATCGTATTCGATGAATCCCGTCTCGAGAGCGCCCATGATGGCTTCCGTGTACTCGACAAAGCGCTCGCGTGATTCGTTCATGTCGAGGCGGAAGGCATCGAACTCGACGCGTCCCAGGCCGCGTCCGAACCCGACGATCGCGCGCCCGCCGGAGGCGTGGTCGAGGACCGAGATTTCCTCGGCCAGGCGGATCGGGTCGTGCCACGGCACGATGTAGGCCATCGCTCCGAGGGATACGCGCTGGGTGCGGCCCGCCATGTAGGTGAGGAATTGGGCGACATTCGGGCACATCGTGTACTGCGTGAAGTGATGCTCGGCGGCCCAGATCGAGTCAAAGCCCAGGGGTTCGGCCAAGTCGGCCATCCCGAGCTCATGGCGATAGACTTCCCGATCGCTCTGGTCGCCGCTCAAGTTCTGAAAGAAGGCGCTGAAACCGACGTGCATGTGCCGCTCCCGGAGGGTCGCGGGCAGAGGCTCCACGCCCTCGGTTGATTTTGGAGAAAGAGTATCTCGGGCGCTTCGGATCCTGTATGACGCAGGTCATACCGGGTGCCCGTGCCGCTCCCTAGCCTCGTTGTGTCCTAGGCTTCAGTCTTGGGGGAGAGACCGGCGAGTTCCCGCAGTCGCTCGCGATCGAGGACGCGAACGTGACCGACCTCTGTCTCGATCAGACCGTCTTGTTCGAAGCGGCGCAAGGTACGGATCGCGGTCTCGACCGTCGTGCCACTCGCTTCGGCGAGGGCTCGACGAGTGACTTCGGCATGGCCGGGCGAGTTTTCGCCTCCCCGGGCGAGGCTCAGTACGGTGCGCGCCAAGCGCGCGGCCGCGGAGTCGTAGGCGAACGAATGGAGCCGTTCGTGGGCGTCCCGCAAGCGCTCGGAGATGACTCTGACCATCTCCATGCCGAGGTTGGGCTCCGCCTGGAGGAGATGCTGGACGACCGCCATGGGCACGCACCAGGCTCGTCCCTCGGTGAGCCCCTCGGCGCTGGCCGGGTACCTCGGAGTCGCGTCGGACGCCGGAAGCACCCCGAAGAATTCGCCGGGTCCGAGGGCCTCGAGGGTCGTGACTTGACCCTTGGCGGAGCTCTTGAAGAGCCTAACCTGGCCGGTGCGCACCACCCAAAGGAATTCGGCAGGGTCGCCGGCCGCGAACAGCAGCCGACGAGACCAGAAGCGCCGCTCTTTGATCACGCCCTGTACGCGTTGCAAGCGCTCGATGGAAAGCGCGCGAAAGAACTCGGCTTCCGCCAGCTTTACTTCACGCAACGGCGCCTCGATTGTGGGCTCGAATCGGCACGCGAGCATATCGGAACTGGGAGCCGAGGAGGAGCGTGACACCGTGATGGAACGGGACATTCGATCGATCGAAGATCGGATCTCTGAAGAGCACCGACGCCTTGCCTCGTTCTTCGAGCACCTGCGGGAGGCCTTGGGCGACAACGACCCCGTCGCTGTGCGGCTCGGCCTTGACGAACTCGAAGCCGAGCTCGAGCGCCATCTCAGCCAGGAAGATCAGCTCTACTACCCCGCGCTCTCGGCGCTGCGGCCCGAGCATCGCGAGACGCTGGCCCACTTCGTCGCGGATCACGATCGCTTTCGGAGCGAACTCGAGGCGATCTCTCGCTGGGTGGGTGCCGGTGAGATCCCGCGAGCTCACGCCTGCTTTGAGGTCCTGGCACAGGGTTTTGCGGCCCACGAGGTGCACGAGGAGGAGTTTTTGCGCGGGCTGGAGACTGAGTTCGAATCCCCGGCGGCAGCCGATCCCTGGCGATAGGAACTCCCTGCGCCGCGACGGCAGGGACATTCCGGCGGAACGTCTACGGTGAGGCTTCGAGGCTTCGCGCGAGCGCCCGCGCGGAGCGGGGTTGGGTAGACCCGCGATGCTGCGTGCGGCGCACCACCGCCCAGCCCAGCGCTCCGACCAGGATCAGGGGGAGAACGGACATGAAGACCGTCGTCGCGAGGAAGGCATCCTGACTCTCCTCGTCACGCCCGGCCGTGCATACCGAGCAAGCTAACACCAGCCGGGGGGCCTGGAACAGAGCGAACCCGAAGAGGATTGCGCCCCACCGCCGCAGCTTCTGTCTCATAGATAAACCCGCCAATAGAGCAGCGGCCATACCGCCACGACAAAATACCAGAACACCTCGGCGGCGCCGAACAGGGCGGGAGAAAGCCATCCGCGCTGCAGGCGCGTCCAGGCGTAGGCGAGCACCCCTAGCGCTACCACAGCGTGAAGCCCGTGGATCCCGACGATCAGATAGAAAAAGCTCCCGAGCGCGCTTGAGGTCAGGGTAAGACCCTGACCGATCAACCGAACCCATTCAATCCCCTGAAACGTCACGAAGAATGCGCCGAGCGCCATCGCGAGGGTGAGAAACAGCCGGGTGCGTCTGGCGTTGTTCCAGAACGATTGGCGTGCCGCAAAGAGCGCCGCCCCGGAGAGCAGCAGCGCTGCGGTGTTGAGCGCGGTCTCCTCCGCGGGGAGGCGCGGCTGATCGGGCGGCGGCCAGAGGGGTGCCGAGGCTCGAGCGATCGTGAAGGCGCTTACCAGGCCCGCGAAGAGCATCGTCTCGCTCACGACGAAGATCAGCATCGCGAGCACGGCGTTCGGGATCGGCCGCGCGCTCGCGGGCTCCGGGACCGGATGGACGGGGCGCAGCACTCGCATGCGGGTGCGCTCCTCGTTGCGGAGGCGGCGAAAGCCTCCTGGTTAGTGCTCCACGCCCCCGCCGTGCCCATCGCCCTCGTGGTCACCGTGATGGGCGGGAGCCTTGAGTTGGGTTGAGACGTGTGGCTTGTCCCAGTTGGTGCCCTGGAACTTCATCACGTCGGGCGACACTCCTGCAAAGAGGAGTAGCATGAACACTAACATCGTCGACATCAGGTACACGACGTAGCGCGGCTCGAGGTTCGCGTGCATGAAGTTCTTCGCGACCAGATAGGCCTTCACCACGGCGACCCCGAAAGCGGTGATCAGGGTCACCACTTTGATGCCGAGAAAGGGCCCCGTCACACTGACTGCGAGCAGGATCAGCAGAGTGACGTAGACGCGTTCGTAGCTGGGGTGCGCGTGTTCCGACATGGTAGTTGACCTACTTCGCGATGTAGAGGAGAGGGAAGAGGAAGATCCACACGATGTCGACGAAATGCCAATAGATCCCGACGTTCTCGACCCGGTGGAGCTCCCGGTTCTTGGCGGCATCCTTCGCGACGATGGCGATAATGATCGCGCCCGCGATCACGTGCAGCGCGTGGAGTCCAGCCGCACAGTAGTAGAAGGACCAGAAGGTGTTCGAGAGCAGCGTGTAGCCGTGTGAGATCTCGTTCGTCCACTCAAAGGATTTGACCACGATGAAGGTGGCGGCCCCTCCGACCGTGTACCAGAGGAAACGAGCCGCCGTCTTGCCGTCCCCGGCCTCCGCGTGTTTGTGCGCGGTCACTGCAAAGTAGCTCGAGGTGAGCAGCACCCAGGTGTTGAAGGCGCCGATCCACAGATGGGTATTGGCAGCCTGCTGCGCCCACTCACCCCGGGCGAGCCGGAACATGATGTAGGAGACGAGGATGCCGCCGAAGATGACAATCTCGGAGGCCACCAGCCACCACACGGCCAGGCGGCCCGTCGGGACTCCGGCGGCGCTGCGCGTAGTGGCGATCGGGCGGGCTGCACTCATCGAGGCTGGCTCCTCTTCCGCTAATTGGGAACGTTCTGCGGCCAGTAGTCTTCACTGCGACCCGGAACGTTGTATTCGTAAGGCCCGCGATACACCTGAGGCATCTCGCTCGGCGGCCAGTTGCCGTGTCCCGGCGGCGAGGGTGCCGTCCACTCGAGGGTGTTGGCCTTCCAGGGGTTCTTCCCCGCCTTCGGCCCCCTCAGCCAGCTCTTGACGACGTTGAAGAAGAAGACCAGCTGGAAACCGAGCATCACCCACAACGAAACCGTCGCGATGATGCGCAGCGTCTGGAGCCCCGGCGTCGCGAGCTCCGGGAAGTTCGTGAAGTCAAAGATCCGCCGGTGTTGACCCGCCATCCCCAGGATGAAGAGCGGGATGAAAATGGTGTTGAAGGGGATGATCGTGCCCCAGAAATGAATCTTCCCGAGCCGGTCGTCCATCATCCGACCGAACATCTTCGGGAACCAGTAGGTGAAGCCCG
>CAZTOE010000217.1:6055-7814 GCA_964615045.1 uncultured Spirochaetales bacterium
GCGAAAGTCCCGATGACCGCGATCGGGTAGAACGTGTAGTGGAAGTGGGCCAGCACAAAGTAGGTGTCGTGCATGTAGATGTCGGCACCACTCGCCCCGAGAAAGATCCCGGTTACGCCCCCGATCAGGAATTCGGCGATGAAGGCCAGGGCCCAGAGCATCGGGGTGGCCAGCGTAATCGACCCCCCGTAGAGCGTTGCGATGTAGACGAACATCATCTCGGCGATGGGCACCGAGATCAGCAGCGTCGTGATGGTGAAGATGTTCGCCATCCGGGGGTCGATCCCGGCGACGAACTGGTGATGGGCCCACACGCAGAATGACAGCACCCCGGTCGCGAAGGTGACGTACAGGATCGTCCGATAGGCGAAGAGTTTCTTGCGGGCGAAGGTCGGCATGATATCGCCCACGATGCCGACGGCGGGAAGCAGCACCACGTAGACCTCTGGATGACCGAAGAACCAGAACAGGTGTTGCCACAGGATCGGATCACCGCCGCGGGCAGGATCGTAGAAGGCGGTCCCGAGTCGTTGATCGAAGAGCAGCATCACCGCGCCCGCCACCAGCGGGCCCACCGACGCCATGAACAGCATGCTCGCAATCACGATCATCCAGACCACGATCGGCATGTCGTAGAGCTTCATGCCGGGCGCGCGCGCGTTCATCGCGGTGGTGACGAAGTTGATGCCGCCCAGCAGGAAGGCCACGAACTCCAGCGCGACCGCGGCGAGCCAGAGGCTCGACCCCCACGGTGTGAGGCTGTACTCGGCCTTGGCCGAAAGCGGCGGGTAGGCGGTCCAAGCCCCCCCAAAGCCGCCGCCGGGTGCGAGGAAGGAGGCGAAGAGCACCAACACGCTGATGAAGAAGATCTGATAGGAAAGCCGGTTGATGCGCGGAAACACCATATCGTCGGCGCCCACCATGAGCGGGATCAGGTAGTTCCCGAAGGCGGCGATCAGGACCGGCATCGCCACCCAGAAGATCATGATGGCGCCGTGGTTGGTGACGAGGGAGTTGTAGGCGGCCGGGGTCACGATGCCCCAGAGCGGCACCTCGGCGCCGGGGAAGGCGAGCTGGGTGCGGAACACGAAGGCCATGAAGGCCCCGATCACCCCCATGAACATCCCGGTGAAGAGATATTGCATGGCGATCATCTTGTGATCGGTGGGGAAGATGTACTTCTCCCACACGCTCATCTCGTGGTGTTCGTGAGCCTCGTGGGCAGTGCCCGGAGTTGCCGATACGGATTCAACCATCTCGCCTCCCTAGGGCGTCGCGGAGGCGGCCGCGACGTGGGTTCCAGCGTGTTCGGCCACCCATGCGGCGTGCTGCGCCGGTGTCTCCACGAAGATGCGGGCTCCCATCAACCCGTGCCCAATCCCGCAGATCTCGGCGCACTGGATGCTGTATTCGCCCGCAATGGTGGGTTGAAACCAGCCGGTGATGACCCGGCCGGGGATCGCGTCCTGCTTGAGCCGGAATACCGGCACGGAGAAATCGTGGAGCACGTCCGTCGACTCGAGCTTGTAGTGGTAGAGCGTATCGTTTTGAACGTGCAGCTCGTTCACCGTTCGGATGTCGTCGCCCGTGTCGAGCTCCCCGTCGGGCCCGGGGTGTTCGAAGGTCCAGGCCCACTGCTGGCCGATCACCCGCACCGTCTGCTCGGCGGGCGGCAGCTCCTGCTTGACGTGGTACCAGACCTTGACGGCGCCGACGACAATGAACACGTCACACACGAGCACCAAGAGGTGGGGGTAGG
>CAZTOE010000218.1:0-7760 GCA_964615045.1 uncultured Spirochaetales bacterium
CGGCCCGATCGGCCGGCACTCCTATGGCGCGACGATGCGGGCGGATCGGGCTCGATGAGCTATGGCGCGGTTGCTGCCGCTTCGAACCAGGTCGCCCACCTGTTTCGAGAGCTCGGACTCGAGGCGGGGGACCCCGTGATCGTCATGCTGCCGCGGATTCCCGCGTGGCACTGCGTGACGGTCGGGGCGCTCAAAGCCGGGACGCTGGTCATCCCCTCTTCCACGATCCTGCGGCCCAAGGACATCGCGTTTCGCACGGGCCATAGCCGCGCGCGTGCGCTCGTCGCGACCCCGGCTCAGGTGGAAGCGGTGGAGGCCGTCCGTGGAGAGCTCGAGAGCATCGAGCACTTCCTGCTCTGGGACCCGGCCGGCACTACGCCGCCTCCCGGGTGGATGGACTTGCGCGAGGCCCTGGCGCGGCAACCGGAAGACGCCGGCGGCGGACGCGAAACGCGCGCCCAGGATCCCGCCCTCGTCTACTACACCTCGGGCACGACCGGCCCGCCCAAGGCGGTGTTGCACAACCACGGCTACACCTTCACGCAACGCTACACGGCACTCCACTGGGTGGGTTTGCGCGGCGACGATCGGCTCTGGACCACGAGCGATACCGGCTGGGCGAAGGCGGCCTATAGCGTGCTCTTTGGACCCTGGAGCGTGGGCGCCGAGGTATTTCTCTACAACGGCCGCTTCGAAGCGCGCCGCGAACTCGAGCTGCTCCAAGAGATCGCGCCGCAGGCTTTTTGCGCACCGCCGACCGAGTACCGGATGTTGGTGAAAGAGGCCTTGCGCGACTTCTCCTTCCCGAGTCTGCGGGAGGTGGTCTCGGCCGGTGAACCGCTCAATCCCGAGGTGATCCGCGCCTGGGAGGAGGCCACCGGTCTCACGATCCGCGACGGTTACGGGCAGACCGAAACCATCCTGCTGGTCGGGAACCTGCCCGGCCTGCCGGTCAAGCCGGGGTCGATGGGGCTTCCCAACCCGGGCCACGTGGTCGAGGTGATTGATGAGGCGGGAGAGCGGCTGCCGCCAGGCGAGATCGGCGACGTCGCCGTCCACGGCGATCCGCCGAGCCTCTTCCGCGGCTACTGGAAGGACGAAGCGGCGACCCAGCGCTGCCGGCGCGGCGCCTGGTATGTGACCGGCGACCGCGCGTGGCGCGACGAGGACGGCTACTTCTGGTTCGTGGGGCGAGCCGACGATGTGATCATCTCGGCGGGCTATCGGATCGGGCCCTTCGAGGTGGAGAGCGCCCTCGTCGAGCACCCCGACGTAGTGGAAGCGGCCGTGGTGGCCGCCCCCGACCCCGATCGCGGGGCGATCGTGAAGGCCTTCGTCGTCCTGCGCGACGGCGTGGCGGGGACCCCGGAGTTGGCGGGTCGGCTCCAAGATCACGTAAAGCGTGTGACGGCGCCCTACAAGTACCCGCGCGCCATCCGTTTCGTGACGGAGCTCCCCAAGACCGTGAGTGGAAAGATCCGCCGCGTGGAGCTGCGCGAGTCGACGGGGGGCTGATCCCGCCGCTCAGCCCGCGGGAGGTCGCAGCCGAAGCCCCTGCAGGCGGATGAAGCCGCCTGCGTCGGCCTGGTCGTAGTCGGTCGACGAGTCCTCGAAAGTGTAGAGCTCTTCCGCGTAGAGCGACACCGGGGAGCGTCGGCCCGTCACAATCGCGCTGCCTTTGTAGAGCTTGAGCCGTACCTCGCCGGTCACATCGCGCTGCGATTCCTCTATGGCGGCGCGCAGGAAGCGCATCTCCGGCGAGAACCAAAAGCCGTTGTAGATCAGCTCGGCGAAGCGCGGGATCAACCGGTCGCGTTCGTGCATCACCTCGCGGTCCATGGTGATCGACTCCATCGCGCGATGGGCGGCGTGGAGAACGGTGCCTCCGGGTGTCTCGTAGACGCCTCGCGACTTCATGCCTACGAAGCGGTTCTCGACGATGTCGGCCCGCCCGATCCCGTGCCGACCCGCCCTTTTGTTCAACCGATCGAGCAGTGCGAACGGTTCCCGGCGCTCGCCGTCGAGCGCCACCGGTGTCCCCCCCTCGAAGGCGACGGTGACCTCCTCGGCGCGATCGGGGGCGGCTTCGGGGGCGACGCTCCAGAGGAACATGGCTTCGTCGGGAGCACGCCAGGGGTCCTCGAGAATGCCCCCTTCGTAAGAGATGTGCAGGGCGTTGCGATCGATCGAATAGGGCTTTTCCGCGGTCGCCGTCACCGGGATGCCGTGGCGTTGGGCGTAGGCGATGCAATCGCTCCGCGAGCGGAGCTCCCACTCCCGCCACGGTGCGATCACTGCCAGCTCCGGCGCGAGGGCCCGGTAGCCGAGCTCGAAACGGACCTGATCGTTGCCTTTGCCGGTGGCGCCGTGAGCCACGGCGTCGCAGCCCGTCTCGCGGGCGACCTCGACGTGATGCTTTGCGATCAGCGGGCGCGCGAGTGAGGTTCCCAGCAGATAGGTTCCCTCGTAGATGGCGCCGCCCCGGATGGCCGGAAACACGAAGTCGCGCACGAACTCCTCGCGCGCATCGCGCACCACGCAATCGGCCGCACCGGTCGCCTTCGCCTTGTCGGGGAGCCCGTCGAGCTCCTCCTCCTGGCCCACGTCACACGTGAAGGCCACGACCTCGCAGTCGTATTGCTCCATCAGCCAGCGGAGAATTACCGAGGTGTCGAGCCCACCACTGTACGCCAGACAAACGCGCTTGGGTCTTTGCTTCGCCATGGCGGCAAGTTAGCAACAGGCGGCCGGGTAGCCCTCCGCAGCGGACCCCCGGGTGGCGGCGCCGACGGCCCGCCGGCGACCCGCTATGCCTTGAACTCGACGTCGTAGAGGTCGTTGTCCTCGATGATGCGGTGGATTTCCTCTTCGGAGAGGGTTCCGGTGGCGTTCACCGTGATCGACTGCTCGCGGCCGGTGGCGCGGTCGGTGGCACCCACGCTCACGATCCCATTGGTGTCGATATTGAAGGCGACCTCCACCTCGGGCACTCCCTTCTCCGCCTCGGGAATCCCTGAGAGGATGAACTCGCCGAGCAGGTCGTTCTCCTCGGCGGCATCGCTCTCGCCCTGCAGGACCCGGATCTTCACCGCCGTCTGGTTATCGCGCGTGGTCGTGAAGATGTGTGCGCGCTGCACCGGCAGCGTCGAGTTGCGCTCGATCAACTTGGCGAAGTGACCGCCGTAGGTCCCAATCCCGAGCGAGAGGGGCGTGACATCGAGGAGGAGGAGATTCTGCCCCTCGTCGAGCAACGCCTCGCCCTGCAGCGCGGCCCCAATCGCGACCACTTCGTCGGGGTTGACGCCTTTGTGGGGTCGCTTTCTGAAGAACTCACTCACCGTCTGCTGCACCAACGGCATGCGGGTCTGGCCGCCGACCAGAATCACCTGGTCGACATCGTGGCGCTCGAGCTTGGCGTCGGAGAGGCACTGTTCGACGGTCTTGATCGTACTTTCGACGATGTCTCGCACGAGCGTCTCGAGGGTGTCGCGGCTGACCTCGACCGAAAGGTGGCGCGGGCCGCTCGGGTCACTCGCAATAAAGGGCAAATTGACCTCCGCATTGGCGCTCACCGAGAGGTCGCACTTTGCCTTCTCCGCGGCATCCTTGAGACGCTGGAGCGCCATGGCGTCGTGGCGGAGATCGATCCCCTCCTGTCCCTCAAACTCCTCGACCAGATAGCTCACGATGCGACGGTCGAAGTCCTCGCCGCCGAGGAAGGTGTCGCCCGCCGTCGCCAGGACTTCGATCACTCCTTCCCCCATCTCGAGGAGCGATACGTCGAAGGTGCCACCTCCGAGGTCGTATACCAGGACCCGTTCTTCCTCGGGTTTGCGACCGAAGCCGTAGGAGAGGGCGGCGGCGGTTGGTTCGTTGATGATGCGCAAGACCTCCAATCCGGCGATCTTTCCGGCGTCCTTGGTGGATTGGCGCTGGGCGTCGTTGAAGTACGCCGGCACCGTGATCACCGCTTCACGGACTGGCTCTCCCAGGTGCTCCTGGGCGACGCGCTTCATCTCCCGCAAAATGATGCCGGCGATCTCGGGGCACGTGTAGGTCTTGTCGGCGATGCGGATGCGGGCATCCCCGTTGGGTCCCTCGGTGATTTCATAGGGACAGAACTCGATGGCGCGGCTCACCTCTGGCGAGTCATAGCGCCGACCGATCAGGCGTTTCGATGCGTACACGGTGCCACGCGCATTGGTAATGGCCTGGCGCTTGGCGAGGTGGCCGACGAGACGCTTGCCGTCCTCGCCGACGGCGAACATCGAAGGCGTCGTCTTGTAGCCTCCGGTGTTCGGGATGACCACGGGACGGCCATCCTCGACCACTGCGACGCAGGAGTTGGTGGTCCCCAGGTCGATACCGATCACGCGACTCATCGCTTCCCTCCCAACCAGCGGAGCGCGCCGAAGCGCCCTGCGAAGGCAGCCAGTTCCCGCCTCGCCTCTTCGTCGTCCGGATCGAGGCGGAGAGCCGCCTCGAACTCGCGGCGGGCGTTCGCCCCGAGCCCGGCGGCCTTGAAGATCTGCCCGAGGAGGCGGTGGTAGGCCGCGTTCTCGGGCTCAATGTCGACGGCGGCCTGCGCCCACTCCTTCGCCTGATGAAGGTCGCTCCCGACCCTCCAGGCCACCTGGGCGGCGCGGTAGAGCAGCGCCGGATCGTGGGAGCGATAGTGCAGCGCCTCTTCGTAGGCCCCTGAGGCCGCTTTGTAGTCGCGCAGCTCGAGGGCGTTCTCCGCTTCTTTGAGGAAGCGCTCGGCGAGCACCTCGTGGGCCTTGCGCTGCACGTTCGCAAAGCGCTCTTTGTAGGCGGCGTTCCAGGGATCGAAAGCGATGGCGAGGCGCACCGCGCCGGCCGCCTCGATCCACTGCTCCTTGGCGAACGACGCCATGCCGCCCTCGAACAGGCGCTTGGCCTTGGCGCGGCGTTCGCGGATCACGCGGTTGTGCAGCGAGAAACCGTGCAGTCGGGGCCGCAGCGGGACGCGGCGGCGCGGCGGTGCTTGGGGGCCGGGGGCCTCCTCCGCCGGGACGCCCGAACCCGTCGGGGCGGGGCGCGGGGAGGCGGGGGGCTGGCCCGCTGCCGCCGCGAGTGAACGCTCGATCTCGGCCCGCGCCGTGGGGTCGGAGAGCAGTTCGTAGGCCTCGACGATCTTTTTGTACACCCGATCGAGACGCTCGGCGTAGCCGCCGATCTGACGACGGAAATAGCGGTCCGGGTGCAGATCCTTCGCCAACCGGAAGTAGGCCCGCTTGAGGGTCCGTCGGTCGGCGTCGGCGGCCACCCCCAGAACCTCGTGGTAGGGGGCTTCGAGGAGGTCCTCGAGGAACAGCACCTGCTTCTGCAATTCGACGGGGAGCTCGAGACTCGAGTCGATCCATCGCGCCTGCTCGGGCGACAGCTCCCGGTCCGAAGCATCGCCGGCAGGTCGCGCGGCATCCCCAGCGCCCGGCGGGCCCTGCGCCTCGGCACCCGGCGCGGCGGGCGACGCCTTGTCCGGATCCAACACGATGCCCTGCCGCATCCATCGCTCGACGTACCGATCGACCCGCTCGGGCGGCAGGCCGGCGATCTGTCGCAACAACGCCCACGAAGTGTGGCCGTCGATTCGCGAGAGCAAGAAGCCCGCCTCCGGATCGAGGTCCAGCGAGGTCGGATCGATTCCGGCCACGAGCCGCAGCGGTTGCTGCTGAGCGTCTTTCTGGTGTTCGCCGTGTTGCATCCCGATTGGCCAAGTCCGTGGGCGCACTTCCCCCACACTTCCCCTGTCCGGGTCTCATCGGCTCCCCGGAGATCGAAACTGAGGGTTGGCGACCGCTGGCGCGCGGGAGAAATGGAGGACTTTGCCTACGGAAAAAGGGGCTTCTGCCTGGCGAGAAGCCGCTCGAGGATGGCCTTTTGAGCGTGGAGGCGGTTCTCGGCCTGATCGAACACGATGCTCTGGGGACCGTCGATCACGTCGGCAGTGATTTCCTCGCCCCGGTGGGCGGGCAGACAGTGCATGATCCACGCCTTGGGTGCCCGGGCCAACAGACCCGGATTGACCTGGTAGGGAAGGAATTCGGCCCGGCGGGTCGTCGCCTCTGCTTCCTGGCCCATGCTGGTCCACACATCCGTGTAGACGAAGTCGGCCCCGGCCACCGCCTCGGCAGGATCGGCGGTCCAGAGAATCTCGGCGCCGCTGCGCTGCGCTTGCGCTTGCGCCCAGGAGACGAAGCGCTCGGGGGGACGATGGGACGGCGGCGTCGCGAGGCGAAGCCGCCCCCCCAAAATCGACCAGGCGAGCAGCAGGGAACTGGCGACGTTGTTGCCGTCCCCCACGTACGCCACCACGGCGCGGTGCAGATCGGCGCGTTCGCGGACCGTCAGCAGATCAGCCATCGCCTGACAGGGGTGCAGGGCATCGGTCAGGCCGTTGATGATCGGAATCGACGCCGCCGCGGCCAACTCTTCGACCAGCGCGTGGGCGTAGGTTCGTGCAACCAGGCCGTGAACCCAGCGCGAGAGGTTGCGCGCCACGTCGCCGGCGCTCTCGCGCGTGCCGATTCCGACCTCCTCAGGCCGCAGCGAGATGGCCAGGCCCCCGAGCTGGGCCATGCCCGCCTGGAAGGTGACGTGGGTGCGCAGGGAAGGCTTCTCGAAATACATCGCGAGAGTGCGACCCGCAAGAGTGAGCACCTGCTCGCCGCGGCGATGTGCGCTCTTCAGCGCAGCGGCGCGATCCAGGAGCTCGAGCAGTTGGGCGGCCGGCCAATCGGCCACCGAGAGAAAATCCTTGGGCTCGTTCATGTCGTAAGCAGCGTCCCGACTCCGCTGTCGGTGAAGATCTCGAGGAGGACGGCGTGCAGCATACGACCGTCGACGATGTGGGCGCGTGGAACACCGGCGCGCAAGGCGGCGAGACAAGCCTCGACCTTGGGAATCATGCCGCCTCTGACGATCCCCGCCTCGATCGCCTCGAGCGCTTGTGCGGCGCTCAGCTGTTCGACGAGGGCGCCCCCTTCGGCGAGCACGCCTTCCACGTCGGTGAGGAGGATGAGCTTCTCGGCGGCGAGGGCACTCGCCACGGCGCCGGCCGCTTCGTCGGCGTTGACGTTGTAGGTGAGGCCGTCGACGCCAATCCCGATCGGCGCGACCACCGGCACGAAGCCGCTCTCGATCACGGCGTGGATCACGGCCGCTTCGACCCGCTCCACCGTGCCTACCCGGCCGAGGTCGTGGCCGCCGCTCTGCCGCCGCCGCACCTGGAGCATGTGACCGTCGTTGCCCGTGAGGCCGACCGCGTTTCCGCCACCCTGCTGGATCAGCTCGACGATCTCGCGGTTCACGGTGCCGCCGAGCACCATCTCGACGACCTCCATGGTGGCGTCGTCCGTCACGCGCAGCCCGTCGTGGAATCGCGTGGCGACGCCGAGCCGTTCGAGCGTGGCGCCGATCTGGGGCCCCCCGCCGTGAACGATCACCGGGCGCACGCCGATGTGTTTGAGCAAGACGACGTCCACCGCGAAGGAACGCCGCAGTTCGGCGTCTTTCATCGCGGCGCCGCCGTATTTGATCACGATGGTCCTGCCGAGAAAACGCCGCATGTAGGGCAGTGCCTCGACCAGCACCTCGGCCTTGTCGATCAGGGCCTTCAGGGTTCGGCCTCCGGTTCCCTCGCCCGGTCCCCGTGTCTACCGCGCGCGTATCCGCTCGCCGCGCCTCAGCCGTGGCTCTCGCGGCGGGCGTCGGCAAGCTCTTCGATCGAATCGACCAGG
>CAZTOE010000219.1:0-7750 GCA_964615045.1 uncultured Spirochaetales bacterium
TAGCTCTCCGCGACCTTCTCGAGCATGGCTTCGAGCTCGCCGCTCTGCTCTCCCACTTCCACCATGTGGACTACGATCGGCGGGAATTCGCCGCTCGCCCGAAGTGGGCGGGCGAGCGGGGCGCCTTCGGTCACGCTGTCACGTGCCGCATCGATGGCCTCGGCGAGGACGAGGTTGTTGGCCACGTGCTTGGCGATGTCGAGAGAGCGGACGATCGGGAGCCCGCCCGCGAGCAGTGTAGAGAGTGTGCGCGCGAACCGCGCGATGGCGACCAGCCGCGCCGTACGTCCCACCAGGGGCATGCGGAGCTTCACCCGATCATAGGTGAATCGCCCACTCTTCGTCCGGAGCACCGCGCGGAACAGTACCGCGACGACGGTCGCCAGCAGTAGGACAGCCCACCACCAGTCCCGCGCGCCGTGCGAGATCCCCATCACGATCCGCGTCGAGAGCGGGAGTTCTGCGTTCAAGCTCGCGAGCAGCTCGGTGATTTGCGGCAGGACGACCGTGACGAGCACGCCGACTACGAAGCAGGCGAACACGAACATCAGGGCCGGGTAGATCAGAATCGAGAGCACGCGGTTGCGCAGCCGCACCTGACCTTCGAGGTACTCCGCGAGCCGCGCGAGGATCCGCTCGAGTGCTCCGCCGGCTTCGCCCGCACGGACCAACCCGACGTACAGGTCGGAGAAGGAGCGCGACTGATCGAGCGCGTCGGCAAAAGAGGCGCCCTGATTGACGCGGTCGCGGATCCCCCCGACGACCCCCTTCAGTCGACCTCCCTCGACTTGCTCGGCGAGGGCCGAGAGCGCGGAGACCAGTGGGACGCCCGCCCCGAGCAGGGTCGCGAGCTGCCGTGTCACCAGGGCTTGATCCATCGGCGCGATGCGGCGCACCGGCAGCCACGTGAAATTCCGGCCGCGCCTTTCGCGCTGCTCGGGTGCGTCGCTCTCGGCAAGCTCGGTCAGAAAAACGCCGTCGCGACGCAACTTGACGCGCGCGGCCCGGGCGCTCTCGGCGTCGACGAATCCCCGCGTCGAGCGACCCGCGGCGTTGACGCCCTTAAACGCGAAGACGGGCACGGAGCCATCCGGTCGCGGGTTGAAAGCGGTTTGCGCCCAGGTCCCAAAGGAGCGCGCGGTTAGACCTCAGCGACCACACCCTCTTCCTCGGTCGCGCGAAGCACTTCGGCTACCGAAGTGATGCCGCGCAGTACCTTCAAAGCGCCGTCGCCGCGAAGGGTGGTCATCCCGCTTTTCACGGCGCAGCGCTTGATGGTCTTGGCGTCGACGTGCTGGTTGATGAGGTCGCGGAGGGCGTCGTCCACGAGCATGAGCTCGAAGATCCCGAGCCGCCCGCGATAGCCGGTCTGATTGCAGGCGTCGCAGCCGCGCGGGCGGTACAGCTCGACGGGCTGCTTCAAGGCATCGGGCCGGCGGACCCCGATTTCGACCAGCTCCTGCTCGGAGGGCCGATAGGCCTCACGGCACGTCAGGCAAAGTACCCGGACCAGTCGCTGGGCGAGCACCGCCACCAGCGACGATGCGACGAGGAAGCGCTCCACCCCCATGTCGACGAGGCGCGTGATCGCGCTGGGGGCATCGTTGGTGTGGAGCGTGGAAAATACCAGGTGGCCGGTCAGCGAGGCCTGGATCGCGATCTCGGCAGTTTCCAGGTCCCGAATCTCACCCACGAGGACCACATTGGGGTCCTGGCGCAGCACCGAGCGCAAGCCGCTCGCGAACGTAAGCCCGATGCGGGGGTTGACCTCGATCTGGCCGACTCCCTCGAGCTGGATCTCGACCGGGTCTTCGATCGTGATGATGTTGCGGTCGAGCGTATTGATGCGCGATAGCGCCGCATAGAGCGTCGTGGTCTTCCCGCTTCCCGTCGGGCCCGTCACCAGAACGATGCCATTCGGGCGCGTGATCAACCGCTCGATGACGCGCTGTTGCTCGGGGCTGAAACCGAGCCGCTCGAGATCGAGTTGCTCGGCGGTGCGCGGCAACAGCCGCATCACCACGCGCTCTCCATGGGCGACGGGGACCGTCGAAAGACGCACGTCGTAGTCGCGACCCGCGATCTTCAACCGGATGCGGCCGTCTTGCGGGAGGCGTTTCTCGGCGATGTTGAGCCCACCCATGATCTTGACGCGCGAGACGATCGCCGAGTGGATCGAGCGCGGCAGCGGCCGCACCGGCTCGTAGAGGATGTCGTCGATGCGAAAGCGCACCCGCACGCCGGTCTCAAAGGGCTCGAGGTGGACGTCGCTCGCGCGCTCTTTCACGGCTTGCTGCAGGAGCGAGTTGACCAGACGGATGATGGGTGCATCATCTGCCGCGTCGAGGAGGTCCTGGGGCTCATGGCCGATCTCGCTCGCGATCTCGGAGAGATCGAACGAGGCATCTGCCGCCAGAGCCTCGGCCGAGGCTTGTCCACGGTCGTAGACCTGGTTGATCGCGGTGAGGATGGCACGGCGGCTGGCCAGCTCCGGCACGATTTCGCGCCCCCCGAAGAGAAGCCGCAGGTCGTCCAGCGGATCGCCTTCGAATGGATTGGAAACCGCCACGCGGACGGCATCCCCGTCCGGGCCGAGCGGCAGCAGGCCGTGGGTCTTGGAGAAACCGATCGGGACCCGTTCGACCCACTCGGGCTCGATCTGTTCGGGCTGGAGGCCCTCGCAAATCCGAAGACCGAGGGCCTTGCCCACGGCTTCGAGAAGCTCGCGCTCGGGGATCTCGTATTCCTCGGCCAGGACGTCGAGCAGACCTTCCCCGGTTTCGAGCTGGCGGGCGCGCGCTTCGGCGAGCTGCTCGGGGGTCAGGCGCGTGGCCTGGAGCAGAATCCCGCCGATGGATAGGGGTTCGAGCTTGTTGGCCGCGCTACTCAAGGCGCCGCCTCCTCATCCGTCTCGTCAGTCGCAGGGCCGCCCCCCGCTTCTGGGGGCCGCGTCACGATAATTTTTGGTTCCAACTCGTAGGCCCGCTCCAGAGTAGCCGCTGCGCGTTCCGCGTCGCTCAGCGTCGGGTAGGGTCCGACCTGCACCTCAAAGAGGGCCGCGTCGCCCACTGGGTTCGAGACCAGCAGCCCGTCATAGCCCGCGTCGACCAGCTCGAGCATGACCTCCTGCGCGCGTTGCGCATCGCGGTACTGCCCGGCCACGATCGTGAAGCCCAACTGCTCGGCCGCCGTCTGGCGTTCCTGCAAGGCCTGGGCCTTGCGCTTTTTCTCCTCTTCGATCTCCTGGAGCCGCGCGATCGGGTGGCGTTTCTCGAGGCCCTTTACGGCGCTTTCGGTCGCGCTCTCCGAGTCTTCATCGATCAGGATGCTGATGTCCTCCTCCGGTATCGGCAGCTCTCGGGCCAAGCCGAGTTGGGATTCGGTGCTTTCCCGGAATTCTTCCCGCTTGCGGATGGATTCGGCCTCGAGCTCTTCGCGCCCGCGGACGATGTGCGGGGTGAGGAAGATCAGAAGGTTCTGCTTCACCAGGTCCTGGGACGTGCTCTTGAACAGCCATCCGAGGGCCGGGATGTCCCCGAGGAAGGGGACTTTGCTGAGCTGGTCCTGGTAGACCTCGTCGATCAGGCCGCCGATCACGACGGTGTCGCCGTCGTTCACGACGACGGTATTCTCGACCCGCCGATTACTGAGCGCGGGTCCGACTTGGTCGACGTCTCCTACGCCCTGCTGCAGCGCCTGGTTGATCGCGGTGACCTCCGTGAACACGTTGAGGCGCAGGGTGTCGCCCTCGCTGATTTGGGGTGTGACGCGGAGCGTCACGCCGATGTCCTGGCGGTCGACGTTGACGGAACTCGAGAGTCCGACTTCCTGGCCTGCCGCTGATTCGACGCGGCTCGTGATGATCGGAATGTTGTTGCCCACGACGATCTCGGCCTCTTCGTTGTCCGAGGTCAGAATGTGGGGCGACGAAAGGATATTGGTGTCGGCGTTGTTCTGGGTGGCCCGGATCACGCCCTGGATGAAGGTGCCGTTGTTATCGCCGCCGTCCGTCGTGTCTCGCTGGATCGCGCTCAGCAACCCGCCGGCCGCTGCCGCCGCCTCATCGCCGAAGCCCGGAAACCCGAGTGCGGTGGTTCCACTCGCGATCGCGAGGTCGGTGTCCCCGTTGATGATGCGGATCACGCCGTTGAAGCCGAGCGCTTCGTTATCCGAGACGTCGACCCCCATGATCAGCGCCTCGACGAGCACCTGGGGGCGCTCAATGTCGAGGCGCTCGATCACCTGGACGAGCGCCTCAAAACCCTCTGGACTCGCTTGAATCACGAGGGAGTTGGTGGCCGGGTCGGACGTGATGGAGGTGACGCCTCCCGCGAGCTCCGTGACCGAGGCGCGCAGCTGTTGCTGCCCTGCGGCGGCACCCCCCGCTGCCGGCTGACCCGAGAGCAGCGTGTTCAGGGTATCGGCCAGATCCTCGGCATCGGCGTACTTCAGGTAGTAGACCTGGATACGGCCGCCCCCTTCGATGGGGACGTCGAGCTTGCGTACGAAGGAGCGGATCTCTTCCAGGGTATTGCGGGCCGCCAGCACGATCAGCGCATTGGTGCGTTCGTCAGTCAGGATCCGGACTTGTCCTCGGCGTGCGCTCGGCGTTTGCGCGGCGGCCTGGGGCTGAACGCGCCGCCGGGTACGGCCTCGCTGCGCCGCCGTGGTGGCACCCGCCACCTCGCCGCCAAAAATCTCGGAGAGTTGGTCGGCAAGCGAGCCCGCATCCGCGTACTGGAGGCGGATCAACGCGAGGTCTTCTTTGTAGAGCTCGACGTCGATGGCTTCGATGATCGAGAGAACTCGGCGGATGTTCGAGGCGGCATCGGTGAGGATCAGCGTGTTGGTTGGCGCATAGGCGACGAGCGACGCCTCCTTCGAGACCAGAGGTCGCAGCGTGCCGGCGATCGCCTCGGCGTCGATGAAGGAGAGTGGAATCAAACGCGTCACGAAGCGGTCGGTGAAGGGCGTGCCCCGCGACTGTTCGCGGGTATCAATGCTCGTCTCCTTGGCGTCGCGGATGGGAATGATCTTGATGACGCCACCCGGAGCCTCCACGGTCGTGAAGCCCTTCACCTGGAGCACCGACTCGAAGACCCGGTACGCCTGATCGACCGTGACTTTCGTGGGAGAGATTACGGTGACCTTGCCGCGCACACGGTCGTCGTAGATGAAGTTCTTGCCGGTGTAGAGCGCGATGGTGTCGATCACCGCCTTGAGTTCGACGTCTTCAAAGTCGAGCTGGACGAGTTCCTCCCCCAGCGATTGACCCTCGGCCTGGGCGCTTGCCGCCATGGGCTCGAGCGCGCCCGCGATCACGGCCACCCACAGCAACCACGACGCGAGCATTCGGCTCCGCTCAATCATTGCTGTACTCGATCAGACGAGGCTCGCCGTCCTTCCCGATCACCTGGACCTCGAAGCTGGTGGCGTCGGCGAGTTCGCGCCAGAGCGCCGCGCTGTCCTCACCGTTCTCGAGGTCCATACCGTTGAATTCGATGATGACGTCGCCCTCCTGGACGCCGATCTCTTCGAGCAGACTGCCGGGCTTGATCGCGGTCACTTCGATGCCCAACAGCTGCTGGGATTCCTCGTCGTACTTGGGCAGGAAACGGGCCTGGGACGCGATCGAGGCCGGATCGCCGAGATCGCCGGCCCCCGGGGCCCGGGAGGCCTGGGCTGGGGCGGCGGCCGCCTGCTCAGGGATGCGCCGCGCTCGGGGCAGGGGCGCCGGCCGCGGGGCCGCCCGGGCCGAGGCTCGCGCAATTGCGCGACCCGCGTTCGGGTCCTGTTGGGAGATCCGCTGCTCGGTTTCGTCGTCCAGGGACAACGCCTCGCGCTTGCCGCCGTTGTCGATCACGATGCGGCGGCGTTCCACCGCGACCACGCGGACGCCCTCCAGGATCTCGTCGCCGACGCGCACGACCACGATCTTGCGTCCCTCGCGCTGATTCTCCACCGCGGCACGCGCGTCGCCGGGCGTGGTCGAAGCCAGGGTGCCGAGCAGGCGCAGCGGAAGTTTGGTCTCTTCGAGATTGGCATCCGGTGGGGGCGCGATGTCCTCGGGCGCCGCTTCGGGGAGCAGTGTCGAGACATTAAACAGATTCTTCTCGAGGATGGCCTGGCGATCTTCCCAAGTGGCGGGGGGCTCGGGAGGCGCAGAGGCTGCGGCGTGCTCCGTCGGGGTCGCGCCCACGAGCCAATGCCCGGCCACCGCTTTGATGAGCCCGGCCGTCAGAAAGGCACAGAGCGCGATGAGGACACCGTTGAGCGCCCAGACAATCGCACGCGTCATGGCCGCCTCATGAACCTCCGCTTTGCTCCGAGTCGAACCCCTCGACCCGAACCCACACCAGCTTCGAGCCCTTGCTGCCGCACAAACGAGGCGGCGTAGGGGGCTCGCCAACAGAAGCGACCGACCCGCCCGACCTCAGGGACGCAAAATGCCAAGAAGCCCGCGTCGGGGATTCCGTCGAGACTGCGCGGCCGGAGACCCCTTGTGGGTTGCTCCGGGGTTGCTCCAAGTGTCGGGATTCGCGGTTGATTATCGCTCCCGATTATAACCGGCGGAACTCTGCGCGTCCGTGGCGTCCCGGCCCCGTCCCCAACGAATCGGGGCCCGCAGGAGCTTCTGGGTTTTTGGACCTTCCCATGGGGAAAACCCTTCGGGAAGGGGTCCGCTAATACGCTTCGCACAATCCGGGAGCGCTTTGATCCCCACGGGTATTCGCCATTTCCCGAGTTGACACCGGAGCCTTTCGACCCAACGTTGCCCCTCGGCTTTAAACGGTGCGCAGACGCAGCGTGCCGCGTCGGCCGGCAACGGCCGAAAGCATTGGAAAACTCGCGCAAGAGAACCCGCGAAAGGAACAGGAATGGCGGATTCGGGCAAGGTGATTGGGATCGATTTGGGTACCACCAACTCCGTGGTGGCCTTGATGGAGGGTGGCCAGGCCACGGTGGTTCCGAACGAAGAAGGGGGTCGCACCACACCGTCGGTCGTGGCGTTCACCGACGAGGGGGAACGCCTGGTCGGCGCGGCAGCGAAGCGACAGGCGGTGACCAATCCAACGCGGACCGTCTATTCGATCAAACGCTTCATGGGCCGCCGGATCGACGAGGTGCCCGAAGAAACACGCCTGGTCCCCTACGAGATCGCACAGGGCGCGGAAGGGCGCGTCGTCGTCAAGATCGACGGGGTCGACCATACCCCGCCCGAAATCTCGGCGTTGGTGCTGCAGAAACTCAAGGCAGCAGCGGAGTCCTACCTGGGGCAGTCAGTCAAGGCCGCCGTCATCACGGTTCCGGCTTACTTCAACGACGCCCAACGGCAGGCCACGAAGGACGCCGGCAAGATTGCGGGTCTGGACGTCAAGCGCATCATCAACGAGCCCACCGCCGCCGCCCTTGCCTATGGACTCGACAAGAAACAAGACGAGAAGATCGCGGTCTACGACTTCGGTGGCGGCACCTTCGATATTTCCATTCTCGAGGTCGGTGAGAACGTCGTCGAGGTAAAGGCCACGAACGGCGACACGCACCTCGGCGGCGACAATCTCGACCAGCGGGTCATCGACTACCTCGTCGCGGAATTCAAGAAGGATCAGGGCATCGACCTCTCCAAGGATCCGATGGCGACCCAGCGGCTCCGCGAGGCGGCCGAGAAGGCCAAGATCGAGCTTTCGAGCGCCCAGCAGACCGACGTGAATCTGCCCTTCATCACCGCCGACCAGAGCGGTCCCAAGCA
>CAZTOE010000220.1:0-7745 GCA_964615045.1 uncultured Spirochaetales bacterium
GCCCGAGAAGAGGCGGCCTTCGATCTCGCTTCGGTCGTCCTGAGGCGTACCGAGGGAACCATCGGAAAACAGGTGGAGTCGCTTCGTCAGGTGGTCGAGGGTGGCATTCATTCGATAGATCAGGCCAAGTTCGCCATGGCGAGCGCGCTTCGCGCAGTCGACGAAGGGGTCCCCGAGATTGCGTGGGGGCACATTCGCTCCAAATTGCCCCAGGCTCGTGGCGATTTCCCTGGTTCCGGACCCGGTCGGGACCAAGACGAACCGGTCTCTGGTATTGGCTGAGAGGAGGGAACGAAGCCGAGGGCAAACGCCGGGTAGACGTCAGGAGGCGCCACACCCCCTCAGCGGACCCCGTGATCCTTCAAGCTGCAAGGTTTTTCTGGCGCGGGGCAGAGTTCCTCACGTGAAAAACTGCCCCACCCCAATTGAAAATGCGTGTTGAAACTTGACTAACCGCGCTGTCGGCAGGAACCGACTCGTCCGGTGGCCCGTCGCTTTGGATGGTCGTCTACCACATGGCACGCGCCTTGAATAGGCAGAGTAGGCAAAAGAGGTAACCGAGAGGAGGAGAAGGAAGTGGCCATGGAGCTCGTCAGTACGGACATCCGCCCGAACAGGGAGGCGATTGGACCGTGGCCGCCCGCCGGGCGTGCGCTCCGATCGCGCGTCCTCGTCGCCGAGGATGATGAAGATCTTCGTACGTTGATCGCAGATGAACTGCGTCGGGACGGATTCGAGGTGCTCGAATGCGCCGACGCGCGGGAAGCCGTCCGGCGGCGCGAGTGGACCCAGGCGATGGCGGGAGACCCGTGGTCGCTGGACCTCGTCGTGACCGACTTGCGCCTGGGCGACGTCGACGGGCTCGCGCTACTCCAGCGGATTGCGGATGCTGGACTCGATATTCCTGTCGTGCTCGTCTCGGCCTTCGGCGACGTGTCGTCGCGATTGCGGGCTGAAACGCTCGGCGCCGCGGCTTTTCTCGACAAGCCGCTTGCCATGCGGGCGCTGCGTCAGCTTCTTCGACAACTCGCTTGGGAGCGTCGGCGCCGAGTACGCACCAGCCGCTCGTTCATACGCCGCCATCGAACACGGCAAAACTCCAGCGGGTAATTCCGGCGTAGACTTCGCTGCCGCCGGTAAACGCGAAATGTGGCGGATGGTGCGTGATGGGTGGACCCTTCGACCGTGCCGGGGGGCTTCCTGCCGACGCCGTTCCCGCCGCATGGCTCCAGCACCCACACCTGGTTCGTCGATACGCGGTTCGCAAGGGCCGCCGCGTACGCCACTGGGTCACGGCCGCGTTCTGGTTCATCGAACGCACCCTGGGCTTCGGAATGGAATCTAGTTCGCCGAAGTTGAACCGCCCCAGCACGTCCCGTATATATTCGGCAGCACAACTATGACGTGCGCGCCGAGAATCCCAGCCGAAGCCTCCTTGCGGAGGCCATCCTGAACCGGATCACCGGGTCGCGCGCGAACGACATCGGCAAGACGGAACGCCCCGTCGAGCGCGGCGGATGCAAGCGGTGACGAACGCGAACCTGTTGGCCTCGGAACCCAAGCGCCTGAGCCTCTTCGAGCGTTGGCTCTCGTTCTGGGTGGCTCTGTGCATGGTCGCGGGCGTCGGCCTGGGGAAGGTCTTCCCCGGCGTCACCGACGTGCTCCGTCGTCTCGAGTTCGGCGAGGGCAGCCAGATCAACGTCCCGATCGCCATCCTCTTGTGGCTCATGATCTACCCCATGATGCTTCGCATCGACTTGGCGAGCGTTCTGGGTGTGCGCCGTCGGCCGCGGGGAATCCTCGTCACACTGTTTGTGAACTGGCTAGTGAAGCCGTTTTCGATGGCCTTCCTCGGTTGGCTCTTCTTCAAACACCTCTTCCACCCCTGGATCGGAGACCCGCTGGCCGACCAGTACGTCGCCGGCGTCATCATCCTGGCGGCTGCTCCGTGCACGGCCATGGTGTTCGTCTGGTCCTATCTCACCAATGGCGATCCGGCCTACACCCTGGTCCAGGTGTCGCTGAACGATCTCATCATGCTGCTTCTCTTCGCGCCCATCGTGACGCTCCTGGTGACGGGGGCGAGCGACCTCGCGGTGCCTTTCGACGTGCTCCTGTATTCCGTTGCGATCTTCATCGTGGTGCCACTTGCTCTGGGAAGCCTGAGCCGGGTCGCGTTGCTGCGTCGGAAGGGACCGTCCTGGTTTGAGACTCGATTCCTGCCGGCCTTTCAACCGGTTTCGACGCTGGCGCTACTCGGCACGCTGGTGCTGATCTTCGCCTTCCAAGCGGAGAACCTGACGAGCCGGTTCCTGCATGTAGTGCTGATCGCGATTCCGATCCTGATCCAGGTGTATTTCAATTCGAGTTTCGCCTATGGGCTCATGAAGTGGCTTCGAGTCCCATACAGCGTGGCGGCACCGGGGGCGTTGATCGGTGCCAGCAACTTCTTCGAGCTGGCCGTGGCGACCGCAATCGCACTCTACGGTCCGGGCTCCGGCGCAGCTCTGGCAACGGTGGTGGGGGTTCTCGTCGAGGTGCCCGTGATGCTCTCGGTCTGTGCGATCTGCAACCGAACGCGGCACTGGTTCGATGAGGCGTCGCTGGCGGAGGCCTGAAGGGAGTCGGGCCCGCCGAACGCCGACAACTATTTGGCGTCGCGCCGGCCCAGTTCACGTTCGGCAGCGGCGCTGATGGGAACACCGTCGAGGTAGACGTCGAGCAGGGTGGCCTGGCCGGCGCTTACGCGGATTTCGGCCCACGCGTCGCCGCGCGCGCTCCGGTAGAGCTCTTCGGCTACCGGTGCCCGCGTTTCGGGGAGGTAGAGGCGGTCTACTGGGAACGTGAAGCGAATCCGCGCGTTCTCCCCGGATGACGCGGAGCGCACGCGCACGATCAGGTAGGCATCACTAGCGGGGCGGCGATGAATGACGCCCGTTACGGCGGCGAATCCCTCCGCGTCCTCGGCCAGCAGGGCATAGGCCACGGTGCCCGTCACGTACGGCTCAGGATCAAGGGCCGGTCCCGAGGTGGCCTGGAAGGCCAGCTGCACGTAGCGGCCGCGGGCGAGGTCGGCCGGGTCCACCGGCGCCACCCGAAAGCGCCACATGCGGCCCGTCTCGAGCCGTGTCTCCCCGCTCCAGATCGCCGAGGCTGCCCACGCGAGCTGCGCCAGGCACACGATCAGGAAAACCGCGAGACGGACTTTCATGCGGATCTTCCTGCGCTGGTGTTGACCGTTCGAGGGTGCCCGCGCAGCCGCCAGCGGAGGTTCAGCAGCAGGAAGCCCGCGCCGAAGCCAATGAAAACCAGGCCGCGCAGGGTGAAGCTCGAGTTCCAGTCCGAAAAGCGCGTGAAGATTAGGATCGCGAGCAACAGGAGCCCGGCGTTGCCGCGGCGCAAATCTCCGTCTCCCATTGCGCCGAGCACCGTTCCGATGCAGAACGCGAGCGCCCACAACCCCGCGAGCACCGCTCCCGCGTAGCTCGTCCGGTCGGGGCCGATGTCGGCGAGAATGCCCGCGCCCAAAACAAGCGGCGAACCAGCCAGCAGGACACGCGGCCAGTCTCGCGCTCGCAGCAGGCGGCGGGCCCCGCTCAGTGCGAGGGCGCCGAAAGCCAGCATCACGCCCGCGGCTCCTGCATGGTCGATCCACGTGGCGGTGCCGCCGCCGTCAAGCTTCTCCCCGACGAAGTCCCAGGTGTCGTTGTAGGTCAGCGCGATGAAGGCAAGGCTGATCGCGAGGCCCGCCAGCTTGGAGGGCAGCGTCGCATATCTGATCGCGCTTCCGCGGCCCCGGTCCAGCAGGACGCCCAGGGCATAGACGCCGGCGGCCACGAGGGACGCGATCCAGACGAGGAGATCCAAGCGGGCGACGCGGAAGCCCACGACGGAGCCGAAGGCGATCGCGCCCATGGCCACCGTTGACAGGAACGCGCCGCGGAGCGCGCCCTCCGCACGCCGGCTGACCCCGACCAGGTACGGCGCCAACAGAACGATAAACACCCAGAAGAGCAACCGGGAGCCGTCGGCGCCTAGCGTGGCCCCGAGCCAGCCGCTCGCGCCAACCAGGTAGAGTGCCGCCACGGCTCGCGCATCGAACAGATAGGGCAGGGCAACAATCAGGAACAACCAGGTCGAGAGGAAGTCGCGCAGGTCTCCCTGCACCTGGTAGGTCTGCGTGACGAGAGCCGTGGCGGCCGCTACCGCCAGGGCGAGACCGAGTGCGGTGGCCTCGCACCAGGCGGCCGAGACCCTGTGCCGGAGCCAGGCGAATCCCGCGGTGGCCTGGGCCGCGAGGAGCAGCGCCAAGGAGAGGGCCGCCCGCAGCGGGCGCGAGAGCTCCTCCCAGTTGGCGGCCAGCAAGAGCACAACGCCCAGCCCGATCAGACCCGAACCGAGCACTGCAAAGAGCGGAGCGGCCGACAGACGGCGGGATTCCGAGTAATGAGCACGGATCCGCTCGGCCACTTCCGCGGGCACTACCCCCGCCTCCACGAGGCTGGGAAGCTCGTGCTCGAGCCACCGCCGCCGCACGCGCGACGCCATCCGCGGACCTCCTCCGATTGTCGGTGCGAAAGGCTGCGATCCGGCCTACTTCTTCTCGTCAGCCATCAGGTCGGCCACCTTCTTGTAGCGGTTCAGGTCGTACATCCCCGCCCGGATTGGAGCGACCCGTCGAGCGTAGTCGACGAACCAATGGAAATTTGTCCAGACCTCGGGATGGGTCCTGGAAAGACCGTATTGGCCGACGAGCGCGACGAACTTGTCCTTCGTCCCCGCCGCATGCAAGGCTTCGGTGAATGCGCCGACCCGGTGGAGCGGCACAGTGAACATGAAGTTTGGGTAGCTCCCGATCAGCCCACGATGGATCGTCAGCGTGTCCTTCTCGGGCTCGCGCCGTTTCTCCTCATCGAACATGAAGGCCACATTGGTGTGGGCCTTGTTGCGAATCAGGGTGTACGCGAGATCTTCGCCGACATTGCCGGTCGCGACCCGCAGAAAGCTCACGTCCGGCATGAAGTCGATGAAGGCCATCGCGTCGAGCGAAGCGGGCCTCGAGGTCAACGTCTGGAGCTGGGTCTCCACGCGGCGCTGCGCGGGACTTGCGCCCGGGAGGGAGCAGGGCGGCGTGGCGCAGCGGTTCAGTACGTCGGGCGGTCCCGCCAAAGACTTCAATCGCCTCGAGACGAGCGACACGAACTCGGCCTTCGGGTCCGAGGTCCGGTACCGAATCTGGACCGGCAGGTCGTCGTTCACCACGTCGTAGTCCTTGGCGATCTTTTCCTGCGCCCGGCTTCCTCGGTACCAGGAGTCCCGCATCGCGGTCCGGACACCGGGTGGCATGAAGTGCAGGAAGTTATTCTCACCGCCCGCGCGGATCAGGTCGAAGTACAGACGTGTCTCCACCTGCGAGGCCACACTCCCGAAGACATTGAAGTTCACGACCAGCAGATAGTAGGAGCGCTCGAGCAGCGGGTAGTCCATCACCCAGAGGGTCCTGGGAACGGCGCCCACCCAGCCGGTTGTGACCATCGCGTTGTCGAAGTTCCGGAAGACCGTCAGTGCGGCATTGGTATTCGTCCCGTCCCCGTCCCAGAGATCGTCGAGCGAAGGACCGTCGGGCTGCCGCGCGCGATACGCCTCGCCTCGGAGGTGGACGTATTCGTTGCGCTCCTTCCTGCGGGCGTCCCAGTTTTCTTTGAGCAACAGAACGCTTTCCGTCTGCGGCACAAGAGCGAGGGCGGGCTCAATCCGGGTCAGATAGTCCGGATCCATGACGGACAGATCGGCGTCGGGATCCTGGAAGAGGACGTAGAAGTGGTCCTCGATCACATCCGTGGCAACTTGTCCAGCGCAGACCGGGCCACGGATAAAGGTCATGACAAAGTACTCCGCCGAGTCCAACATGAATTCGAAGCGCCCGCGTGCGGGAATGGCGGCAAAGGTGGCGAACGGATTGAGGGCGTTTTTAGACGAATAGTCGGGCAGCGCTTCGATATCCCAGTCCGGGGTCAGGAAGAGCGCTTCGAAGCGGGCCATCCTGGCGTCGCTGAGCGAATACGGCATGTGCGTCTTGTGGACGAGCGTCGCTTCGACCCTCCGCAAGCGGTAGTAGAAGGGCTGGCTCGGATCATCGTTCGGGCGCACCGTGGCGACGATGCGGATGGACTCTCCCGGGGGCGTCGTCGATCGCACCAGCTCAAAGAAGTTTCGGGTCCCGAGACTCTCAAAGTAGAGATGGGCCGGAAAGAGATGCTCGTATAGGTAGCGGGCCACGAGCTGGTTCTTCGCCGCCGGCCGATTGAGGAACTCCTCCCACTTGGCGATTTGCTCCAGCTCCGCCTTCTCAACTGTGAGAGACGGTTCGTCGATCACCGCCCCTTCGAAGATCCACTGCCGCAGCGTCTGGTACTCACTGTCGCTCAGCCCGGTGATCGCGAGCGGCATGCCCTGCAGTGGCCGTTCTTTCGCATAGTGGTCGAATTCTGCCGGCATGGGGCAGAAGCTCTTGCGGCTGAGCCCGAGCTCGATCTCCGCGGGGACCGCGGTGTTCGGCGGCAGCGGGTGTTCCTTGCCCAGTCGAATCATGTCGAATAGCAGGGAGTACTCGAGGTTGTTGCCCAACGGCCCGCCGCGGTCGCTGAGCACCGAGTAGAAACCCTTCTGCCGCCACTCCGCGGTGCTCTGAGCGTCGACGAACAACCGCGTAGGAGCCGCGTCCTTCAGTCGTGGGCTCCCGTATATTGGATTCCTAGTGCCCCCCCGAAGCAGCCCCGGCGCCGACGTCAGCTGCAGTTGGCACGGGGCGTCGTAGCACGAATGGCAGGCGATGCACTTCGCTTCGAAGATGGGTCGGATGTCCTGCCAGTAGGAGTAAGTCTGGATGGCAGCGTCTGTCGGTTCGATCCCCGGTTTGGGCAAGGGGTGGCAACCCGAAAGCAATAGGATCAGGACGACGCTCTCGGGCCTTCGTGTCCACCATCGAAGGATCGCCTTCGCGCGCATTCGCATCTTCTCCATCGTTGCGGGACTCTTGGCGCGATCCTCGGCCCAACCGCGCGGCGGACCCAGCCAAGCTGCGGGATGAGTGCACGGGCAGGGACCAAGGCCGCTTCCAGCGACGGGATCCATTCCACCGACGACCTACATCGCCGTGCAGGCTCCGAACACCAGGAACCCCACCTGATGGGCCGAGAGGGCCAGCGACATCTTTCCCGTATCGCCGATGGCGATGCTCCAACCGTGATAGGCGTCCGTGCCGTGAAGAAGAAGCATGCCGTCCGCCTGGGCCACGGCAGAGATGGTCGTGACATCCTTCTTCCCGCTCGCCTCGGTCGTGAGAATCTGCTTCTTCTTGAAGTCAATCTTGAGGAAATCCGGGAGGTTGATGTCCGCCGCCCCGCCGCGCTTGCACTCCGTTCCGGACTGGCACTCGAACGTCTCGGCCACGGCGCACAGAATCGGTTGCGAGCCATCAAAGGGGGCCGCCGCCTTTGCGCTCGGCGTCAACAGGATCAGCAGACCCAGGAGCATTGTCGGTAGCTTGTTCATGGTGATGTCCTTGTGTGTCTTCAGCTGACTGTGTAGCCGCGACCGGAGAGGCAGGTCTTGTAGGCGTTGGTCCACTGACTGCGGCGCCGCTCGTAGGAGGCGGCCTGGTTCTGGGCCCAATTGTCCCGGGCCGCCTCCTCGTCGCGCACCTGATCGCGCCGCCGAACCCCGCCGAGCAAACCGCCCGCAAG
>CAZTOE010000221.1:0-7743 GCA_964615045.1 uncultured Spirochaetales bacterium
GTCCGATCGTCGGGAAGCTCCTGGTGGAGGAGCACGACGCGTGTGCGGTCTTCGCCCGCGGCTTCGAAGGAAACGGTGACCTGCGTCTTGGCGTGCTCGGCGGGAACCCAATCCGAGACCCAGGTAAAGACCAGGCGCTTGGGCGCATCGATCTCGAGATACTCCCCCTCCTGGCCGTAGCGATTGCCGCCGCCGTGCATGACAATGCGAAAGCGGCCCCCGACGCGAAAATCCACTTCCGCTTCGGCCCGCTCGACAGGGCCCGGACACATCCAAGCGGCAAGGCTCTCGGCGTCGGACCAGGCGGTGAACACCACTTGCGGTGGCGCAGAGATCAGTCGTTCGACCCGGATGGCCTCGCGTTGTGAGCGCATGCCCTCTCCTTCCCGCTTTGTACGTGTCGCTCGAGCGCGCCCAAAGCGCCTTCCCAGAACTCGCGGTAGTCGGAGGCCCAGGAGGCCGCTGCCTGCAAGGGCGCTGCGCGCAGATGGAGACGATGTTCGCGTCCCACCACCTCGCGGCGCAGCAAACCCGCGCGCTCGAGCACGCGAAGATGCTTGGAGACCCCGTTGAGAGACATCGCAAAGGGGCGCGCCAGCTGTCCCACGGTGGCGGAACCCTCGCGGAGCCGGTTCAGAATCGCTCGGCGGGTCGGGTGGGACAGCGCGGCGAAGGTCGCGTCGAGCCGCGGAGAGCGTCCGGCGGCAGCCTTATATTCAACCATCGAGTTGATTATCTGCGAGACCTCCGCGTGGGTCAAGTCCTTCAGAGGGGAGCGCTAGGCTGCCTCGCGGAGGAGCCGAAGTCGATGTGGGAGGTACTGGAACGGCTTGCGCCGGCGCGGCCGGCCGCGTTTGCGATGAACGCTGCGCGCAGTGGGCTCTTCGCGCTCGAAGCCATTCCCCTCGAGGGTCTGACGCGCTGGTTCGCGGCGCCCTTTTCGGGCGCACCGCCCGCTCCGACGCGGAGCGCTGCGGCGCGTGCTCTGCGGGAGCTCTTGCAACGCGATGCCGAAAACATCGCCCGCGGGATCTACCCCCTCGCAGTGCTCGCGCCGGAGTCCCCGGTCTCGCACGCGACCCGCTACCTCCGACTGCTGGCCGATGGAGTATGGGCGGCGCGGCGCGCCCGCCAGCGGCGCCATCGCGCGTTCGACGCGGACGCTGCGAACCTGCTGGAAGAGCTGCCCGCCTACTACCGCCGCAACTTTCATTTCCAAACCAACGGCTACCTCAGCCGCTCCTCCGCCGACCTCTACGATCATCAGGTGCAGATCCTCTTCCGCGGCGCAGCCGACGCCATGCGGCGGATGCTGCTCCTTCCCCTGCGCGAAACCCTCCGGAGCGATACGGGCAGGGGGCTACGGCTTCTCGAGCTCGGGGCGGGGAGCGGAAGTGCCACCCGCTTTGCAGCGATGGCATTCCCCGACGCGAAGATCACGTGCCTCGATCTGAGCTATCCATACCTCAAACGCGCCCAGGAGCGGCTCCGCTCGGCTTCCCGCGTGGATTTCATCCAGGGCGACGCGGCGGCGCTCCGGTTCGACGCGGCTTCCTTCGACGCCGTTTTCTCCGTGTTCCTTCTCCACGAACTGCCCTTCGGCGTGCGCCAACAGGTCGTCGCGGAAGCGCTTCGAGTCGTGCGGCCGGGTGGTTTTGTGGGCTTTGTAGACTCGCTGCAGTGGTGCGACGCGGGCGACCTGCGCTGGCCCCTCGAGGAGTTCCCCAAGCGCTTTCACGAGCCGTACTACCGAAACTATCTGAAGAACCCGATCGAAGACTTGTTGGCAGCAGCGGGGGCACGGCGCATCCGAACCGAAACCGGCTTCCTCGCCAAGCAGGCCAGCGGGGTGGCGCCGCAGCCCACCGCACACTCCTAGGTGGCGAGATGTTCCATGAGCAGATCGCGGACCGGGACGTGGGCCCGCAGCCGTGCGCAGAGGAGGAAGGTGCCGCCGAGCTTGCGGTGGAGGAAGAGCGTCTCGGGCGGCGGGGGACGCCTGAAGCCCTTCCGGAAAGTGAGGTCGAGGC
The DNA here is from genome assembly GCA_964615045.1 of uncultured Spirochaetales bacterium. Lineage (GTDB taxonomy): Bacteria > Myxococcota_A > UBA9160 > UBA9160 > PR03 > JANQRO01. The sequence continues at coordinate 2,031 of CAZTOE010000221.1, forward strand.
TCAACTCCCGCAGGCGCGGTAGAAGCGTCGAACTGCCAAAATCGTAAACGCCCCCCATCGCGAAGGGCTCGCAGGCCTGGTCGAGGATCTGCAGAAGCCCTTCGACTCGATCGGGCCGCTCGTCGGCTTCGACGAACCCGATTTGCAGGGCCACCGCGTGGAGGCGTTCGAGATCGCCGGCGACTCCCGCCCGAAACAGTTCCCGATATCCGCGTGAGATTCTCTCGGGTACGGGGCGCGTCGCGCCCATATCGAGAAGTCCGATGCGTTCTTCCTTCGGCAACCACAGATAATTGGCGAGGTTGGGATCCGATTGGATGTAGCGGAACTCGAACAGCTCGTGGAAAAGCAGGCGGTAGAGACAAGCGCCCACCCGATCGCGGCGCTCCTGGGGATGGTCCGGGCCACAGAGATCTTCGAGCGGCAGGCCCCACAAACGGTCCATGGCGAGAATCCGTCCGGTCGTCAGGTCGCCGTGCACCTGCGGGACGACGAAATCGGCGTCGTCCTCGAGCAGCGCTCGATAGCGGCGCAAGCGATCCGCTTCGCCGAGATAGTCGGCCTCGTCGCGCAGTTGCTCCTTGGCCTCCTTGAGAATGCCGTCGAGTTCCAGATCACTGGGAAGCAGTCGCGCCAGCCGTAGCGCGGTCGCGAGATTGTCGACATCGGCCTCGATGCTCCCGGAGACTCCGGGATACTGGATTTTGAGCGCGAGTTCGCGGCCGTCCGGCGTCACCGCGGCGTGGACTTGCCCGATCGACGCGGCCGCGACAGGCTCGAACTCGAATTCCGCGAAGCGCTCCCGCCAAGCCGGGCCGTACTCGGCGCGTAGACAACCCTCGAGCTGGGCGGGCGGCATCGCGTCCGCGTCGGAGCGCAGGATCGAGAGTGCTTGGGAAACCTCGGGCGGAAGAAGGTCGTCACCCTCCATCGAGAGCATCTGGCCGAGTTTCATGGCCGCGCCCCGCAAGTGTGAAAGTCGCCGGGCGAAACGCTGGGCGTTCGACTCGGTCAGGAAAGCACTGCGCTCGCCCTCGCTCACCCCGGCAAAACGTCGCGCCTTCTCGAAAAGACCCCCCATTGCCGCTTCACCCGCCATCCAGCCGATGCGAGTCAGTCGTTCGACCCGTCCGGCCGGAACCCGGGAGCGGCGTTTGGGGTCGTCACGTTCGGGAGGTTTTCGCGAAGAGCTCAAGCGGGAGGTGCCTCGTTGAGCCGGAACTTAGTCCCCGAACGCTTCGACGCCAGCGTGGGCCCTGCCATGCCGGCGTCAGAACGAGAAACGGGCGCCCGACCTAAGGTCGGACGCCCGCACTCGAGTGGAGCTTATGCCCCAAATCGCTCTCGGCCAGCATGCGGTCGCCAAAGGCGGACCGCTGCGAGCCTCGACCGACCGCTTAGCGACCCTGGCTCAGGTAGTTCACGTCCAGGATCTTCTTCAAGTAGCTGAGCTTCTTCGGCGCGTAGTTGTGACCCTGACACGGAAAGAGCGTGCCGCGATTGTTCTGCAGGTCGATCACATTGATCGATTGGAACGCAGGGACGCGCCAGCCGCGGTGATCTTGACTCGGCGTGCCGAGGTGCTGCTCGTAGAAGACATCATCTTCACTCCAGATCTTGGAGAGTTGCCACACCTTCCAGAGCTCATCCGCGCGGTCGTAGGACTCCGCGAAGCCACAGTCCCCCATATTGATGTCGGTGAAGATGTACTTGCGCTTGTAGGGGTGATCAGGCTGGAAGGTCGGGAGCTGCTCGATCACGTTCATGTCCCGGAGCTCCCAGCGGTCGAAGCCCTGGGCCCATCCATTGGGACCGTAGAACTTGGCGTAGGGATTTTCCGAGCGGGCGATCCACAGGATCTTGACGCGGTCGACGAAGCGCCACTCGTGCTCGAGGGGGCGCCCGGCAAAGCAGTAGAAGTCCTCGATGGTGTGGTCGGTACCGAGCAGGGAGTCCGACTTCACTTCGACCGAAATGCGGCGCACCCGGCGCAGGTTGGGAATGTAGGCCCACGAGTCGTCGGTCTTGCGCGGGTCGGTGTAGCGAAGAATCAGGAATGCCGTGCCGCGGATGTCGAAGGGCTCCTCAAAACCCGTGAGCTCGCGGTACTCGGTGCCGTCTGCCCAGCTCCCCTGCATCCGATAGTTTTCGGCCGCCAGGTCAGCGCGGTAGTTCATGTACGCGCGGTCGTAGCGGCCCCACAAGATGCGCGGGAAGGTACCGCCGCCCTGGAACATGTCGTCGTAGCCGGCCTCGATCTTCCCCGCGGTGTCGTGCTCGCCCCCGGCGCGGACCCAGGTGCCGTAGAACCGCCGCAGCGCGAGGCCCTGCCACTGCCACCGGAAGTTGAAGTTCCAAATCGCCCGGAAGCCGTCGCCGTTCTCCATGGGCTTGGATTCCGGCCGGAACTTCGCCTGGTCGAAGGGCTGGCCGGCGACGTAATTCTCGATCGCGCCGTCCTCTGCCAACACCACCTGGCCCTGGTGCTGCAACGTGGCCTGCTTGTAGGCGTCGGAGGGCGAGAGGTCGGAGGTCTCACCGATCCTCACCGACATGCCATCAAAGATCATGATGCCCTGATAGGACGGCGGGACAAAGGGGCGGATCAGATCGGCGTCTTCGTATGTGATGACGTCCCCGGCCTTGAATTCGGGCGTGACGCTCTTCTGCGCCTTGATCCATTCCAGGGTGACTTCGGGACCGACGGCGCCGGCCGAGAGGGGAAGGACAATCGCGAAGGCCGCGCATAGCGCGGCCCAGCGCTTGGTGATGACCATGGGGTTCCTCGAGTGCTGGTGGATGCTCGCATGGCACACGCGGTGGCCCACCATCCCCACTGCGCGGCACCGATCTCGTGATGGATACGTTACATACAACGTATTCGGTTCCCATGGGGCACTTTTTTTCTGTTTTCCGGCGGGGAACCGAGCGGGTTCCGTCCGCGGGGCGGCACCCCCGTGCCTGGGGCGAAGCGCGGTCGAATCGCGAGTCCCGCTCAATATGGACAGTCGAGGGCCAGAAAGCGCTCGCGGATCCGCCAGCTGCCATCGTGGCAAAGTGCCACCTCATCCCGGTAGATCCCGGTGGCAAGGATCCGGAGACGCCCGTCCTTGACTGCGGAGAGTACGAGGCTCGACACCACCGTGGCCTCTTCCTCCCGCTCCTCGCGGAAGAAGATGTTCGAAATCACGTGGCGGCGCTGATCGTCCTGAGAGGCCAGCGAGTCCCCCATGAACGACAGGATTGCCGCGCTGCCCCGGAAGGGGCCCACCGTGTCGCCCTGGGCAATCACGATCGTCATGGTCGCGTCCCGGTCGAAACAGTTCCCGAGCAGATCGAGATCGCCCTCGTCATAGCCATAAGCGGCGCGGGCCAACAACTCGTGGATCGCGAACCTGTCCGCCATCAGTCGCTCCTGATCGGCGAACCCGTCGGTTGGCACCCAACGGCTGCCGGCATGCGCTGCGGCGCGCTAAGCCGCCGCCTGCTTCTTGTCGAACTCCTGCTTGATGCGCTCGAGCTCTTCCCACCCGAGATAGGAGGTGAAGCGGTCTTCGTCGAAGAAAAGCACGGCGCCGTCGCAGATGAAGAGATACTCGGTGTCCTCGAGGGCGGTCGTCGCCCCGTGCACCATGCCGTTGCGCTCGTAGACATAGTCACCCGCCTCGAGCACGCCGTCGCGAACCTGGAGCTTGCCGGAGAGGATGAAGGTGTGGGCGGCGCTCAAATGCTTGTGGGCAGGCGCCACGTACCCCTTGAGCCAACGCAGAAGAACCGCCCAACGACCGGTCTCGGCGCCCGTCCACAAGATCTTCAAGAATGCTCGCTTCGGGTCGTCTTGCGCCGGGATCCAGGGCATGTCTTTGGCCCGGATCAGCGTATCCATCATCTCGGGGTTCAGAGGCGATATGTCTTGGGGAAGCGGCATGGCGGTCTCCTTGCGCTGTGTCCCGGCGCGATGGCCAGACATGGCTGAAAATGCCTTCGCGTGGCCTTACAGGTTGCGGTTTCGATCCGCGCTCCCATTGTAAACCAGGCTGAGCGCGCGGATCACGTCGGAATGGGGCGCATCGAGACGGGTCTGGGTCGGGACCCCCGCGCCCGCCCCTCTGCTGCCGCCCCGCTGCCTCTTGATCAGATGGCTCGGCCTGCCGATACCATCGTCTGGAGGCGACCTCATGGCCGCAGCGAAACCGCGATCCCACGCATGGTTGCTCGGAGCGGCGCTCTGCGCGGCTCTCACGGCGGGGAGTCCGGCGCGGGCGCTGTTGAACGTCGACCTCCACAGTCCGGACAGCAATGAGGGAACGCCTTCGGACGCCTACGGCGCGGCCGCCGCCCAGCCCGGGCGCTGGAATGTCGGAAACGTGGGCGACACGATGCCCCAGCCCCTGTTGGATCTGCAGGGGATGGCAACCTCCTGGGAGCTCGCCATCGATCTCGACGGCGCCGGTCACTCCGTCCCCACCGTATGGACGTTGCCGGGTGACGAAACCGCCCTGATGGACGACGGCTACGACATGCCGAGCATCCCGGGCGACAGGGTGAACTTCACGATCTCGGGGCTTCCGGCCGGCGTCTATGATGTCTACACGTACGGGTGGCATTCGGTCGAGGCACAGAAGCACACGATCACCATCGAGGTCGGCGGCGTGCCGAGGCTGGTGCAGCCGGACGACTTCATGTTCCCCGGCTTCGTGGAGGGTATGACGCACGCGGTGCATCCGGGCGTCGTGTTGGGCACGGCCGAAGATCTGTTGATCACCGCCATCACGACCGCCGACATCAGTGATGATTCGGTCGTCAACGGGTTTCAGATCGTCGCCGCCCCCGAGCCAGGCGGGACCTGGCTCGCCTGGACCAGTCTCGTCAGCTTGGCCGCACGCGCTCGAGGGCGGTCGTCAAGACGAGATCGACGCGGCATCCGCCGTGCGGCGCCCGCCTAGCACCACCATCACCTGATCGGCCACGCGATCGGCGACGGCCGCGTCGTTCTGGACCTTGGCGAGCAACGCGATTCCCGAGGTCATCGCGACGAGGCTCTCCGCAAGGCCGCGAGCGTCCCGCACCGCGATCTCGCCGCGCGACTCCGCCTCGCGCAACGCCTGCTCGAAGAAATCCGCCCACTCCCCGTAGACCGCGCTGATCTTGTGGCGGAGCTTCGAATCCTGGGCAGCCATTTCGACCGCGAGGTTGCCGAAGGGACAACCGCAAACGGCCCCCCCTTCGTTCCGCGCGTGGTCGAGGTCCCCGCGAAGGTTGCGAAAAAAGACTTCGATTCTCCGCAGCGGTGGCAAATCGGACGTGAAAACCGGCTCGAATTCGCGCTTCCGAACCGACTCCCACTGGCGCTCGATCATGGCGAGCGCAAGCTCCTGCTTGGAACGAAAGAAATGGTAGAAACTGCCCTTCTTGACATCCGCGTCGTCACACAGCTCCTGCACGCTCACGCTCTGGTAGCCGCGCTGATGGAACAGGCGACACGCCGCCTCGAGGAGCTTCTCTCGGGTGTCGCTCGTACGTCCCAACCCACCTCCCAACCGGTTTCAGGGTTTCAGGCTTTCAGGGTCTGGCCTTCGGGTCTTCCGGTGCACCTGTCAGTGTCAGCCCGGGCCGTCCTGCGCGCCGGCGCCCCACCGGGAGCGGTGGGCGCCGGCGCGAGCCCGGCTTCGGGAGCGCAGAGACTGGACCGAGCGGTCAAGCGATCCGCTAT
>CAZTOE010000222.1:0-7639 GCA_964615045.1 uncultured Spirochaetales bacterium
CATCTGATCGAGCCGGATACGAAACGCCGCGTAGCAGGCCTCGACGATCTCGACGAGTCGCTCCGCATCCTCGACGGCTGCGTACGGGGCGAAGACGAAAACTGCATCGCCCTCGAGCTCGATGAAGCGAAACGGCGCCGAGAGCTTCTCGATCAGCAGCTGGGTGACTTCACCGAGAATCCCCTGTGCGTGCTCGAGCTCGTTCTTGGCGAGAAAGCCCGTGTAGCCCGAGATGTCGGCGATGACGAAGTAGCCCTGCGAGGCGCCGGATGTGCCAGTCGCGGCCATGGAGGCATAGTCTACCAGACCGAGAACCCTTTGGATGGCCGCGATGTGGATGCATCTGGTTCAGTCGATGTACCGACAGCGCCAGTTGGGTTTGCTTCCAGATGCTTCTTTTGTCCCTTTCCTTCGAACAACGGCCAGCATGTTAGAGGAGAGCCGGGTGCTCGACGACGCATGGCAAACGAACTCCATGTACCTATCCGAGGATTTTCGGACGGTCGTAGATGAAGCGAGGTCCAGTGAAGGGAGCGGTGCGAAAGCCTCACAGCCGTGAAAGGGGACACCGTTGGAGTGGCAGAGGAACTCGGCTGACTCGCCCGCGATACCCTCCCTCCTCGAAGGAGGGCATCCCATGGACATCGTGGAACTCGGGGCGATTGGGGAGGTCACCTCGCTTCACCGGTGGTCCGCGGCAGATACGCAGGGCGGCGCACCAGCTCGGTGACCGATCGACCACCTCGCTTCGATTCCTCCGCAACCCCTCCCGATTGCCGGTAGAATCTCCATCGGCGAGAGCTCGCCATCTCCACTCTCGAAAGGAGTCGCACCATGAGCACTTCCCAAGACGAACGATCGAACGCGCGGGCCAGCGAGCAACGGCTCGGGCTCGTGAGCCGGCCCCGCTTCGACGACTATCAGAAGAAGTTCGCCGCCTACTTCAAAATGGAACGGCGCGACGGCATTCTCCAGGTGCAAATGCACAGCGACGGCGGTCCCGTCCAGTACGACCTTCGCATGCACAACGCGTGGTCCCAGCTCTGGCTCGACGTTGGCAACGATCCCGACAACGAGGTGCTGATCTTTAGCGGAACGGGCGACCAATGGATTGCCGGTTTCAACACCGAGATGGGTGAGGAACCGCTTCACGCGATGCCCTCCGATTCGTTCTACGAGCAGATCTACTGGGACGCCACGAAGTTACTCGAGGCATTTATCTTCAACATCGACATCCCCACGATCGGCTGCATCAACGGGCCCGGCCTGCACACCGAATTTGCCCTGCTCTGCGACCTCACGCTGTGCGCGGATCACGCGGAGCTGTTTGACCCGCACTTTCAATTCGGCCTGGTCCCCGGCGACGGCCAGGGACTCACCTTCCAGGAGTTGATGGGGCTCAAACGCGCCGCCTACTTCCTCTACACCAGCGAGAAAATCGACGCGAAAATGGCTGTCGAGATGGGTCTGGTGAACGAGGCGCACCCGCTCGACCAGCTGCTCCCGCGCGCTTGGGAGCTCGCCGAAAAAATCATGGAAAAGCCGCGCACCACGCGGCGCCTGGCCAGCGCTGTCCGGCGGCGCCCGTGGAAACGACGCCGTGTGCACGACCTGAGCTTTCACCTGACCCACGAACTGCTCGGGATGCGACTCGACAAGACCATTTAGCCGCCCTGGCTTCGCCCCTACCCTCCTCTCCTGAGGAGGGATTGCCATGGATATCATGGAACTCGGGTCGATTAAAGAGCTGGTGGGCGGAGCGGCGGTGGTCGCTTCGCTGATCTTTCTCGGCCTGCAAGTCCGACAAAACACGCGTTCGGTACAAAACGCAGCCCACACCAATGACGCCGCGATCGAATTCCTCCGCGTCTACAAAGATCCATCGCCGGTGAGCAGCAGCACGCTTCAGGCTGCGCAAGGGTGAGACCCGCGAGCGCCGGATTCTGCGGCTTAACGCCCAGCAGGTCTACGCGATTTGCTCGGTGGCGGTCGACCTGCGCATCTCCGAACTAGTCGATATGCTCAAGATGGTGGTCTCGGCGCTGCTGCCCCTACGCATCTTCGCCGATGCCGCAGCGCCGGGCGGGAGAGCAGCTCGATGACCCTGCAGTTCGGGACCTATACCGAGATCCAGTGTCCGCCGGGCGGAAATCACGCGGAGTTGATCGAGGACGTGATTCGCCTGGCCGAACATGCCGACGACCGCGGCTTCGATGTCTTCACGACCCTCGAACATCCCTTTTTTGAGCAGTTCGCGATCAACACAAATCCACTCGCTTTGTTTTGCACGCTGGCGCAGCGTACCCGGCGGCTGCGCTTTCGCGCGATCTGCCACACGCTACCGCTACACAACCCGATGGTGCTCGCGGGAGAGATCGCCCAGGCCGACATCTTGACCGGCGGCCGCCTCGAGTGCGGGGTTGGCCGGGGCCATGCGTGGCTCAACGAACCTGCCAACATCGCGCTGGAGGAAAACCGCGAGCGCTACGCGGAAGCGCTCGAGATCCTGCTCCGAGCCTGGACCGAGGATCGCTTCTCTTTCGCTGGCAAGTACTATCACGCCAACGAGCTCTCGGTGGTGCCCAAACCGCTCCAGAAACCGCACCCGAAGCTTTTCCAAGTCGGGACCAGCACCAAGTGGTTTGCGCAGGCGGCCCAGCGCGGCTGGGGTGTGTGCATCGGGGGTCCCGCGCCGGCGTCCGTGTTCAAGGAGCCGGCGGAGTTTTACCTAGACGCGTGCCGCGCCGCCGCGACTGAGCCCTACCTGAGCTACATCAAGGCCATCTACATCGACGAAGACCAGGCGCGCGCAGTGCACGAAGCCGAATCCGCGGTGCGAAACTTCGTCGACTTCAACGTCTCTCCGATGGACAGTCTGGCCCGCTCGAGCCCGGCCGAGAAACAGCGCCTGACCGACGCGGGCTACGCGTTCTACGCGGCCGAAGATTTTGCCGCGCTGCGCGACCTTTCGTACCGCGAACTGCTGGATGCGGGGATCGTCTTCGTGGGGACCCCGGACAAGGTCGGACAACAGCTCCACGACCTGCGGCGCGAGTTCGGTTTTCAAGAGCTCATTGTTATGAGCTACTACGGCGGCATCGACCGCTGGCGGGCGCTGCGTACGCAGGAGCTCTTCGCCAGGCACATCATGCCGACGCTGCGTACCGCGGAGTAGCGACCGAGCCCAGAACGCTCTGCCTGCCTACTGTATCCAAGTGCTGATATTCATCCGCGACATGTCGATTTCGGCCTCTTTGGTACCGTTGATGTAACCCTTGCCGCCAAATTCCTGCGTCTTGATGAAGTTGAACTTCACGGCCACGGTGCCCGTCGGCAGCTTTTTGGATTCGAGGATGTAGTGCACGCCATCTAGAAAGTTGTAGTCGTATATCGCCTTGTGGTCCTTGACGAACATCGCGAAACCGCCGGCCATGCCGCCCACCGCGAGGATCACACCTTCTTCGTCGCCCTTGAGCTCGAGTCGACTATACGCGAGATCGACCGCGGCTGACCATCGATGTCGCGTGGATCGCGGCTCCGTGACCGTAGCCCCCTATTGGTCAGACGAACTCTCGGAGGCTTGCGACTTGAATGAGGTGCGGTTCCGTTCTTGAGGAGGGAGGGTCGAGGCGTCTGTATGAAAGGGCTGGGTCGTGTAGCATTCCGAGCATGGGCTGGCAGAGCGGCGAACACAAGAGGCGACCGTGAGCGTGCGACGAGCGCGAAGCCATGACGCGCGCAACTAAAATTCCTCGTGCCGTTGTTCTGGGCGGAAGCGTCGCAGGGCTTTTTGCCGCTCGCGCCCTGTCGGATCACGCCGAGCAGGTGACATTGGTCGAGCGCGACGAGCTACCCAATCAGCCGGTTCATCGCAAGGGAACGCCGCAATCGCATCACGCCAACAACCTTGTCCCTGGCGCGCTGCCGCATCTCGAACGGTGGTTTCCTGGCATCACGAAGGAGTTTGCGGATGACGGCGCTACGAGGGTGGGGTCCAACCTCCGTTTCATCGTCAATGGCGTACGCCTAGCGCGTCCCGTCGACGACTTGGGCGTTCTCCTCATGACGCGCCCACTGCTCGACGCGAAGATCCGCAAGCGGCTTCGCGCTTTCGACAATCTCATCATCGCGACCCACCGCGACGTACGAGGCCTTGTTTTCGATGGCGACGACATCATCTCGGGTGTTCGGGTTCACACTGACGGCGAAGGCCCTGAAGAAGTGATCCCGAGCGATTTCGTGGTCGATGCCATGGGGCGTGGAACCAAAACGCGGGGCTGGCTGGAGAAAGCGGGCTATCCGCCGCCGCCTTCGACAGAGACCAGAATACGGGTGCGCTACGCAACACGACTGTTCAGGCGCCGCGGGGGCGACCTCGACGGCGACAGCATGGCGGTCGTAGGTGCGACAGCGGGCTGTGAGCGAGGCGCCGTGGCATTCGCGGTGGAGGGGCCGCGCTGGCTGGTGACGCTCTTCGCCTACGGAGGAGTCTCGCCGCCGACCGACCTCACTGAGTTCCGCAACTTCGCTCAGAACCTGGTCGTGCCGGACGTTGGCATGCTCGTTTCGGATGTCGAGCCGTGCAGCGAAGCGGCGACCGTCGGCTACCCGACGACGCGCCTCTACCATTACGACCGGCTCAGGCGCAGCCGCATGCCCCGTGGCTACGTTGCGATCGGGGATGCGCTCAGCAGCAACAACCCTTCGTACGGTCAGGGCATCGCATCGGCTGCGTTCCAGGCTACCGAACTGGAGAAGGTCCTCGTGGGCGACCTCGAGGGGCTCGAGGCCAGGTATTACCCGCGGGCCGTGAAGGCTGCCGCACAGGCCTTCGAATTCGCGTGGGGGAACGACGCGAATCTTCCGAGTGTCGATGCTCCAGTTCCGCCGATGCCGAAACTGGTTGGCCGGTACCTGCGGCGCGCTATTCGCGTCGCCGGAAGAGATCCGGTCGTCTCCGGGGCGATCCTCCGCGTCGGAGGACTCGTCGACCGACCCTGGGCGATGATGCGCCCACGCGTCGCCTTGCGCGTATTGCGCGGATAGCTAAAACGGTTCGGGTTGGTTCTTAGCCGCGGCTACCTCCTCGCAACTTCCGAATCGCCCCGAATTGCATGATGTCCATGGGGTTCCCTCCTCAAGCAGGGAGCGTATCGCAGCCCAAAGGCGAAAAGGTCAGTCCAGTTCTACACTGAGATTACCTCGCGCCACCGTTCTGGCCTACGAGTCGGTGAAGCGCGGCCGGTGGCGTGTCCGAAGAGGCGATCCGCTCGTGAGAGGGTTGCCTCCCCGGACCTCGCGTGAGATAAAGGCCTTCGGGGGGCGCGATGGGAGGCCTCCATGCTGGCCATCATGGGCACGCTCGTGCTCCTTCTCACCGACACCATGGGCAACGCGCACCTTGTGCCGGCGTCGCAGTTTCGCGCGGCGGATCCCGGCGGGTGCTCCGAGTTCTACTACGGTGCGGCCAACTTCACCGTCCAAGCACTGGACGGGGCCACCTTTCTTGACCCCGGTGCGGCCGCCTGCGGCTACGGCCTGGCCCGAAATCTTCCGACCTTCGTCGTCTACGACGCCAGCCCGTTCCCCGACACGGACTTCGACGGCCTCAACGACACCCTCGAGAACGCGCTCGGCCTCGACCCGAACAACCCCGACACCGACGGCGACGGCATCCCCGACGGCGACGAGGACACGGATCTTGACGGCCTCTCCAACAACCGCGAGCTCTACGAGTTCCAGACGGATCCCACCGACTTCGATACTGACGACGACGGGCTCCCCGACAGCCTGAGCGTGGCGCTCTTCTGGCAGAGCCGGACGTTCACCGCCGCCCCCACGTTCGTGGGAGCCTTCACGAACGCCGGCATCGACGTCGCGAGCATGCAGGAGGTGGTGAAAAAGACCAACCGACTGGTGCGGCCCCTGCACTTGCGCTTCGTCCCGATGGGCTATGCCATCGACGTAGTGGCGGGCGACCAGGACATGGACGGGAACCTGACCTTCGGCGAGTTCCGCGCCAGCCAGACCTTCTTCAGCCAGCTCTTCGACACACGGGGCCACAACGGTATCTACCTCGGCTTCGGCGCCGAGGACTACCTGAGCGACTTCGGCGGCGCCGACGGCGCCGTGCAGTTCGGGAGCGCCAATCTCTTCGCTGAGTGGAAGCTGGGGGCCGGCTTCGATCTGGCCCAGCGGTTCGCCGCAAACGTCTTCGGGCACGAGCTCTTCCACTTCGAGGGGGGAGAGCACCCGACGCCCAGCTCGTCCGACGACGTTCCCACGAACATCCTTCAGCCCCTCGACGTGCGTGCTTCCTATATCGAGGTGAACGGCCTGAAAGACACCACCTTCCCGGAGATCCAGCTCGCCAAGACCCAGGTCGTGAAACCGTTCCGGGTGACCGGCCGGGTCTTCGACCACTTCGACGGCACCACCACCCCGTATCTCCGCCAGATCGGCCGCGTGAGCGACGACCTGGGCGACGCCGCGGGAGGCTCCCGCTTCGACATCGACCAGTTCTATGTGTGGAGCCAGATGGACGACGATCGCATCTTCATGGGAGGTACGCTCAACTGGGTCGCGCTTGCCGGGGAACAGGTGGCGCTCCACCTCTACGTCGACAGCGATGGCAACGTCAATACCGGACTCACGGGGCCGGCGGGCGCCGTGGGGATCGAGCGCGAGGTGCAGTTCTACCTCGAGCAGGGGATGTCCGGGCCAATCACGTGGACCTACTTCGGGAACAACGACACCTTCCAGAGGTTTCCTGGCTCGCGGGCCTTCTTCTCGAACATCAGCATCAACTTCGCGAATGGGGATCCAGTCCCCTCGGCGACGGGCTTCCTTGCCGTGCTCTCGAAGCAGGCCCTCGGGCTCTCGGCGCCACAGGTGCCGTTCTACCTCCAGACGGAGCCCTTCGATCAGCCGTTCGCGGCCAACGACGCCACGTCGCTGGTGTTCGACCAGGAGGCGTACATGGGGGACCCAGTGCTCGAGGTGACGACCGAGGCCGCCGAGGCGCCGGGAGCCGGCGACAGCGTCTCGTTCGAAGTGAGCGGCCTCACCCCGAGCACGAGCTTCGATGTCCTCGTCGGCAACCGCACGGTCCTGAGCGAGACGACCGACGGGGCCGGAGGCTTTGCCGGCAGCTTCGCATTGCCCAGCCCGCTTTCCGGTGGGCCGCGCTTCGTCACGGCCCAGGACGCTACCGGGGAGTTCGGCGCCACCGTCCTCACCACGCTGCCGGAGCCAGAGGCCACGCTCGCCGGGTTGGTCGCACTCGCGGCCCTGCTGGGGGTGCGCCGCCGCCGGAGGTGAGGGGGCTCAGTTCCACAAGTTCGCCTTCTCGCCCACTCGCACGGGTGGCTCCGCATCGCAGCGATCGTCCGGTAGTGGCTTTCTTCCGGGTTCATTTCGGATAGGTCATTGTGGTTCTTCCGCCTTGCTTTGTACGCGGCGAGTTTCTGTGCGAAGTGCGGGCAAAATCGTCGTCGAAGTCGCGTAGGGCGGCCTCGTGCGCGCCGTGCCTCCCGGATCCACCGCACCAGTCCACGGTATCCTCGCGGGCGGCCGCGCCCGTATACTCGGACGGCCGGGCGCAAAGGGGGTCGGTTCACCGAGGCGGGCGCCGACCTCG
>CAZTOE010000223.1:0-7583 GCA_964615045.1 uncultured Spirochaetales bacterium
TTCGTCGAGTTCTATGGAGCGGGCCTCGCCCACCTTCCCCTGGCGGACCGCGCGACGATCGCCAACATGGCACCGGAGTACGGCGCGACGTGTGGGATCTTTCCAATCGACGCCGAGACCTTGCGCTATCTCCGACTTTCCGGCCGAAGCGAAGAACAGATCGCATTGGTGGAGGCGTACGCCCGCGAGCAAACGCTCTTCCACGACGAGAGCACTCCCGAGGCGGAATACTCCGAGACCCTGAGCCTCGATCTGGGAAGCGTCGAACCGAGCATCGCCGGCCCCAAGCGCCCGCAGGATCGCATCGACCTCTCCGACGCGAAGTCGTCCTTCCGCCATGCGCTGGGCGAGCTGACCGATACCGCGGTGGCGGCGGCACCCGATTACGCGACTCACGACTCCGCCATCGAGATCGAGATCGAAGGCGAGCCCGTTACCCTCCATCACGGATCGGTCGTCATCGCCGCCATCACCAGCTGCACCAACACCTCGAATCCGAGCGTGATGATGGCGGCGGGCCTCGTGGCGAAGAAAGCGGTAGAGCGGGGACTCGAGGTCCGCCCGTGGGTCAAGACTTCGCTCGCGCCGGGCTCGCAGGTCGTGACCGAATATCTGAAGCAATCCGGGCTGCTCGGCTACCTCGAACAGCTCCGCTTCTACGTGGTGGGTTACGGCTGCACGACGTGCATCGGAAACTCGGGCCCACTTCCCGAGCCCGTCGCCGAAGGCATCGAGCGCGGGAAACTGGTGGTCTGCTCAGTGCTCTCGGGCAATCGCAATTTTGAGGCCCGCGTGCACCCCGCCGTGCGCGCGAATTATCTGATGTCCCCGCCGCTGGTGGTGGCCTACGCGTTGGCCGGGCGCATGGATCTCGACGTCGCGAACGAGCCCCTCGGCCTCGACCGCGACGGCGAGCCGGTGTACCTGCGCGACATCTGGCCGAGCCCGCACGAGATCCAGGAGTTGATCAAGCGGGACGTCGAGGCCTCGATGTTTCGGGACATCTACCGAGCCGTGTTCCGAGGGGATGCCGAATGGAATGGCCTGCCGGTGCCCCAAGGTGAGCGTTTCGCGTGGGACGAGACGTCTACCTATGTCCGCCGCGCGCCTTACTTCGACGGGATGAGCCGCGAGGCACCCGAGAGCGTCGACGATATTCGGGGAGCGCGGGTCCTCGCGGTGTTGGGAGACAGCGTCACGACCGACCATATCTCGCCGGCTGGAAGCATCGCGGCCCAGTCCCCCGCTGCCCGCTATCTGGAAGGGCATGGAATCGAGCGCCGCGACTTCAACTCCTACGGATCGCGCCGCGGCAACCACGAGGTCATGATGAGGGGAACGTTCGCCAACGTGCGCTTGCGCAATCAGTTGGCGCCCGGCACCGAAGGGGGTGTGACGATCCATCTTCCGACGGGGAACGAGATGTCCATCTTCGACGCAGCGATGGCGTACGCTCGGGAAGGAACGCCGCTGCTCATCCTGGCGGGTCGCGAGTACGGTTCTGGGTCGAGCCGCGATTGGGCGGCCAAGGGACCGCGTCTTCAGGGCGTCCGGGCGGTGATCGCGGAAAGCTACGAGCGGATCCATCGCTCCAACCTCGTGGGAATGGGCATCCTTCCCTGTGAGTTTGAGGCGGGTGAAAGCGCGGAATCGCTGGGCCTCAGCGGACACGAGGTGTTCGATCTGACTGGCTTGCGCGAACTGGTGAGCAGGGGCTTGACCGGGGACGCACGACTCTCGGTGCGCGCGCAAGGTGAGGGGGCGACGCTCGAGTTCTCGGTTCGGGTCCGCCTCGATACGCCGACGGAAGTGGAATACTTCCGCCACGGGGGAATTCTGCAGTACGTCTTGCGACAGCTGTTGTGAGCGGAAGCCGGGCCGGGCGACTTCCGCCCGTTCAGTCCTGGGTGCTCCGGTAGAGCGCGTCGCACTTTGCGGCGAAAACGAAATCGCTCTCGGTGAGGCCGTCGATCTTGTGGGTCCAGATCGACACTCCTACGCGACCCCAGGCCAGCGTGAGATCCGGGTGGTGTCGCTGCTCCTCGGCCATCTCGCCCACCTGGTTGGTGAAGGCGAGCGCCTCGCGGAAATTCCGGAAGCGGTAGGTTCGCTCCAGGTGATGCTCGTCGACGGCTCGCCACTCCGCGTCGATCCGACGTTGGAGCGGTCGCAGCGCCTCGCCGCGGAGCGGCGGCGTGTCTCCGCGGCACGGCACGCAGTGCCTCGCTGCCAGATCGCCGGGGGCGTCGGAAGCACTCATCGCGGCTTCGATCCACTCCGGGTGCTTCGCTCGGGAGTCACCAGGCCACCCGACATCACGAGTTTGAAGGCGTCTTCCACCGAGATGTCGATGGGTCGGATCTCCTCTTCCGGCACCAACAGGTAGAACCCCGAGGTCGGGTTGGGGGTCGTCGGCACGAAGCAGTTGACCATGGGCCGGTCGGACTTCTCCTGCACCATGGCGGCGGCGGGTCCCGTGGTGAAGGCGACCGCCCACGCTCCCCTGCGCGGATACTCGATCAGCACCACGCGACGGAATCCCTGGTTCTCCCGGGAGGTGAAGATCGCTTCGGTCAACTGCTTGACACCGGCGTAGATGCTGCGAGCCACCGGCACCCGCGTCAACAGCCGTTCGCCCACCCGCACTAGCTCAGTCCCGAAGAAGTGCCGTGCGATCACGCCCAATAGGAGCACCACGAGGATCGTGAACAGGGCGCCCACCAGGGGTGGTAGGCGCGGCGGTTGGTCGACGCCTGGGAAAGCGAACCGGAGAATGTGGGGGAGCAGGATGTTGTCGAGTTTCTGGAAAATCCAGAAAATTGACCAGATCGTGACGGCGATTGGCGCGAACACCAGGATGCCGGTCACGAAATAGCGACGCAATGCGTCGCCCACCTGTGTGGTCAGGCTACGGCGAACGCCGGCCTCTGAGGTGGGTTTCGCATCCACCGAGCCGCCACCATTCGCGGCCGGGGACGCCGTGATCCCGTTGTCGTTTGACCGGCGGGCGCTAATGGCGGTGTTTCACCAAAGGTCACAAGCACCCGGAGCCAGAAAGAGCGCCTAGAACAGCGGTCCGTCCTGATCGGGGGCGTAAGCGCTGATCTCACAAGCGAGGCAAATCACTTCAATCGACGGCTTTACCCAGTCTTGTCCGCTCTGCTCAACGTGCTCAGGGGCTCTTAGCTGCATATTCATTTCGAAATCCTCCCGGGATTGCGGGAATTTACTCAGCACGAGGTATCGGAGCAAGAGGGAAAGGATTTGAGACGTGTTTCTCTTGTCGAATCCCCGCGGGTGAGCATCGCGTTGGGGGCTTCGCGGCTCGCTGCCGTAGCCTAGGCCTGGAGGCAAGGCGGTTCGTGAATCATCGCAAGTTGCGCGCAGTGACGCTTCGGGTCAAGGAGCATGCCCGTGCCGAGGGATTCGACCTCGTGGGGATCGCGCCCGCCACGCCCCCACCCGGGGCCGACGCGTTTCGCCACTGGCTCGCCTGTGGCTACCACGGTGAGATGGCGTATCTGGAGCGTCGGGCCGACGAGCGCGCCGAACCGGGTCGCGTCCTTCCCGGCGCGCAGTCGCTGATCGCGGTGGGCTTTGTCTATGCCCCGCCGTCAGATCGAGACTCCGCTCCGCCCGAACCGGAATCGCCCGCCGCGCCCACCGGCCGCATCGCCCGCTACGCGGCCGGGGCGGACTACCACGAGGTCTTGGGTGCGGCGCTGCGCAGGGTGGGCGAAGGCCTCGCTTCGATCGCGGCACGTCCGACGCGCTGGCGGGCCTATGTGGACACCGGCCCCGTGTTGGAGAAGGCGGTGGCCGCTGCCGCGGGTCTCGGTTGGATTGGCAAGAACACTTGTCTGATTCATCCGCGCCTCGGTTCCTATCTCTTCCTCGGCGTCGTGCTGACGGACCTGTTGCTCGAGCCCGACCCCGTCCAGACCGACCATTGCGGCACCTGCAGGGCGTGCCTCGACGTCTGCCCGACCGGCGCGTTTCCCCAACCCTACCTTCTCGATGCCCGGCGGTGCCTTGCGTATACGACGATTGAACTGAGGGGCGCCATTCCCGAGCCGTTGCGCGAAGCGCAGGAGGATTGGGTGTTCGGATGCGACCTGTGTCAGGAAGTCTGTCCGTGGAATGGCCCCAAACGCCGCCAGCCGCCGGTGGCTTCGCTGGACCTGCGGACTTCGTTCGCCCCGCGGCCGGGTTGGCGAAACCCGAGTCTCTTGCGCCTCCTCGAGCTCGACGAGGAGAGCTGGCGGCGCGAAACGCACGGAAGTGCCCTTCGGCGAGCCAAGTTCCGGGGCATGCTACGTAATGCGCTGATCGCGGCGGGCAACAGCGGCGATCCCACGCTGCTCGCGAGCGTTGAGCGCCACGCGTCTTCTTCCGACGCGCTGATCGCCGAACACGCCGGTTGGGCAGCCTGCCGGCTTCGCGCTACCCGCCCGCGCGGCCGGCCGGCCGGAGACGATCCGCGAACGGGACGCGGTTGATCACGACGATGAACACTTTTCGCATGCGGTCTTCCGGACAGCTGACCACCCGAACCCCATGCCAGGATTTCGCGCCCCGGCGAAACAGCAGGCTGCGGTTTCCGAGCGCACGGGCCGGAGTGGTGTGGTCGAATTTCTCGAAGCTGGGTGCCGAGCGGCGCGGGAAGCGTCCCCCGTCATCCAGGATCAAAGTCTCACCGCCCCAGGCGGGATCCCAGTCTGCTTCCGTGTTGAAATAGAAGATGTGCGAGCCGAGTTTGTGTTTGGCATCACAGTGCGGCGACACCGAGCACCCGGTCGGGGTGTAGTGCCAGTGAAAGCTGAGCCGCAACCAACGCGTTCCGAACAAGCGGCGCAAGAAGGCCCGATACACCGGATCCTGCAGTTCTCTGACGAACTCGTGCCAGGGCGCGGGAACCGCCAAGCTGGGTTCGTATTCGAGAGCAAACCGGTCGTGGCTCGTCTGCTCGTGGGCGCGCACGATTCCGAAGTGGCGTTCGAAGAGGTCGAGGTTCGGCAGGTTTTTTCGGAGCACGTCATACGCGGCGTCCGTGAGGAGCGCTGCGGGGTTAACCCACGGATAGGGTTTCTGGCGCAGAAACGCTTGGGTGTCGATCGCTTCGAGACGCGCCGGATCGAGGTAGTTCATGCGGGCTCCCACCAGCAGGCTAAGCTAGCGGACGCCTCTCCACAGACCCGCGACCATGGTCGATCTCAGCAAAAAACTCACCCGCGGCCTCGTCAAGCTTTCGATCGCAGCGCTCCCCCGCCAGGCGGGGATTGCGGTGGGCCACCGGCTTCGGGCGCGCGAAGAACTCCGCCGTGCGAACCAGGCGGATGCGATCGTGCTCTCGCACGCCAAGAGCGGTCGCACCTGGCTCCGGGTGATGCTCTCGCGGCTGTTTCAAGTACGCTACGGGCTGCCCGAGAACGAGCTCATGGAGTTCGATAACTGGAGCCGCGTGAATCCAGCGGTTCCCACGTTTCTCTACACCCACGGTCATTACCTGGGTCAGGCTCTCGATGAGAGCCGCCCGCCCGCGGTCGAGCCCCTCGCCGAACCCCGAGTCGAACCCCGAGTCGAACCCGGTTGGGCGCGCAAACCCACCGTGTTTCTGGCGCGACATCCATGCGACGTCGCCGTCTCGCAGTACTTTCATTGGGCGAAGCGCACCAAGCAGTACAAGAAGGAGCTCCACGGCGTCGCCGACGACGCGCTCTCGATGTACGACTTCGTGATGGCGAGCGAACAGGGCCTGCCCGAAATTGTCGACTACCTGAACGCCTGGCAAAGGCGCCTCTGCGAGCGCCGGGCCGTCCTTTTTGTCACCTACGAAGCCATGCGCGAGCATACCGCCCAGGTGCTTGGCGACGTGGCCCGTTTTCTCGGCATCACGTGCAGCGAGAACGATCTCGCGGCGGCCGTCGAGTTCGGGGCTTTTGAGGCGCTGAAAGAGAAGGAACGCACCAACTTCTTCCGCAACTCTCGATTGACTCCAGGCGATCCCGACGACGCGGATTCCTTCAAGGTGCGTCGCGCGGTGGTCGGCGGGTTCCGCGACTACTTTTCCGAGCCCGAGCTCGCGCGCATGGAGGCGTTTGTGGCGAAGGAGCTCGCTCCGTTCTACGGCTATCTGCCCGACCGACCCCGCTAGGATCGCTTGCCTCCGTCCATCAGCGCGGCGGCGTCCTCCAAGGAGATCATGCGGTCGTCGATGTAGTAGTCCGCCGCCGGTTTCCCGAAGCGGAGCTCGTCGTAGCAAACCCCCCAATTGCAGAGCTGACGGCGCGTGACGTCGTGCCAATCCCTGCCTGTCATCGATCCGCGCGCCGTGTAGAGGACAATGCGATGGCCCCGGCGGTGGAGCGCGTTGATGCGCTCGATATTGCCCCGAAGCGGCTCGGCCCGCTCGTACTCATTGCCCGGCACCAGCGACGCGATCACGCCGTCGACGTCTACGACGAAGGTGCGTGTCGCGGAGGTCGGCAAAAGAGCGGCCCGCGAAACCGAGGGGGCGTGCGAGGGGGGAGGGGAGGGGTCGCGCTGCCCCCGCGAGCGCAGGATGTCTTCGACCCGGGCGAAATCCTCCAGCGTGTCGATACTGATCATGGGTTCGTGGAGCACGACCGCCGAGGCGCGTTCGCCCAAGATCGTCTGCTGGTCGAGTAGGCAAGCCCGGGTGAAGGCGTACGCGGCGCCGTTGCGGTGGTAGGTGGGCCGGAGTTGTTGCCGCGCCACGATCTGGGCTCCCATCGGGTCCCAGAGGCTGAGGCGTGCCTCGTCCAAGGTAAGTTGCTTGAGCGGGTGGGCCTTCAGGTCCGTGGGGCTCACAGTCCAGACCGAATCCCAGCGGCCATCGAGCAGGTGGTCGAGCGTCGCCGTCACGTGCTCGGCGCGCCGCAGCGGCGAAGTCGGCTGCAGCATGACGACCACGTCGTAGCGCGTGTCGTCGTCCTCCTCGGTGGCGCGCAGCGCGTGGGTCAAGACGTCGAGGTCGCCCACGCGATCACCGCAAAGCCCTTCGGGGCGATAAAACGGGGCGTCGAGGCCCGACTCCCGGGCCGTGCGTGCGATCTCGGCGTGATCGGTTGAAACCACCCCGCGGTCGACCCAAGCGAGCTCTCGCACGAGGTGACCGACCCGGGCGACCAGGGCAACGCCGGCCACCGGCCTCAGATTCTTGAGCGGGACTCCTCTACTGCCCCCACGAGCCGGGACTACGACGAGAATGCGACGACCGGCGCGCATGGGCTATCCCTCAAACCCCGGCCCCGCGCTCGAGGGAATGACTTCGCCCTGCGGTGCAAGATCGCTCGGAGCGAGGGGATTCCACACCTCTCCTGCCGGGTCTTCCCGGTGAGCGCCCCTGCCGCCATCGTTCGCCTGCGGTTTCAACCGGCCTCCAACCCGTTAGCCTGACCGTTTAGCCTGCCTCGAGGTGAGCCGGGAATCCGGTAGTGTGTCCCCGTTTGCAAGCGTCGGTAGCGGGCGATCCGACCCCCGGGAGCCCGAGCCCCTACTCCACCGGAGGAGCGATGCCGAGCGTCGGCCGGTCGCTGATCATACCCGCCGAGACGCAAAAC
>CAZTOE010000224.1:0-1502 GCA_964615045.1 uncultured Spirochaetales bacterium
CGGGCGCGAAGCGCTCGGCTACCGGGGGAAGGTCAAATGGCGTCCGGGCCTCGCTCGCCGGATCCGGATCGTCTCCTCCAACGGGCCGACGAAGATCTTGCCATCACCGATGTGCCCGGTATTGGCAGCTTCTACGATGGCCTGCACAACCCTGTCGACCGTGTCTTCCCGGACCGCGATCTCGATCAGGATCTTCGGAAGGAAATCGACCTCCCGATCTATCCCGTGAAGGGGGTCTCGATCACGATGCCGAGCCGCGGATGGGAGTCGCCGGTGCAGATGCCCGTAATCGACGAGGGGCGTTTGTTTGCGCTGGCACCGCTCGGCGACCGCGTGCGCGTGGTGGGTTCCGCCGAGGTCGCGGGCTACGACACTACGCCGAGCCCAGTGCGCTGTCGCGCCATCGTCGACAACGCGATCTCCGTCTTCCCGGGCCTGCGCGACTGCTACGACGCCGACCGGGCTGAGCTTTGGGCGGGGCTGCGCCCAGTGACGCCGAGTGGCACCCCGCTCCTCGGTGCGACGCCCATCGCAAACCTCTTCCTCAACACTGGCCACTGCCACCAGGGGTGGACGCTCTCCTGCGGTTCGGGCCGCGTCGTTGCCGACTTGGTCGACGGCCGCGAGCCGGAGATCGACCTTGGAGGCCTGCTCTGGCAGGAGCGCTAAACCACGGGTCCAGGTGCGAGCGCTTCCGCGAGAACAGGGACCGCCGCATGGCGAATCGTTCGCCTTTCTCCACAGACGAGCAGCAGACCGTCCTCGGAGGATTAACGCATGACAGGATTTCGATCGCTCTGTGGGCCGTTGCTGGCCCTTCTCGCACTGGCTCCGTCGCCGGCCGCCGGGGGCGTCCCAAACCCGGCCGCCTATTCCGCCTTCTTCAAGATCTCGTGTCTCGACGGCTTCGCGGTCGACGAATCCCGCGAGACGGCCGGCCCTGTCAGCGGGCAGGGGGCGGGCACGAACGGCCAGGGCGAGGCGATCAGCATCACCGGCTCCGCCGTCGCCTCCGAGTTCCAGGAGACCCCGGTCTCCCTGACGAGCGTCCGACTGCTGAACTGCACGACAACGTTCCTCAACACCATCGGTGCGTTCGTGCAGTATGACGTGGCAATTGAGCCGGACGATCCGGGCGCGCCCACCAACATCCAGATCTCTCTGCACATCACCTTAGCGGGCAGCGGCCAGGTCCAGACGGGAGGAGTCGAGTTCCAGACCGAGAGCACCGGGTCCATCAATCCCGGCGCAGTATCGTCGACTCAGAGGCGCAGGCGACCAGCAAAGGACCTCAACTTGCGCGCAGAGCTTGTCGATAACGGATCGGAGAACGCTGCCGCGGCCTCGTCGACCCCGAGCCAAGGCATACGAGCGACCATGGGAACGACAGCTCGACGCACTTCGGCATGATCCGCGACCTGCGGGAGGGCGCGGCACCGGAGAGCTTGACGTGTGACCTGTGCATCGCCGGGGGCGGCGCTGCAGGTATTGCCATCGCCGCG
>CAZTOE010000224.1:1512-7554 GCA_964615045.1 uncultured Spirochaetales bacterium
TGCTCGGGTGCGGCCTACGCGTGACTGTGCTCGAGGCTGGCGGATTCACGCCCGAAACAGATGGTCTCTCGCTCTACGAGGGGGAGAGCGTCGGGCTGCCCTATTACCCGCTGTCGGCGACGCGCGTTCGAGCGTTCGGCGGCAGCACGGACCACTGGGGCGGCAAGTGCGCTCCGCTGCGACCGATCGACTTCGAGCGCCGCGAGTGGGTGCCGTGGAGCGGCTGGCCCTTGGAGCGCCACGATCTCGACCCCTACTACGAAGCGGCGCAAGACATCCTTGATCTCGGCGGGGCCCACGAGTATGACCCCGCCTACCTGGCGCGTCAGGGACGGCGCCCGGACCTCTTACCCCTCGAAATCTTTCATCCTCAGGGTTTCCAAATCAGCCCGCCGACGCGGATGGGAGAGAAATACCGGGGGGCGCTGGCCGCCTCGGAGACGGTCGACGTCTGGCTTCATGCCCCGGTGGTGAACATCGGGCTACATCGGGACGGCCGTGCGGTGGAGATCATGCGCGTGCGCCGCCCCGATGGACGCGATTTGCCGGTGCGCGCCCGGGCTTTCGTGCTGGCCCTCGGTGGCATCGAGAACCCGCGCCTGCTGCTCGAATCGGACGATGTGGCGCGCGACGGAGTCGGCAACGACGCGGGGCTGGTGGGCCGCTTCTTCAACGAACATCTCTCCTTCGACTGCGGCGTGCTGTTACCCGCCGACCCCGCCATCTGGGAGACCGCCTACGGCCCCTTCGAGGCCGACGGCGTGCGGCGCGAGCCGCGCCTGGGTCTGACCGACGAGATCCTGGCCCGCCGGCGCCTCCTCAACACCAGCATCCAGCTTCGCCCAGTCCCGCCCCCGGGCAAGACATCGTCGGGGTTCCAGGCCCTGATGGCATTGCGCAGATGGCTTGCCGCGAGCAATGACGCCGGGGATCTCGGCTACAGCGTGGGCAGCCTGCTGCGGGACCTGGGCGGTGCTGGTCGCGGCCTCTATGAGAGCTATCGGAGACTACACCGATACGCGCTCTACGTACGCAGTGAGCAGGCGCCGAATCCGGAGAGTCGTATCACGCTCTGCTCGGAACGCGACCGGCTCGGAATGCGGCGCGTGTGCCTCGACTGGCGGCTCACCGATCTGGACGCCCACACCGCGCGCGTCCTACCCGAGATCGTCGCGCATGAGGTTGGACGCCTGGGATTCGGCCGGGTGCAGGTGGCGGATTGGCTGCAGGACCAGCCTACCCCTTGGCAGGGACGCGTCATTGGAAATCACCACCACATGGGCACAAGCCGCATGGATGCCGACCCGAGGCGAGGCGTCGTTGACGCAAACTGCCGTGTCCACGGTACGCGAAACCTCTACGTGGCGGGCTGTAGCGTGTTCCCGACGGGTGGCTATGCGAATCCAACGCTCACGCTCGTGGCGCTGGCGCTCCGGCTCGCAGACCATCTGGGTAAAACGCTGTCGTGAGCTCGCGTCTTTCTTGCCTGCGCGCCGCGGTGGCGCTTGCGCTGCTCATTGCTGCCGTGCTTCTGAGCGGCCCGCTTTCCGCCACCTACCGCGGCTGGCGCCGAGAGCGAGCAGCGTGGCAGGCCGCTCGCGAGCGCTACCCGGTCGTTACCCCTTCCGAGGCCGGGGAGGGCGGCCCCGCGGCGGCGGTGCGGCTGCAGGATCCGATGGGCATTGGAGAGGACGCCCACGGCAACGTCTTTGTGACCGACCGGGGGCGACTCGTTTGGCGCTTTGGGCCCTCGGGCCGCGCAGTCGTGGTGGCGGGGACAGGGCGGCTGGGGAGACCCTCGATAGGCGAGCCCGCGCGCGACTCGGATCTCGGCTCTCCGGAGGGCCTGTGCGTGGGCCCGGACGCCAGCGTCTACTTCGCCGACTCCCTGAACCACATGGTGCTGCGCATCCGGCCCGACGGACGGCTCGAGCGAGTGGCGGGCTCGGGCCGGAGAGGAGCGGCCGGTGACGGAGGGCCGGCTAGGGAAG
Source organism: uncultured Spirochaetales bacterium (assembly GCA_964615045.1). Classification (GTDB taxonomy): domain Bacteria; phylum Myxococcota_A; class UBA9160; order UBA9160; family PR03; genus JANQRO01. Next base: position 3,504 of record CAZTOE010000224.1, read on the forward strand.
CGGAGCTGGCACGCCCCTTCGACGTGCGCCTCGATTCGCGCGGCAACCTCTACATTGCGGACCACGGTAACCACCGGATCCGTCGCGTGTCCCCATACGGTGTCATCAACACCGTCGCTGGGACGGGAGACCCCGGCTATTCCGGCGACGGAGGAGCAGCCACGCAGGCGCGACTGAACGGCGCCTACGGCGTCGCCATAGACGAGGCGGACCAGCTCTGGATCGCAGACTCCGGGAACAATGTACTGCGGCGCGTGACGTCCGATGGGATCATCGAGACCATCGTCGGTACCGGTGAGGCCGGCTACGGGGGCGACGGGGGATCGGCGCGGCACGCCCGCTTCGACTCGCCGCAGTGCCTCGTGGCGGCGCCGGACGGCACCGTGTACGTGTGCGACGAGCACAACCACGCGGTGCGAGCGATCGATCCCAACGGCCTTGTCTCAACCTTGGCCGGCACCGGCAAGCCGGGCCGCGCATCGGACGGCGCGCTGGCGACGAAGGCGGCGTTGAACGACCCGGAGAACCTCTGGCTGCGGCGGGACGGCTCGCTGCTTGTCGCGGACGGAGACAACGGACAGGTGCGCCGCATCGATCCAGACGGCCGCATCCGCACCTTTGCGGGAGCGCCGCGCGGCCTCGCCCCGGGCACGCTGGGCTCGGTGGGTTCGTTTGCGCTCCCGAGAGAGAAGCGGCGCTCACCTCCAGCCTTGACGTCTAGTCCCCGGGCGGCGGTGCGGCCACGTCCATCAGGTCGGCCTCGGCGACGTTGATCGAGGCGGCATCAGAAGACGTAGAGTGGAAGCTTCCTCCGCAACACAAGGCGAGGAAACCGGACAGCAGGTGCCGAGCGTGTGCGCGCCCGCCCCGAACTCCGGCCTCCCTGGGCGTCCGACGTTTTCGATGCCGCGCCTGCGCCCGCTCCCAAAGCTCCTGAGCGATGATGCGCAACCCCTCGTCGTTGTGGACGATCCACTCCGATTCTGGGCGCTCGTAGCGGCGGCGCTTCCCGGTCTCGTGATCCTTGATCCAGGTGCTGCGGTTCCAGGGTTGTCGCCGCGATATATGGGATTGCGGACCATCTCGCGAAGAACTCGTTCGGGAGTGGCGACGAGCAGCCCCGCACGGGTCGACCCCCGATGTTTGAAGGCGCCTCACGCTGCCCAGGCCCGCAGCGGCGTCTGCAAGGGTTCGAATCCCTCCCCCGCTACCACCCAGTGCGATCGCCCAGTCTCCCGAGGGGGCTGGGCGTTCGTCATTTCTAGGTCCACTTCGAACAGACCATCGATCCGATAGCCGCCCGGCGCAGTTGGCTCCCGCCGACGTGCCTTGCACGCGATCGTCAACGTCGCGTTGATGGTTGCGTTGTCCGGATCGGTGTTCGCGGAGATCATCGGCGCGCTGGCGGCCCACGGCTGTATGACCCGCGACGAGGAAAGAGTTGGACCTGTCGGGCGCACGACGATCGGAAGCTACCCTCCGCTACAAGGTGTTCAGGAAGTTCAGCAACCTAGTCCTGCCCCTATCCGACAATGCACGGAATGCCGCGACCGCAGCACTTGCTTCACTGGGGTGCGCGTCTGCATCATTGGCGTGCATCTCGATAGCCTCCTGGATCGTTGCCGCACGTCCATCATGCAGATACCGATTTGGGACGAACCTGAGACCCCATAACGGCTCCGTCCGCCATTCGCGGGGGCGTGCATCACCCTTGCAACCCTCGGCGAGACTGTCGCCCATGTCATGTAGCAGCAGGTCGGAGTATGGCCGGATAAGCCTGTGATTGAGCGCTTTGATTTCGTGTCGCCCGGTTCTCATCAAAGGTGTGTGGCAATCTGCGCAGCCGATCCCTCTAAATATCAGCTGGCCCGCAATACGTTCGCGAAATGGCAGTGCCCTTGTGTTTGGCAAAGGAGGCGCCAGCAGCTTGACGTACATATTCAGGGCGTGCAGCTCCTCCTCATTCACCTCGGGGTCAGCTGCCCCGTCATCAATGGGATGAACTAGCAGGTTTCCAGCGTCGTCTTCAACCACGATGACGCCATCGCTCGGAACTTCGACGTTAGTCACACCCTGCTCATTTTGGAACGCCTCGGCATTGAACTCGTCAACGTGACGAATTTCGGCCTTGCGACCGAACCTGCCGCCACCTCTTTCGCCATGGTGGTCCACGACCCAGTGCACGCGCCCGGAAATACCGTCACCGTCCGCATCATGCGGATCGGCCAAACGGACAAGGGTACGGTCGGCCACAGCATCGAGGAGGCCCAGGCCGAACAGATCATTCGTCGTACGGTCATCAACGGGGCCAGCCGGGACCCCCGAGCTGCTCACTACCGGGACATACTCATCGAGCCCGGCCGCATCCGCACGATCCTGCTCGGGTATTGATAGACCCATTGACGCCAGGAGCGCTTCGTAGCTCTGAACAAGGTTGGCTTGGAAACCCGGCCCGCCAAGATCCTCCAGGTGATCACAGGTCCCGGTGGCCTCATCCCAGGCAGTGACCTGAACCGGTCCAAAACCGCCATTACCACCATCCTTTTCGTTGTTCTCTGTACCATCGGGGGCCAGGGCGCTGTCATGGCAAGTCGCGCAGGCGTTGCCGACTGTGCCGCGCACCTCGGTACCCCCGCGACCGAAGAAGGCGTTGTTCAACGGTCCTCCACCGTCGCCGGGACCCTCAGCATCGCTAAGGGCGGTAAAGCTGTGCTCGAATAGCTCCTTACCTTCGAAAAACGCTGCCCGCTGTTCCTCGGTGATTCTTGCGAGCGGTTCGCTGAGGCGGTCAAAGCCGGGATCGGTCGACTCTGCAGCGAGTGGTGGTGCTGAAGAAAGAATAGGTACAAGAAAAACAAGAGCAGGGCTTAGCAGCTTTGTTGCGTTCATGAATCGCGCCTCTCCCAGGCGCTCCGCCCAGCGGTGGAGCGCGACTACGCTGCGCGCCAGAATACACGCGGAGGCTGCGTTTTGGGGGGAATTTAGCCCGATCGTAGGAATTTTCCCAGGGGGATCAGATGCCCGGTGGGACTCGACCCGACCGCAAGTTCCGCGTGGCCGGAACGCGCTGGCTCGACCCAACGAAAACGCTCGCGAGCTCGCGCGAAATTGGCGGGCGAAGCGTAGTTGTAGCGGGGGGTTGATAAACCGGTTCACCATCGCAGAGGGAGACGGACGGGACCGCGTCCGGCAACCCACCGCGCATCCGCCACACCGCAAGGATTTTTAATCCCGAACGGAAACAAGGTGCCGCCCGCCGGAGAGCAGGTGCCGCGCGTGTGCGCGCCCGCCTCGGGCTCCAGTCTCCCCAGGCGCTCCCCGTTTTCGATGCCGAGCCTGGGCGCGACCCCAGAGATCTTCCGAGACGATGCGCAGCCCTTCGTCGTGGTGAACGATCCACTCGGACTCGGGGCGCTCATAGCGGCGGCGCTTTCCCGTCTCGTGGTCCTTGATCCACGTGCCGCTGTTCCACACGCAATCGCCGCGGTAGATGGGGTTGCGGACCATCTCGCGAATCGCCGACGGCGCCCAGCCGCGCCCTCGCGGCGACTCGATGCCGTCCCCGTTCAGCGCGTTTGCGACGGCCTTTAGGCCCTTGCCGCTCGCGTACAGCTCGAAGATGTTTCGCACCGTGCTCGCGTGGTCCAATAGGATCACCTGCCGGGAACCACCACCTTCCACGCGCTCGTTTCGGTAGCCGTAGGGGCAGCCACCAGCGTTGAGGCCCTTCTCCGCCCTACCCTGCATCCCCCGATGCGTGTCGACGCGCGGAGCTTGGCCAGGTACTCCTCCTTGAGGACCGCCATGACCTTGCTGCCGACGTTCTCCAGGTCGAGCCCGGTGGAGACCTCGACCCCGCGCTTTCGGTGCGCCCGAAGCCAGTTCCGCACCCAGCCCATGTCTTCGCCATCACGGTTACTGATGGGAACTCTGGGTGAGATCCTTGCCAACCCCCGACTGGATTTGAACGAGAGTACCATCGTACCTGGCCGTGCGATCCGCCGTGCGGGCACGCTCACGCTGCCGCGCGACCTGAAGAAGTCGAGGCGAA
>CAZTOE010000225.1:0-7424 GCA_964615045.1 uncultured Spirochaetales bacterium
CCGGACCCCCGCCCGCTTGAGCTTTTTCGAGACCATTTCCGACGACTCGATCGCGATCGTGCCCACCAGGATGGGTTGGCCGATCTCGTGGCGCTCCCGGATGTCCTCGATCACCGCGTCGAACTTCTCGCGCCGCGTCTTGTAGATGACGTCGGGGAGATCACGGCGGATCATCGCGCGGTTGGTCGGCACGACGATCACGTCGAGGTCGTAGATCTTCGCGAACTCCGGCGCCTCGGTATCGGCGGTACCGGTCATGCCCGAGAGCTTCTCGTACATCCGGAAATAGTTCTGGAAGGTGATCGAAGCGAGGGTTTGATTCTCGCTCTGGACGGCGATTCCCTCTTTGGCCTCCACCGCCTGATGGAGACCGTCGGACCAGCGCCGTCCCGGCATCAGGCGACCGGTGAACTCGTCGACGATGATGACTTCGGGACGACCCGTCTCACCGGCCTTCACGACGTATTCGACGTCGCGCTTCTTCAGGTGATGGGCGACCAAAGCCTGTCCGACCGCGTGGTTCACGGGCAGCATGTCCGGCGCGTAGAGATTTGGGATGCGCAGCAGGCCTTCGATCTTGTGGACGCCCTCCTCGGTGAGCGCCGCGATGTGGTCCTTCTCGTCGAACCAGAAGTCGCCGGTCTCCTCGATATCCTTGTTGGGATCGCCCTTGGTGCCGGCCTTGAGTTGACGCACCAGACGATCGGCCACCCCGTAGATCTGGGTGTTCTCTTCCGAGGGACCCGAGATGATGAGCGGGGTACGGGCCTCATCGATCAGGATCGAGTCAACCTCATCCACGATTGCGAAGTGGAGGTCGCGCTGCACACACTGCTCGAGCGACCGCTTCATGTTGTCGCGCAGATAGTCGAAGCCGAACTCGTTGTTGGTCCCGTAGGTGATGTCCGCCTGGTAGGCGGCCTGGCGTTCGGCATCGGACAAATTGTGGACGATGCAGCCCACCGAGAGGCCCAGGAACCGGTGGATGCGCCCCATCCAGTCCGCGTCGCGCCGCGCCAGATAGTCGTTCACGGTGACTACGTGCACGCCGCGCCCGCTGAGTGCGTTCAGGTAGGAGGGCAGCGTGGCGACCAGGGTCTTGCCCTCGCCGGTCTTCATCTCGGCGATCTTGCCCTCGTGCAGCACGACGCCGCCGACCAGCTGGACGTCGTAGTGGCGCTGTCCGAGCGTGCGTTTCGCCGCCTCGCGCACGGTCGCGAAAGCCTCGGGAAGCAGGGCATCGACCGCTTCGCCCTGGGCGATGCGCTCTCGGAAAGTGGCGGTGCGGGCGCGAAGCGCATCGTCCGAAAGCGCCTGGACCTCGGCCTCCAGCGCGTTCACACGCTCCACGACGGGCCGCATCCGCTTGAGCTCGCGGTCGTTCTTACTGCCAATGACTTTGCGCAGGACGGTATTCAGCATGATTCCGGCTGGGTGATGCCACGGGGGGGCGGGTGGAAGGTAATCAACGGCCCGAAGGGGGGCAAAGAGCGGGCCCGCCAACGGCTTCCAGGGGATTCGCCAGGGTTCTAGTCGATCACGTAGTTGATCGGGTTGACGGTTTTGCCCTTCACCTCGACCACGTAGTGGAGATGGGGGCCAGTGCTGCGCCCGGTGCTGCCGACCGATCCGATCCGCTCGCCGCGTTCGATCCGCTGCCCACGCTCCACGACGTACTCGGAGAGGTGCCCGTACCAGGTTCTCATGCGACCTCCGTGATCGATAATGACGGCTTTACCGAGCGCCCCCTTGCGACCGGCGAAAACGACCTTGCCCGACGCCGGGGCAATCACGGGCGTTCCGAAGTCGGCGGCGATGTCGAGGCCGGCGTGGAAATGGGGTCGTCCGGTGAAGGGCGACACGCGGCGCCCGTACCCCGACGTGACCCAGCCGTTGGTCGGCCAGATCGACGGCGTGGCTGCCAACTGCGCGCTTTTGTCCTCGAGTCCCTCGAGCAGCTCTGCCAGCGATGCGCTCCGAGAGGCCGCGAGACGCACCAGATCCGCAGCCCGCTCGCGGATGGTCGGAAGATGCCGGTGCGGGCTCTCTCGAAAACCCGCGGCCCGCACCAAGCGCGCGGTGGAGGGCTCCGGTTCGGGCGGAGCGACGCCCGACTCCGCCTTGGCCTCGGCATCAGCCGGCGGCGGCTCGCCGTGGTCGGAACGCATCGTTTCAGCCTCGCCCTCGGGTCCGCCTCGGGCTGCCCGGTCTCCAGATTCGCTGTTGGTCTGTGCCAGCGTACTGGGGAGGTTGGCGATGATCCGGACCTTCCGCTCGAACTCGCCCAGGCGCTCGAGTTCGCCCTCCGCCTTCGCAACGTCGCCCGAGAGCGCCAGGATCTCTGCGCTCTGCGCCATCGTCTCGGCGCGCAGTTTCGCTACGTCGACGGCATCGAGGCGCAACCGGACCCAGTCGATCGCCAGGGCGAGGAGGAGTAGGAGGACCGCGCCCGCAACGATACTGATCCGCTTGATCCAGCTGCGGCGCAATGTGTAACGGCGGACCGCCGACTGACCGTCGGGTACCAAGATGACTGTGTATCGCTGCTCCATACGCCCCGCCTACTTCCGAACTCAGCCCCGAGAACCCAACCCGCGATCGGCGCGCCTTGGAATGCGAACCTGAAGCTGCAACCGCCCGATCTGAATCTCGTCCTCATCGTCAAGTGCTGCCCGTTCGCAGCGTTCACCGTTCACCAGCGTTCCGTTGGTGCTCTTCAGGTCCTGCACAAAGAACTCGCTGCCGTCGAAGCCCAGGGCGGCATGGGCCCGGGAGATCGTGGGCTCCGCCAGTACCAGCTCCGCCTGCCGGCCGCGTCCGATCACCAACCATTCCCGGTCGATGGGAAGCTCGAGACCCTCGAAGAATCCGCTGAGGACGCGCACGGTGGCGCCCGGCGGGACCAGGCGGTGCACGGCGCCATTCGCCTCTTGCAAGCCTTCCATCGACGCAAATCCTCTCCGAGACTGCCAACCCGTTGGGTGTCGGCCCCGCTTGCTCGTTTCGGAGCGTCGGCCGCTGGGCTTTATCCGCCGAACACGGACTCCCGTCGGGGAACTCCCGGGGGCCACACGAGGTTCAGGAGGTTTCCGACGCGGAAAGTCGGCGTTCGCGCAGGAGATCGCGGGCGTGCCGCCGCGTCGCCTGGGTGACGCGGGCTCCACCGGCCATGCGCGCCAGCTCCTCGATCCGGTCCTGCTCGCCCAGGAGCTCGACCCGAGTCGTTGAGCGGTCGCCCTGGAGACTCTTGGAGACCCGGAAATGCCTCGCCGCTGCGGCCGCGATTTGAGGCCAGTGGGTGATGCACAGAATCTGGTGGGATTTGCCGAGTTCCTTCAGGAGCGCGCCCACCTGATCGATCGCGCGGCCCCCGATCCCGACGTCCACCTCGTCGAACACCAGGACCGTCCCGCTGGCGCTGCGGCCGCGCAACTGCGCGCACTTGAGCGCTAGAAAGACCCGCGAGAGTTCTCCCCCCGAGGCCACCTTTTGGAGGGGTTTGGGCGGACCGTCGGGGTTGGCGGCAAGGCAGAACGCGATGCTCTCGGCGCCAGCCGGACCACAGGGAAGGGCCTCGTCGTGGGTCACCGGCTCAAAGGCCACCGCAAAGCGCGCTCCTGGCATCTCAAGCCGCGCGAGGTTCTTCTCGACCTCTCGGCGCAGGGAGGCCGCAGCCCGCTTGCGAGCGCGACTTAGTTGGGCCGCCGCGGTGGCAAGCGCTTGCGTGAGCTGCTCGGCGCGTGCGTCGAGCTCGGCGACGCGATCGCCTTCCCCGCCGAGCGCTTCCAGTTCGGTGGCGATCGCGGCATGATGCGCCAGGATCGCGTCCTCGTCGGCGCCGTATTTGCGCCGAATTCGTTCGAGCTCGCCCAGGCGCTCTTCGACGGCGGCCTGACGCGCAGGATCGAGGTCGATCCGGTCCACAAAGCGGGCGAGCTCCCGCGCTAGATCCTCGAGCTCGTCGCGCAGCCCCAACAGTCGTCCGGCCGCTTCGGCCAGACCTGGATCCGTTCGGCTCATGGACTCGAGGGCGCGGAGCGCGGACTCGATGGATTCGAGCGCCGAGGCCCCTTCTGGGGCGTCGTCGCCAGCCAGGGCTCGGCCGACCGCGGCTCCTTCCTCGCGCAGCCCTTCGGCGTGGCTCAGCCGGCGAAGCTCCACCCCCAGGCTCTCGAGCTCGCCCGAGCGCAATTCGGCTGCATCGATCTCGTCGCGCTGAAACGCCAGGAAATCCCGGCGCCGTTCGCGCTCTTCGCCGGTTTCGCGCAGCCCGCGAGCCGCTTCGAGACACTCGCGCAGTTCGCGGTAGAGCCGCTGCACATCCCGCCGCTGGGCGCCTGCGCCCGCGTACGCGTCCAAAAGATCGGTGTGACTACCGGCGCGCCGCAAGCTCTGCGTAGCATGTTGACTGCTGATCTCGAGGCGCCCTTCCAGCAGCTCGCGCAGCACCGAGACCGGAACCCACTGGCCCGCGACCTGGGCGCGACTGCGGCCGTCGGCGGCGACGGTTCGCGCCACCACCAACGCGCCATCTTCTGGAGCGAGCTCACGCTCGACCAAGGCCTGCTCCAGCCCCGCGATCCCGCCCGTCCGGACGATGGCCTCGATGAGGGTCCGCGGCGCTTCGGAGCGCACCGTGTCGGTCGCCGGTCTCCCTCCGGCCAGTAGCGAGAGCGCACTCAACACGAGGGACTTTCCGGCGCCGGTCTCCCCGGTGAGCACGTTCAGGCCCGCGTCCAGTTCGAGTTCAGCGTCCTCGACGAGCGCGAGGTCCCGGATTCGGAGGCTCTCGATCACCGCTGGCCCCAACGCAACTTGTGGCGCAAGACGTCGAAACGGGAGTGGTCGTGACCCTCGACCGTGTAGATCGGGTGATCGGAACGCTCCACCCAGACGCGGTCGCCCTCGGCCAGGGGCGCGGTCTCCTGGCCGTCCACCGTGAGCTGTACTTCTTCGCGGGGCCGGATCACCGAGATCTCGAGACGCATGCGATCGGGCAACACCAGCGGCCGCTGCGTCAGGGTGTGTGGACAGATCGGTGTGAGCAACAACGCGTTGACGTCGGGGAGCAGGATCGGCCCGCCCGCCGAAAGGGAATAAGCGGTCGAACCCGTCGGCGTGGCGACGATCAGGCCGTCGGCGTGGTAGGTCGTGACGAGGGAGCCGTCGGCACGAGCCTCCAGGTCGATCAGGCGGGATACCGCCCCCTTGGTGATGACCGCGTCGTTCAGCGCGATGTACTCGTGCTCGATCGCGCCGCCGCGCTCAAGGCGAACCGCCAGCCGCATGCGACTCTGCAGCCGCAGCTCGCCGGCCAGGATTCGCTCGAGGGTCCCCTCGACTTCGTCGAGCGAGACTTCGGTCAGGAAGCCCAGCGTTCCGAGGTTGACCCCGAGAAGCGGAACGCGGCGGCCTCCCACTTCACGGGCGACGGACAAGAAGGTGCCGTCCCCACCGAGCACCGTGATCAGGTCGCAGTGATTCGCCAGCGCGCTCCGCGCGAGACCGCTTTCACCCGCCGCCGCGGCCGCCTCCGCGTCGAAACAAACCTCGACATCGCGTTGCTGGAGCCATTTGCGCAGTTCCCGAGCCGCTGACAAGGCCTGCGGCTCCCCCGCTTTGATCGCCACCCCAACGCTGCGAATCATCGCGTGACCTCTCCTGTTCGCGACCTCGCTGCGATTGCGGCTCCGTGGTAGCAAGATGGGCCGCGCTTCGCCCGGACGACGCCCATCCGCGTCGCCGCGACCCGCTTCCGTGCGAGGCACCGCGCTAGTCTCTTCTCATGGCGCTGGGAGATTCCCTCGAGCTGTTCCCTGGACCTCGGGCTCCGCAACTGCGCGCGCCGCTTGCAGAGCGCATGCGGCCGCAGTCGCTCGATGAGGTCGTGGGCCAAGAGGCACTCGTGGGGCGACAAGGTGCACTGCGCCGCCTGCTCCAAGCGGGACAGCTTCCCTCCATGATCCTGTGGGGGCCTCCGGGAAGCGGCAAAACGACGTTGGCGCGGATCCTCGCCGAAGCGCTCCCGCGCGCGCGTTGGACGGCGCTGTCGGCGGTCACGTCCGGGGTGAAGGAGCTGCGTCAGGTCGTCGAGCGCGCGGAGCGCGAGCGTGCCGCTGGCTACGCCAGCGTGCTCTTCCTCGATGAGATCCACCGCTTCAACCGCGCCCAACAAGACGCGCTCCTGCCCCACGTGGAGCGCGGCACGTTGACGCTGATCGGCGCCACGACCGAGAATCCCTCCTTCGAGGTCATTCCGCCGCTGCTCTCGCGCTGCCGGGTGTTCACCCTGGAGGCGCTTTCGCGTGACGGTCTGCTGACGCTGCTGCGCCGCTCCCTCGAGGAACCCGAGCGCGGCGTGGGTGCGACGTCTCTGCGAGCCGAGCCCGAGACCCTGGAAGCCATCGCCGCGGCGGCCGACGGCGACGCGCGGCGGGCACTCGGTCTGCTCGAAGGCGGTGCAGCGCTCGCGGCGGCAGACGCCGATGCAGGCCTGCTCACCCTGACGCACGTCAGTCAGGCCGCGGGGCGCGCCGTGCTGCGGCACGATCGCGACCGTGACGCTCACTACGACGTGGTCTCGGCACTGATCAAGAGCTTGCGCGCCAGCGATCCCGATGCCGCAATCTACTACGCCGCCCGCATGCTCGAAGCGGGAGAGGACCCCCGCTTCGTCGCCCGCCGCCTCGTGATCTTTGCTTCCGAGGACGTCGGGAATGCCGAGCCCGCGGCGCTCCCGCTTGCGATCGCCGCCTATCAGGCGGTCGAACGGATCGGGCTCCCGGAGGCTCGCATCAATCTGGCTCAGGCCGTCACCTTCCTAGCCTGTGCGCCCAAGAGCAATGCTTCGTATCGCGCCATCGAGGAAGCCCTCGCAGCAGCGCAGGAGTTTGGAAGCGTTCCGATTCCGCTCCACCTGCGAAACGCCCCGACCGGGTTGATGCGGGGCCTCGGGCATGGCCGAGACTACCGCTACCCGCACGACGAACCGGGACGCTTCGTGGCGGACCGCAATCTGCCGCGGGAGCTGGGCGACGTGCATTTCTATCGGCCCACCGAAGAAGGCGCCGAAAAGGCCCTCCACGATCGGCTTCGAGACTGGCGGGAGCGGCGCGCCCGCACCGAACGACACCGTGATCGGGGAGAAAGCTAAGGATTCGGAGTGCCTTTGGATTCGGCGCGACCCGCCCGCACCTCTTTGCGGGCGCGGAAGAAGCTCCACACCGCCAGCACCAAGAGCACGCCGAAGCCCACGCGGTTGAAGAGCAGATGGTCCGCCATCGCGGGGTTGAACCAACCGTCGCGGCCGAACCACAGCGCAAAACCGAATAGCACCGCGGGCAGGAAATAGGGATTGTCGAAGGGATTTCGCGGGCCCTCTTCCTCGAACTTGTAGTTCAGGATATACCCCTTGTCAAAAAGGA
>CAZTOE010000226.1:0-7380 GCA_964615045.1 uncultured Spirochaetales bacterium
CTTGCAGGCCTTTACCTGCGGGCCGATCGGGCGTCGCTTGCGTCTTTCGAAGAGGACGTACTCATCGACATGTTCGAGCAGATATGCGACGTGGTCGACCCGGGCGCGGAGCGGCCGCGCAAGCGGGCGACGCACGCCATCCAACGGCTCCGCGATCAGCGCATGCTGGCCCGGGTGGACGGGGCGGGTATCGTTCGGTCCGGGGAGTACACGCTGACGCGACTGGCTGCCGCAGTCGTTGAGTACTACCTCGCGGACGAAGCACTTACGCGCGAGAGCTTGACCCTGCTCACTGGCACGCTGCGGGCTCAGCTCGCCGAGATCCTTGCGGCAGCCAAGCGTGCTGACACCGAGGATGCTTGGCGGGAGCGAGTGGTGGCTCCGTTGCGGGTAACCGTTGGCGATCTTGTTGGCGGCATCGAGCGCCGGCAGCGCGGGCTCGATTCCCAGCAGGAAGAGGTGCAGGCGGAGATCTCCAAACTTTTGCAGGCGGATTGGTTCGGCGCAGTCGAGCGATGCCAGTCGCTGCTCGACACGACCACCGATACGCTGCGCGAACTCAACGAGGTCCTCCTACGCGATACCCATCACTTCGTCGCGCTGCTGCAAGAGATTCAGACCCTGGCTTCCGAAGCGGAGCAGGCAGAGACTGAAGCGGCCGTACAACGCGTCATCGAGCATGTCGATCGCATCGCCGCCTGGGGAGGCGCCAGGCAGCGCGCGTGGTCGGATTACTATCAGTACGTTCATCGTTATCTTCGCGATGTCGTGCGCCTCGACCCGGACCGAGCCTTGAGTCAGCGGCTGCGCGACCAGGTCGCGAGCTGGCCATCGACACCGTTCCACTTGCTGGTGGCAGCAGCGCGGTCGATCCGACTGCTCCGTCCCCTCGAGTCGAGAGTCGAGCGGCCGGCTGTAACCAGACCACGCACGGATCGGGAAGCCTCACCCGATCTAGTAGATCCTGAAGACGCGGGCCTGGACATCGAGACTCTGGTCGAAGGGGCCCTGGCCGCAGGCGCTAAATCCCTGGCCGAGGTTACCGAGTGGGTATTGCCCAAGTTTCCGCCTCACCTGCGCTACGCCGTCACGGGGCGCGTGGCCGACGCACTCGCTCGCGTCACCCGGACGCGGAGCGCCTACGAGCGCCCGTGGCGGACCGTCGCTCCAAACCTGGAACTGGAGGATTGGGACCTGCCGACTGTGGGGGAACTATGGTGACCGCCTCCGGCTTTCAGTCTCTCGAGGAGGCCATTGCCGACGAGCACTTCCCGGAGGTGGACCTCGCCCTACGCCGCGGGCGGCACGTTGGACGCGACGACGGCACCGCTTATGACTACCTCGTCGATGCCCTCGACCATCTCGAGCCCTTCTATCGTCGGTTCGGCTGCGAGCTGGTACAGCGGGCCGACGGGTATTTTTACCTGCTCCCCTCGGGCGATCGACTCGGTCGGCGCCAGCTGTCCGCTGGCGAGATGCTCGTCGGCCAGACGCTGGCGCTGATGTACCTGGACCCCGCTACCCTGCAGCACAGTGGCATGGTGCAGCGCGAGACGCTTCTGCAGAGGCTCTCGGGGCTGTTGGGGACCGAGACACTTGTCCGCACCCTCAATCCGCGGCGTAGGAAGTTCGACGAACGGATCGCCGCCGAGACCGTCCGCACCAAGGTTGCCGAGGCCCTTCGGCGACTCACGGACCTTGGCTTCATCGATGTGGTAGACGACGTGATGCTCCGCCTACGCCCCGCGTTGATGCGATTCGCGGAGCCGGTCCGTGGCCTGAGCGACCAGCAAGCCGCATTGGAGCGACTGGTTAAAAGCGGTGAGATTGTGCTTGGCGACGCTAACGATGGGGACGCGAGCGATGATGGTAACGACACCGAGGACGACGACGAGGAGGAGGCGGGCGGATGAGCCGTACGCGTGCCCAGGCCCTCGTGCTCGTCAACTGGAAGGGCGTCTTCTACGAGCGGTATCTCATCGACCGGCACGTGACTGCCCTTGAAGGGGCCAATGGCGCCGGCAAGACAACGGTAATGATCGCGGCTTACGTCGTGCTCCTGCCGGACATGTCTCGGCTGCGCTTCACGAATCTCGGAGAGACCGGCGCGACCGGCGGGGACAAGGGCATCTGGGGGCGCCTGGGTGAACCTGGCCGGCCTGCCTATTCCGCCATCGACTTCTCCCTCGCACCCGATCATCGACTCATTGCGGGCGTGCACCTGGACCGCAAGGGCGAGCCATCGGTCGAGCCCACGCCTTTCATCATCTCGGGTCTCGACGCGGATGTTCGCCTGCAAGACGTGCTCTTGCTGTCTCAAGGTGACCACGAAGTGGTTCCCGAACTGAATGAGCTCCGCGAGAACACCGCGCGCCTCGGTGGGCGCATGCAGGTCTTCGGCACCGCGCGCGACTATTTCGCGGCCCTCTTCGATCACGGCGTCACGCCGCTGCGCCTCGGCACGGACGAGGAGCGCAACAAGCTCAACGAGATGCTGCGTACCAGCATGACGGGTGGTATCTCACGCGCGCTGACATCGGAGCTGCGGTCCTTCCTCTTGAAGGAAGAGAGCGGGCTCGCCGACACGTTGCAGCGCATGAAGGCTAACCTCGACGCGTGCAGGCGTACGCGGACGGAGGTCCAGGAGTCGCAGCGGCTCGAGCGGGAGATCGGTGGCGTATTCGAGGCGGGGCAGACCATGTTTGCCGCGGCCTTCCTGGCGACCCGCGAGCGTGCCGATGAGCTGCGGCGCCGCCTGACCGACGCGGAGGAAGCACAACGCAAAGCACAGCAGCGGCTCGCAGAGGCCGAGGATCAGCTCGCTCGCGTCTGCAATGAACTCAGCAACAAGGGAGCTCGCCAGGAGGCTCTGGCGGCGGAGGTCCATGCTGCCGAGGATTGGCTCCGGTGCCTTGAACAGGCGCTTTCGGCTGCCCGAGAGGTGGCAGGCCGGCGCGAGGAGCTGTCTTCAGCCGAAGCAGGCGCCCGAAGTACGGCCGAGGAGCGCGCGGCGCGGGAGAAAGTCCGAAAACAGCGCCGAGAGTCTCTGCGTCGCTGCCAGGATGATCACAAAGTCGCCGCTGTGGGTCTCGCGGACCTTCAGCGCGGTCTCGACGAGCTCCATCGCCGTGCCGGCGCATACAGGCAAGTGCTCTGTCGCAAGGGCGAGGCGGAGCGACTACTCGAAGCTGACGAGCTTGCCATCGGAGCCATCGCTGGCCAAGTGGCGGAGAGCAGGGCGCAGCTCGACCAGGTGGATCGCTCTCGGCGCGACGCGAGGCAGCGGCTCGCTGATGCCGATGAGCACAGGCGAGAGCACGCAGCAGCGATTGCAGCGCTGGAGCTGATGGCAGATCAGACGATAGACCCTCGTGAAGCCCACCCGAAAGCATTACAACAGCTTCGCCGGTTTCGGGACCTGGAGGCACTGGCCGGGCGCCTGAGCACCATTGCCGCCGAACTCGCCGAGACCCGCAAGCTCGCCAGCCGCCAAGCCGAGGCCAGGGAGCAAGCCGAAAAACTGAGCATTTCCCTCTCGGGGCAGCGCTCTGCCCGCGTCGAGATCACAGAGCATCTCGAGCAGGTGGAGCAGGAGCGCGAGCGGTTCCTCAACCAAGCCCGCGAGGCTCAGGCAGACCTGGCTGACTGTCAGCGAACGCTGGACGCTGCGCGCGCGCGGCAAAAGGAGCTCAGCGATCGCGAGCCGATCTGGCGTGACCTCTCGACTCGCGCCAAGCATCTCGCGGACGAACTCGAGCGGTCCCTGGCTTCGCTACCCGAGCTTCAAGCCGCACGTGAGCTTGTGGCGCAGCACCTTGCCCAGGTAAGGGCGAGAGAATCCGAATTCATCGAGAGGCGGGAGAGTCTGCAATCGGAGGCGCGGGAGCTCCTGGCCGCCGGCGGGCCATTCGATCCCGAGCTGTTGCGACTTAAAGACGCCCTTGGCGCGGAGCTCCTGGCCGGGGCATACGAGGAGGCTTCGCTTGAAGATGCTGCCGTGCTGGAGGCGAGGTTAGGGCCGCTGGTCCAGGCGCTTGTCGTAGATGACCCTTTAAAAGCCGCCAATCAGGTTCATGGCCGTTCGGAGTCGCTTTCCAATGTGTGGCTCGTAAGCCGCGATGAGGACGCCGCACAGCTCGGCATAGGTGTGGCTCACCCGAGCTCGGAAGCGACTGACGTTGTTGTCTCGGAGCAGCAGGCAATTCGCGTTACGCGCATCCCGACACGTCCTCGTCTCGGTCGGAAGGCGCGCGAGAAACGCGCAGCGGAGCTCCGTACCGAGGCCGACGAGCTGGATGCTCAAATCGAGACCGCGCGGGCGGAGCGACGCCGGCTCGAGCGCCTGGCGGAGGATGGCGAAGCACTGCTTGCAGGTCAGGCCGTTTGGCTGGGCGGCGACCCAGCATTGGAGCTCGCAGCGATCCTTCGTCAGCTCTCGGGGGTCCAAGAGCAACAGGGGATCCACCGCGCCGCGGTGACCCGATATCAGGAGGCTGCCCGCCAGCTTGCACCACGCATTGAGGCGCTACGCGGTCTACTTGGTACGGCCGTGTTGCTCGATCCCCCAGACCATGCCCAACGGCGGGACGCGCTCGAGCGGGACCACGATACGGCCCAAGCGGCGCAGGCTGAGATTCAGCGGTGCAGTGAAGCCGCCTTGGTGGTCGAGGACAGGATCGACGTGCTGCGGCGAACGCCGCTTTCGGAGGCGGAGGTCGCGATTCTCGAAACCGAGCTGAGCCGGCTCTCGGATGAGCGCGACCGGCTGGATGCCGCAATCGAGGCCATGGAATTCGTTGCGGGCAACGCGGAGGCACTAAGCTGGGACGACGCGCCAGCGCAGCTCGAAGCGAACCGGTCGCTCGTTCCGGCACTCGGGGAACAGCTGCGCCGGGCGGAGGAGGCGCTTACCGAGGCGGAAGCAGCGGTCGAGACCGCCGAGGAGGAGTTCGAGCGCGCCACAGCCAAATGGCAGGACGCCGATGGTCGTCGCCGTGCCGCCGTCGAACAACATCGGGCTGCGGAGCGGCGCTTCACGGAGATGGAAATTCCTGATCCTACCGAAGCGGCCGTCGAATCCGCGCTCGGTGAGACGCGCCGGCTAAAGGAGCAGGCGAAGGCGCTCGCTGCAGAGCTCGATGTCCTGAAGACTACTCAGGGGCGTCGCGAGGCCGAGCAGGCGCAAGCGGCACGGGAGTATGGCGAGGCGGAAGCGAAGGTCGCCATCGAACGACGCGAGGCTGAGCCAGCTCTTGATCGCTGGGAGCGCCTGAGAGCGGCTGTAGCGGAGCGAAATCTTCTCGCCAGCGTCCTTTCGTCTGGAACCAGCGACATTAGCGGGATCCGCGGGCACGTTAATCTCGTGCAGGAGGCACGTAAGCAGAGGGCGGTGCTCGTGGAGCGGCTGCGTGTCGCGCACGGGGCGCAGGATCTGCTCGCCAAAGTCGACAAGGATGTTGCGGGCGCCGACGTCGGGTTTGCCGACATCTACCTCGAGCTCTGGCTGGCCGTGCGCGATTGGTTACGCCGCCGGCTGCCGGCGCAGGTGGCGGAAGTGGATGACCCGCGAGAAGCACTGTTGCGACTGCGCGACCAACTGGCCGGGCTCGAAGAGCGTCTTGCTCGACAGGAGGACGATCTCCGTGGCGCCAGCGAAGACGTGGCTCGCGGGATTGACGTTCAAATCCGCAAGGCACGGGGCCAGGTCACCCGCCTCAACCAGAACCTCGGGGGCGTCAGCTTTGGCAGCATCGAGGGGATCCGGGTGAAGGTTCAGCCGGTGGAGCGAATGGAGCAGGTGCTTCGGGCGCTGCGCGAAGGCGCCGTGCAGGGATTGCTGTTTGAGGAAAACCTGCCCATCGAGGATGCCCTGGACGAGATCTTTCGGCGCTACGGTGGCGGGCGCACGGGTGGCCAGCGACTGCTCGATTATCGTGAATACGTCCACCTGCAGGTCGAGGTCCGTCGCACACCCGGTTCCGACTGGGAGATTGCGAATCCCACCCGTCTCTCCACCGGTGAGGCGATCGGTGTCGGTGCTGCCTTGATGATGGTGGTGCTCACTGAGTGGGAACGGGATTCGAACCTGCTGCGCGGGAAGCGGGTGCATGGGTCGCTGCGCTTCTTGTTTCTCGACGAAGCCAACCGCCTCTCCCACGACAACCTCGGAGTCCTTTTCGACCTGTGCCAGACGCTCGACCTGCAACTGCTCATCGCCGCGCCAGAAGTCGCCAGAGCGGACGGCAACACGACCTATCGCCTCGTACGACGCGTCGACGCAGACGGGCGCGAAGAGGTGCTCGTCAGCGGGCGAAGAACGAGGGCCGAGGCGTGATCTGGGAGAGCGACAACGCACGCCTGGCGTTATTGGAACTGCTCTCGCGTGGCAGGCTCAAGCCCCGGCGCACTCAGTTGGAGGCGTACGACGCCCTCGCCGAGCTTCCCTGGACACGGGCGACTGGTCGCCGCGACGAGATCGGCGTGGTCGAGGAGCGCAGAACAGAGCTTGCGGGCTTGATCGACCGGGTCTGGCCGGCGTGGCGCGACGTGCTCGCGGACCTGGTGGCCGCAGGGTTACCGCCAACACCCGAGGGCTACGGCCGGCTTCTCGATAGCGAACGCGCCGCCGCCATCCCTGAACTGCCGGAACGCATCAACCGGCGCACCGCCGCCGCCCTTACCGCCTCGCACTCCAAGGCATTGCTCACGGCGGCCAGAAGGGGTGCGCTCGGCGAGACCGACCCCGCGCATGACGGCTCTATCCGGTTGCGACCGCCGGCTGGGCTGTCGTTACGAACGGCAACAGGTGTCGTCGACCTAAGCGGGATCGCCGCAGTGCTAGGAGAGGTGTCGGTCCCGGAACGAGCATTCCTCGACGGTCTGGTCTTCGAGGGGGCCATTCGCGCCGTGCTCCTGGTTGAGAACCTGGGGGCCTGGCGCGACCTGCCCCCACCGTCGGGCTGGCTGCTGGCCCACGTACCGGGTTGGGACACCGCCACCGTCGGTCACCTGCTCGATCGTATCGAAGGCATCCCCGTCCTGCACTTTGGCGACCTCGATCCGAACGGAGTTCGGATCATGCTGCATTTACGCAGGCGGGCACCGGATCTGAAGTGGTTTCTTCCCGAATTCTGGTTCGAGCTTGTAGACCTGTGTGGGCTTCGGGCCAGGTGGCCCCAAGACCTCAACCTCGACTTCGCCCCGGTTCAGGTTCGCGAGCTCGCTGCGCGTGGACTCTGGCTCGAGCAGGAGCGCATCGTCCTCGACCCGCGCATGGCAGATGCTCTTGAGGTGGCTTTGGCTGCCGAACCTCCTGGCGAGCCCTCGCAATGACTGTGACTGGAACCCTTTTCGCCTGCTCTGAACATCCGGGGAACCCGA
>CAZTOE010000227.1:0-7361 GCA_964615045.1 uncultured Spirochaetales bacterium
TTGGCGAGGTTCATCATGACCCGGGTGGCCGGCCGCACCAGCGACCCGAGGTCGGTGCGCTCGACCGAGAACGGCACCGCGCCCTCGTACACCCGTCCGGTATCGCCCTCCGCGCACGAGACCGTGACCAACGCTCCGTCCGGGATGGTGCGGGTTGCGCTCTCCGCTCCCACCACGGCGGGAATGCCGAGCTCGCGGGCGACGATCGCGGCGTGACAGGTGCGCCCGCCGCGGTTCGTGACGATCCCAGCCGCGGATTCGAGGACCGGCTCCCAGTCGGGGGAGGTCGCGTCGGTCACCAGGATCTCGCCGGGCTGGAACTCCGCGAGGTGCCCGGGATCTGCGATGACGCGCGCCCGACCGGACGCCACCTGTACGCCCACCGCGCGCCCCTTGGCGAGGACTGGTCCGCTGCCCGTCAGGGCGTACGCCTCGAGGAGCGCCACGGATTTGCGCGAGACGACCGTCTCGGGGCGTGCCTGGAGGACGTAAAGGCCTCCGTCGAGCCCGTCCTTGGCCCACTCCAGGTCCATCGGCCGCGGGCCGCCCGCGCGCTCGCTGTAATGCCGCTCCACCGCGATCGCCTGGGCAGCGAGCGTTGCTACCTCGGCATCGGAGAGGCAATAGCGCTCCCGCTCCTCGGCGGACGTGGCGATGTTCTTCGTCGTGTCGCGCTCGCCGCCCTCGGCGTAGACCATCTTCAGCTCTTTGGTGCCGAGCTTGCGCCGCAGCACCGCCCGATGGCCTAGCGCGAAGGTCGGCTTGAAGACGGTGAACTCATCGGGATTCACCAGACCTTGGACGACATTCTCTCCGAGCCCATAGGCGCCGTTGATGAACACGACGTCGCGAAAGCCGCTCTCGGTGTCGAGCGTGAAGATCACACCGCTCGCCGCCAGATCGGAGCGGACCATCTTCATGACTCCGACCGAGAGCCCGATCTCGAAGTGGTCGAAGCCCTGGTCGATCCGGTAGTGGATGGCGCGGTCGGTGAAGAGACTCGCGAAGCAGCGCCGACACGCTTCGAGCAGCCGGTCCCCCCCGACGACGTTCAGGTAGGTCTCGTGCTGGCCGGCAAAGCTCGCGGAGGGCAGATCCTCAGCTGTCGCCGAGCTGCGGACCGCCACGCTGAGCGGCCGCTCGTACTCCCGCTCGAGGTCGGCGTAGGCCGTCAGGATCTCGGCCCGGAGGTCCGCGGGCAGGCCGGCCCCGTACACAATCTCGCGGGCTCGGCGGGCGCGCGCGGCCAGATCGCCCGTGTCACTCGGATCGAGCCCCGCGAGGGATTCGCGAAGCGGTGGCCACGCCTTCGCCTGGTCCAGAACGTGGCGATAGGCGTCGGCCGTGATCGCGAAGCCGTTCGGAACTTGCACCCCGAGCGGCGTGAGTTCGCGGTAGAGCTCGCCAAGAGAAGCGTTCTTTCCCCCGACGAGTCCAACGTCGTCGAGTCCCAACGTCGCAAACGGGCGGATGAAGCGGTCGCGCGGCAAGGCGGCACCTCCTCGTCTCTTTCAACGTGCAGTGTCCCGGGCGGGTTGGCGTCGGAGCGGGCGTGCGGACGGGACGCCGGGCTACTCCGGGTCGCGCTGCAGGGTTCGAAGGTAGTCTACCAGGGCGCGGGCATCGTCCATCCCGCGATACACCGGGAAGGGATCGTCCCGGTGTTCCGTGACGAAGACAGCGCCCCAGACCGGCATCTCCCGCGGGCCGTGAGCGGCGACGGCGTAGCGGCCATCGATCACGCCCAGCAGCGTGGTTTCATCGAAGCGCCCGCCTGGGCGAGACGCAAGGGTGGTGAGGTCCGGAGGCGGCGGATCGAGGCTCGCGGCGACCGGACCATCCCCCCTTCCCTCGCGCCCGTGACAGGACGCGCAGTGCACGGCGTAGAGCTCGGCACCGGCGACTTCGTGGGTCTCGCGATCGACGCAGGCGGCGGCGGTGAACAGAAAAGCGGGGAGGAGTACCCAGCCGAGCGACAACCGGCGGTAGCGGGGCATCGCGAGGAGTCCCAGGGGGTGGAACGAGACCCGGCTCCCCGGGGTGCGGGTTCCTGCCCGCTGCGCACCGGTCTTCATGGGAGGTCCGGATGGCGAGCGCGCCACGGTCCGTCTTGCTGGTAGGCGTAGCCGGCTCGGCACAGCAGAGCTTCGCCTCGCGGCTTCCCGATCAACTGGAAACCGAAGGGCACTCCCGCCGGATCCAAGCCCGCTGGCAGTGAAAGCGTCGGACATCCAGTGAGATTGGCGGCCGCTGTGAAGGCCACGAGCCGACGCATCCCCTCCCCCCTCATCTGGCCGCGGGCCTCGGTCAGCGAAGGTGTCATCCCGTAGAGTGTCGGTGAAAGCACGACGTCCACGTCGTCGAAGAGCCGCTCCCATTCCCGAACCACCCGCTGGCGTTCGAGCTGCGCGCGTGCGTAGTCGACGGCGGATTGCCGGCGCCCAAAGTCGAGCAGTGCCGCGAGGGCGGGCCCGTAGTCTTCCGCGCGTTCAGGATAGAAGCGCTCATGCGCCGCCACCGCTTCGACCGCGCAGAGTACCAGCCACGCCTCCACCGACGGCGGCCGTCGCGGAATCGCCACCCCCCTGATGGAAGCGCCCCGTTGGGCCAGGAGGCTTCGGGCCTCCCGGAGGCTCTGGACCACCGGTGGCGCGACGCCCTCGGAGCAGTAGGTCTCGTCGAAGCCGATCCGGAGATCGCGAACGGCATCGCCGAGCAGCGCGCGGTAGTCCGGCGGCGCGTCGTGGAGCGTCGTGGCGTCCAGCGGATCAGGCCCGGCGATCACCGCGAGCACGGTGGCGGCGTCCTCCACGCAGCGGGCCATGGGGCCGATGTGATCGAGCGTTTCGGCGAGCGGGAAGACGCCGTGGCGACTGACGCGCCCCCAGGTAGCTTTGATTCCCACCAGGCCGCAGCAGAAACTCGGAAACCGGATCGAGCCGCCCGTGTCCGAACCGAGCGATGCAAAACAGAGCCCGGCGGCGGTGGCGACCCCGGAGCCGCTCGATGAAGCGCCCGTCCAGTATTCTGGGTGCCAGGGATTGACGGGCGGCGTGACGGACGGGTGATGCGCGCCGCAGGCGGCTTCGGTCGTTTTGAGCTTACCCACGAGAACGGCGCCTGCCTCCCGGAGCCGCCTCGCGACGGTCGCCTCACCGTTCGGGTTCCACCCGGCCAGGGCCACCGATCCCACGTGGGTCGGGGCACCGCGTGCAGCGCAGATGTCCTTGTAGGCGATGGGGACGCCGTGAAGCGCGCTCCGGACCTCGCCGCGGGCGATCTCGGCGTCGGCGCGCTTCGCCTGCTCGAGGGCGAGCTCAGGGGTCAACGTCACAAAGCAGTGGAGCTGCGGCTCCAGCGCCGCGATCCGCGCCAGCGTGGCCTCGGCCAACTCGGCCGACGAGAACTCACGTCGGCGCAGCGATTCCGAGACGGCGCACAGCGATCGATCGAGAAGGCTCACCGCGTCCGCTACGCGAGCTTCGGAACCAGTTCGGCGTAGCGGTCGAGAAAGGGCAGCTCGGCGTCCCGATCGTCCACGGGCAGGAACAGAACCGCCCGCTGGATTCCGAGCTCCCGGTAGTATTCGAGGCGCGCCCGGTCCGGCGGGTCCCAACAAAACATCGAGATCTCGAGGGCATCGGGGTCACGGCCAGCGCGCGACGCCCGTTCTCTCAAATCGGCGAGTGCCCCGGCGACGTCGTCGAGCAGAAGATCGATGGGGGCCCAGCCGTCACAGTATTCCACCACCCGCCTGCGCCCGAGGGCCGTCCCGCCTCCAAAGACAACTGGAGGGTGGGGTTGTTGAGCGGGTTTGGGAAAGGACCACACGGGGTCGAACTGCACGAACTCCCCGTGGTAGCTCGCCTCGTCTTGTGTCCACAGCGCTTTCATTGCGGCGACGCGCTCGCGCAGCACCTTCCAGCGCTGACCGAACTCGGTGCCGTGGTTCTCCATCTCTTCGGCGTTCCACCCGCCTCCGATGCCGAAGATGACGCGTCCTCCTGAGAGCTCGTCGAGGGTCGCGACCTCCTTCGCCGTAGTCAGGGGGTCGCGCTCGATCACCAGGCATACGCCCGTCGCGAGCTTCAGGTTTTGCGTGACGGCCGCCGCCGCCGTCAGCGACACGAAGGGATCCCGCATGTGCGAATACTGCTTTGGCAGCTCGCCGCCGGCGGGATATGGCGTCTGGCGCGAGACCGGGATGTGGGTGTGCTCGCCGAGCCAGATCGAATCGAAGCCCCGCTCCTCGAGCGAGCGGGCGAGCTCGTCGGGACGGGTTCCGTAGTCGGGGTTGAAGCTGAAGACGCCGAGCTGCATGGGGACCTCCTTCGGCGAAAAGGTACACTAGGCCGCGGTGATCCCGCGCTGCTCGCCATCGGTTTCCGAGGGCCTACACCGCGGGAACGGGGCATCCTGTGAAGGTGAGCTTCTACGCGACGCTGCGACCCGTGGTGGGGGCGAAGCACGTCGAGCTGGCGCTGCCCGAGGGTGCCACCGTCGCCGACCTGCTCGATGCCCTTCTCGAGGGCTATCCCGACCTGCGCCCGCATCTCTTCGGGAAAGACGGTCGGCTCTCCCGCCACGTGCATGTCTTCGTGAACGGGCGCGGCGCCGTCTATCTCCCCAAGCGGCTCGACACGGCGCTCGCTCCGCGCGACGTCGTGGACATCTTCCCTGCCGTCGCCGGGGGCTAGCCGCGCTGCGCGACTAGACCACGCCGAGTGCTTCCAGCTTCTCGTGGGGAACGACCCCGTTCTCCCAGCCGCGCGCCGCATAGTATTCGGCCAGCATCTGGTCGAGCTCCGAGACGTGGCCCACGGAACCCGCCAGCGTCGACGGCTCGCTAGTGAAGCGCGGCGGCAGGGTATCGGAGCCCTCGCGGAAGCCCGCCAGGTTGTTGAAGTGACGCTCGAGGTTGTAGATCCGTTCGCCTGCACGCATCACGTCCTCCACCGAGAAGCTCGTCCCCGAGGCGATCGCGTATTGCGACGCGTAGAGCGCGGGGTCCTCGGCGAAGGCGCTGAACTTGCAAAGATCGAGACTGTCCGAGAAAGCCGCCAGATCCTGGAAGGTCTTGACGAGCTCGCCCTTGCCCTTCCAGGCGAGGGGATCCTGGTCCATCGGGAGCACGCCGAGCTCCGCTGCCGCGGTGTAGGCGCGCAGGTGACAGGCACCGCGGTTGCTCGTGGCGTACCCGAGCCCCATGCCCTTGAGGCCGCGCGGATCGTAGGCGGGGATCGACTGCCCCTTCACTGCCATGCCGATCTCGGGATGTCCGAAGTGGGCCGCGGTGCGCGCCGCACCTTCCGCCAAAATGTCGCCGATGCCTTCGCGCGTGGCGATCGCTTCGGTAAGCGCCACCATCGCCGCCGCGTCGCCCCAGCCGAGCTGCTCACCGCCGGTCCAACCCTTTTCGGACGCCTCCATGAAGGCCGAGAACACATTGCCGAGCTCGATCGGGTCGAGGCCATAGTCATTGCACTGATCGATCAACTTCGCGATGGAGCCGATGTCGGGATTCCCACAGTTGGCGCCTAGTGCCCACGCCGATTCGTACTCGACGCTCTCCATCTTGGTGCCCTTGTAGGGACCCTCTTTGATCTCCACCTCCTTCTTGCACGCCACCGGGCAGGCGTGGCAGGTGGGATTCCCCGTGAGAAGGTTGTCGGTGACGTACTCCCCGCTGATACCCTCGGCGTGCTCACCGAAAGAGGTGAGCTGACTGTTGCGGGTCCCAAGGGCGCCGATGCTGTTGGTGATGTTCATCAGCACGTTGGTGCCGTACACCGAGAGGCCCCCCTTCTTGGGGCTCGTGATGTGCGACTCGTCGCGGATCGCGTCAAGCGCCTGCTTGCGCACCTCGCGCCACGCGGCGTCGTCGCGGACCTGACTTTTCTGGCGCGCCGCGCGCACCACGATCGCCTTCAGGTTCTTGCTGCCTCCGACCGCCCCGGTGCCGCCGCGTCCGAAGGCGCGGTCGTCATCGTTCAGCCAGGCGGCGTAGCGCGAGAGATTCTCGCCGCCGCGACCGATCGTGCACACTGCGAGATCCTTCTTGCCGTAGCGCTCCTGGAAGAAGGCCACCGTGTCGTGCACGTCGCGCCCCCACGCCTCGCGGGCGTCGCGCAGCTCGATACGCCCGTCTTCGATGAAGGCGTAGACAGGATGGGTGGCCTTGCCCTTGAAGATCAAGCCGTCGAACCCGGCCCAGCGCACCCGCGCCGCGGTCCAACCGCCCTGATGGCTATCGGTCACGGTGCCGGTCAGCGGCGACTTCGTGACGCAGGCCCAGCGGCCGCTCATGCTGAGCTCGGACCCGGAGAGCGGACCGTTCATGAAACACAGCAGGTTGTCGGGCGAAAACGGATCGACGTCCGGGCCGTTCTCGAGCACGTAACGCACGCCGAGCCCACGGCCACCGATGTACCGGCGCACCCACTCCTCGGGTGCCGGCTCGACCGCGACCTCGCCCGTGGAGAGATCGATATGCGCCATGCGATTGCCAAAACGCGCGAGGTCCATCTCTTGTTCCCCCTTGTGAGGCCGCTGATGGAGCCAGTATAGACCCGGATTGGAGCGGTCGTCCCACCGGGCCTGGCTCGGGACCGCAGGGCCCGCTCGGCGCTGACCTTCGGCTGGCGTAAGCTGCTGGGGTCGCGTCGGAGGGGAAGGGAGCTGAGGTTGGAGCGGGGGTCGAGTCAGGCGCGGGGTCAGGGGCGGGACGCTCGAGGGCTCGTCGTCGGCTCGGATGGTCGCCCCCGCTGCTGGTGGTGCGACAGCCACGAGGACTACCGCGCCTACCACGATCGGGAGTGGGGCCGGCCGGTCACCGACGACCGGCTGCTCTTCGAAAAGCTCTGCCTGGAGGGATTTCAGTCGGGCCTGTCGTGGCTCACCATCCTCCGCAAGCGCGAGGGGTTCCGCGCGGCGTTCGCGAATTTCGACTTCGTCCGGGTGGCGCGTTTCAACGACCGCAGCGTCGAGCGACTGCTGCGGGACGAGTCCATCGTCCGGCACCGCGGCAAGCTTCGCTCGGCCATCAACAACGCGAAGCGCGCGCGGGAGCTTGTGGAGGAGTTCGGCTCGCTCGCCGCCTACTTTTGGGCCTTTGAGCCCGAGCCGATGAGCCGGCCGAGGCGCATCACGCGAGGCGCGGTGCCCTCCCAAAGTGACGCGTCCGTCGCGCTGAGCCGCGACCTCAAGCGGCGCGGCTGGACCTTCGTCGGACCCACGACCCTGTACGCGTTCATGCAGGCGATGGGCATCGTGAACGACCATCTCGAGGGCTGCTTCGCCCGCGATCAGGTCGAGCGCCGGCGGCTCCGGGTGCGCCGCCCGCGCTGACCGCTCTCCCAGCG
>CAZTOE010000228.1:0-7305 GCA_964615045.1 uncultured Spirochaetales bacterium
CTCCAGGCGTACGAGCAGGAGTCCCGTCCCCGTTAGGGTAAAACGGCGTAGATTCCCGAAGAGCACGGGCCCCTCGAGGCCGGCTTCCCGGGCGAGGCGCGCCGCGGCTTTCGGGTCGGTGGGTACCTCGGGCAACCCGCTGCGGCTCTCTGCGAAGCTTCTCACCGCCACGCCACAGCGGGCGAGGTCTCGCACCGCCTGCGCCTGGAGCGCGTCGGGGATCGTCCATCGCGGGCCGTCACCGGGGCGCACGACCCGCTGGACCTCCTTTAGAGGGTTGCCCCCCGAGACGCGCAGTGGCGTGCCCGTCTGATTCTGGAAGCGCGCCACGGCGACGGGAGGGCGACCCGCGAGGTCCGGCAAGGTGCCGGACGACGAGGGCACCAGCTCCGCGGAACTCCTGCCAGAGAAAAACCCACACCCGAGCACACCGCTTGCGGGAAACGACGCCAGGAGCATGAGGGCAAGGAGACGGGCTCTCGCTGCACGGCCCAGGCGCGCGGACGCCGATGCCGCGATCCAGCAGCCGGCGGCAAGGGCGACACTCGTCGGCCCCGTTGGCAGATCGATCCGGTAGGCGAGCTCGAAGCCCCCCACCGAACAGAGCGCGCCAATCGCGGCCGCGATGGCCAGCGCCGAACCCAGACCCGGCGCCAAGCGCAGCGCCGCTAGCGCCGGCAGCACCAAGAAGCCGAAGACCACGAGGGGTCCGGCCTTCATCACCCCGATGGCAATGGCTCCCCCCAGCAACAGGAAGAGGAGGGTGTCGGCCCGCGCCGGCTTGTGCCCAACGGTCCGGGCAAACTCCGGGTCGAAGGACGCGAGCAGGATCTCGCGTTGGAACACGAAGAAGAGGAGCACGGTGACAAAGGAAGCGCAACCGAGTACCGCCAGGTCGGTGTCGCTCATCGCCAGGAGCTCGCCGCGCAGCAGGTTCGTCACTTCCAGATCACCCGTCGGATTGATCGCGACGAAGAGCACGGTGACCGCAGAGGCCACTGCGAAGAGCGCCCCCGTGCCCCATTCGGCGGGAGATTGACCGCCGCGCTGGTAGGTCATCAATAGGCCAAGCGCACCCAGGGTGGCCAGCAGGGAACCCAGGAGGGCTCCTGAGTGGCCGCCCCCGGGCTCGTGGGCATGGCCGGTCAACCAGAAGGCAGCCGCGATCCCAGCTGCCCCCGCCTGAGGCAGGGCTACGCCCAGGAGCACCATGCGGCGCAGCACCACGTAGACGCCCAACAGGCTGCAGACGAGCGCCACCAACAGGCCTCCGAGCACCGCGTTGCGGAATAAGAGTCCCGGCCCAAAGAGCAACTCCGTCACGCGCTCGCTCCCTCCTGTAGGCGCCCTTCCTTCAGCGTGAGCGTCCGGTCGACGCGGCCCATCACTGCCTGAAGCTGGTGCGTCACCATCCAGATTGCGAGGCGACGCTCACGGCGGAGCGATGCTAGAATCTCGACGATCGCGATCTCGGTCTCGGGGTCGACGCCTGATGTGGGCTCGTCGAGCAACAGGACCGACGGCTCGGTTGCCAGCGCCCGGGCGATCAGAATCCGCTGGCGCTGCCCGCCCGAGAGCTCTCCGTAGCGTCGGCCAGCGAACCCCAAAGAGCGCGTGGCTTCCAGCGCCTCGCGGCTCCGCGCGCGTTGCGCGGCGCCCGCCGGACGCCAGAAAGGGAGATCCCGGCAAGCCCCTAGCAGTGTCACATCGAAGCCTGAGAGCGGATAGAGGGGGTCGAGGGTCTCACGCTGGGGCACGTAGCCGAGGCGCAGCGCAGGGGATCTGTCGATGCGACCCGCGAGGGGCGGCACCAGACCGAGTAGCCCTCGCAGGAGCGTGGTCTTCCCGCTCCCGTTGGCGCCGACGAGCGCCACGAACTCACCGGGCACGATCTCGAGGGAGATCTGGCGCACGACCGCTCGCGCTTGGTAGCCGAAATCCGCCTCGATGAGGCTCAGTAGTGCGACTTCGTCGCTCAGCCGGACGCCCCTCCCTGTACGGCGCGCACGAGCGCCTCGAGGTTGGCCTGGATGGAATCGATGTAGCCCTCCTTCCCGAGCCCGTTCGCCATCACGGAGATGGTCGCCACGCGGGCACCGGTCCGCTCGGCGAGGCTTCTCGCAAGAGCCGGATCGTAGGAGACTTCGCAGATTACGAGCTTCACCTGCTCGCGCTGCATGGTTCCGAGGAGGTCCTCGAGGTGGCCCGGCGTGGCCGGGATGCCGGGCTTCACCTCGATCGTGCCGACCAGCTCGATCCCGTAGCGGCGGGCAAGGTAGACGAGATCCTGGTGGTAGGACACGGCCTTCACTCCGCGCAGGGGCTTCGCCAACTGCTGCCACTCGACCATCTTGCGATCGAGCAGCGCCGTGAAGCGCGCGAGTCCGTCTCGGTAGACCGACGCACCGGCGGGGTCGACGCGCTCGAGACCTTCAGCGATGGCGCGCGCCATGAGCTTCACCTGGGCTGGATCCAGGTTGAAGTGGGGATTGCCCAGAGGGTGGAGCTCTCCCTGGGTCCGGTTCTGACTGCTCGGAACCTCGGCGGGATCGACATAGAGCGAAGCATCGATGTAGCCCCTGGCACCTGGCAGGATGTTCGCGTTGCGCGCCGCCTCGAGGAGCGGGGGGATGAAGGTGTGCTCGAGGCCGAGCCCTTGGACCACGAGCGCGTCTGCGCGATTGAGCTTGGTCACGAAGCTCGGCTTGACGGGCACCTTGTGGGGATCCTGGCTGCCTTTGGCGATCGGGACGACCGAGACGCGGTCTCCTCCGATCTGGCGCGTAATGTCGGCGACGTCCGGCGTGCTGGCCACCACCCGCAGCGACGCCGAGGCCTGTGCGGGAGCCATACCGAGCAGAAGACTGGCAAGGGCGCAGAGACAACGAGGCGCGATACGCGGGCTAGCGCTGGGCAAAGCCATGACGGTGACTCCCGATGAAGGCGGTCCATTGCAAGGTGAAGCGCTGGTTGCTGGGCTCATCGCCCCAGGTGTTGTCGAACTGGAATCGCAGTCGCTGGAACTCCGAGGGCTTCCAGGTCAGGAAGACGGAAGCGGTCTTGGCGAGATCCGTGCCATCGTCGGGGGCCTCGGAGTAGTCGAAGCGTACGCCCGCCGAGTAGCGCCTCGCGAAGAACGCCTCCAGGTAGCTGTAGCCACCCTGTCGGCGGTCTCTCGTGCGGTCAATCACCGTGCCCTCGTCGTCGCGCTCGGTAAAGCGCTGGTTGTTCCAGAGCCATTCGGTGCCCCAAACCAGGCCCTGGTAGAAGCCGCTCGTCCCGGGCTGGTGGCGCAACGTCACGTCCGCGCCGAACATGCTTCGCTGGGTCCCGCTCGGTACTCCGAGCCAGGTCGCGCCGAGCTCCACGTTGACCGTGTCGGAGAGGTCCCGGTAGGTTTGCAGACGGCCCAGGATGTTGAACTCGTCGAAGGACCGGCGCCCGAAGAAACCCTCGTCGTTGAGGGTTTCCAGGTACTCGGCGCCAACGGCGTTGTAGAGACCCGCGGTTTGCTCTACTCACTGCTCGAGGGGCGCGAGCCACTAGATCTCCACGCCCTCCGACGTCGACTCGCCGCCGATCAATCGATCGATGGAAGGGGGGCGGTCGACGAAGGGTAGGGCCTCGTCGTGCCAATGGGGCAGACGTCCGAAGTCCGCGAAGAATCGGCCGCCTTTGACGGTGAAGTTTCCGGGCAACGCGGTGGTAATGAGGGCGGCCTCTTCGATGTTGAAGCCCTCGTCGCTCGTGCCGTTGATCGAGGCGTAGCCGCGCAGGAAAGGGTCGATCGGGGCCGAGACGAAGAGCTCGCCATTCTTGAGCTTGAACTGCGCGCCGTCCGGGTACCCGATCGACTCCCAAGAGCTGTGCGTATCCGTTGCGAGGGTGGTGTCGACCACGAAGCTGATAGCGGGATTGTCGGCGTTGACCGGAGCGAGGCGCGCGGTCGCTGCGGCCGGCGCGGGGGCCGCAGGCTGGAGCCCGTCCACCCGCTGGCTCAGGTCCTCGAGGGCGCTCTGGGTGCTCTCGAGTTCGGCGCGGGTGGCGGAGAGTGCCCTCTGCGTCGATTCCAGCTCGAGGCGCAGTCGCTCCATCTCGGAGTCGGCCGCCAGTGTGGAAAACGGTTCGAGGAAAAAGAGGAACGCAGCCAACAGCAACACGCGCGCGTGTTGTGACTCGCGCTTGCAAGAACGCATGGAGATCCTCCTCGGACGGCCCACGGCCGTCAGATGTCCGCGTCGCACCGAAACTCCGGCAGGAGTCGCGGCCGCGAACGGCTTCGAGAGATCAGTTAGCCGAGGTGGGATGCGTGGGTGGGGGGCGCGCGAGGGGTGTGACCGCTCCTCGCCACGGCGGAGTGGGTGCACTCGGGAGCCGCTGGGAGCGCCGGGATGCCCTTCGGGCTGGGCTCCCCGCGCGAGACCGACAGCGTGGCGACGGGGCTCGTGCGCATCAGGCTCTGGCAGATCGAACACGTGGCAGGGTCGTGGCTCGCGGACGCCTGGGTGGCGCGCGAGAGAATGGGCGCGTCGGAGGACAGTATGTGCCCGGCTTGAATGCCCTGGCTGTGGCGTTCGGTCGCCACCGCGTGCAGGGCCGGCAGCGACATCTGTGCCAGGAGTGCGACGCAGACGCCGGCGACGACCATTCGGCGCGCGAGAGAGCCTGTCTCGGGGCTAGTCGTCATCGTGATGTTCCCGCGTCGCTGCGACGTATCGCATACCTGCAGACGGGTCGCAAGCTTGAACCGCTACGCGCCGCACTACCCTCACCTCGTATCGTCCCCGGGAAGTCCTGGACTGAGCTCTCTGGTCGGTTTTTGGGACGTCGCGCTCTCGCGGTTGCGATATGACGTGGCGTAACCTTCTTTGTCGATGGTAGATAATCACCCTCAGGACGATTGGAGAGTCACACCATGTCCGAAGGTGGTGGGCGAGGAGAGCGGCCGGAGCAGTCGATGGAGCCATCGAGCACCGTGAGCCTGAGGCAGAAGCTGACGAACGAACTGCGGTCGGTGGCAGCAGCCGCACTCTATTTTGCAGCGTGGATTGGCATATTGGTGACGCTCAAGCAACTCATCCTGGCCGAATACAGCATCGAGTTTCGCGGGCTCTCAATGGCCCTGGTTGGGGCGGCGCGGGATTGCTGATCTTGCTTCTTCTCGAGAAGACCTTCGAGGGGAGACACCAACACGGTGGTTTCGGCGCCTCTCTGCTGTCAGTGTTCCACGATGCAGAGATACACTACGTGCTCGCCAACACGATTTGCCTGTCAGGCGCCTTGTTGGGATTCAATGCGCTGTCGATTGTCAAGCGACGCCTCGGCCCAGGAGGGCTGAGCCACCTGTTCTTGTCGCCGCTTCCGGCCGAGGCGGGGGACAACTCCGCGCCGCGCTCCGGCGGCCGCCGACGCCCGACCGGGGCTTGACAGCAGCCGCGGCAGGGTCAATAGTTCACTATATGGTGAACTATTCGAAAGACAACCTCGACCGGACCTTTGCTGCACTGGTCGACCCGACCCGCCGGGCGATCCTGGCACGGCTGGAGCGGGAGGAGAGCCTCTCCGTCTCCGAGCTCGCGCGCCCATTCGCCATCAAGCTTCCGGCGGTGATGAAGCACCTGGACGTGCTGAGCGATGCGAGGCTCATCACCCGCAGCAAAACCGGGCGCACGGTCGCCGTCCGTCTTTCGCCGGCGCCCATGCGCGAGGCGATGGAGTGGCTGCGCCGCTACGAGCGCTTCTGGGCGCCGCGGCTGGATCGCCTGGCGGCCTATGCCGAGGCCAAGGAAACCGCGCTGCGGAAGCAGGCGAAGCCGTGACCAGCCTGACCCTGGTACGCCGGATCGCGGCCAGGCCCTCGATCGTCTTCGAGGCCCTGACCACGCCGGAGGGCATCGCCGAGTGGTGGGGGCCGGATGAGGGGCCGGTGCTGCTGGCCGAGACCGATCTGTGCGTCGGCGGCCGCTTCCGGGTGCGCTTCCGCATGCTGGACGGCAGCGAGCACGAGAGCAGCGGCGAGTACCTGGAAGTCCGTCCGCCGGAACGTCTGGCGATGAGCTGGCAGTGGACCAGCGGCGGCGAGCCGGACGAAGCCGGGCACGTCTCGCGCGTCGAGATCGACTTGAGGCCGGTCGAGGACGGCACAGAGCTCACCTTTACCCATGCCCACCTGGGGAGCGAGACCTCGCGCATCAGCCACCAGGAGGGCTGGAGCGGGTCGCTCGAAAAGCTAGTGCGTCATTTCTCTGGAGAGAAGAGAGGAGAGGAGCGTCATGAGCGAGCATGAGGTCGTATCGCGGGACCGGTGGCTGGAGGCGAGTCGCGCTCTCTTGGCCGAGGAGAAGGCCTGGACGCGCCAGCGCGACCGCCTGACCGAGAAGCGGCGGGCGCTGCCCTGGGTCAGGGTCGAGAAGGACTACCGCTTCGAGGGCACCGACGGCCCGGTGACCCTGTCGGCGCTCTTCGACGGGCGCAGCCAGCTGATCGTCTACCACTTCATGTTCGGGCCGACGTGGGAAGAGGGCTGCCCCGGCTGCTCGCTGCTCTGCGACCAGGTCGACGGTGCCCGCCGGCACTTCGAGCACAACGACGTCAGCTGGGTCGCGGTCTCGCGCGGGCCGTTGGCGAAACTGGAGGCTTATCGCCGGCGCATGGGCTGGGGTTTCCGCTGGGTCTCCTCGGCCGGCAGCGACTTCAACCTCGATTTCAACGTCTCCTTCCCCGACGGCACCCGGGCCGAGGGCGTCTTCTATAACTTCGAGCCGGCGCCCGACCCGGAGGTCGACGAGCTGCCTGGCGTGAGCGTCTTCCACCAGGATGCGGCCGGGCGGATCTTCCACACCTATTCCAGCTTCGGCCGCGGCGGCGAGGTTTTCCTGCCGGTCTACAGCTGGCTGGACATCGTGCCGAGAGGCCGCAACGAGAGCGAGGGCAATCCGATGAGCTGGGTGCGACGGCACGACAGCTATCCAGACGACGGACGGACCCGGCCGACGGTAGCGGCGACATGACCGCCGAGAGGGTCAGCCCCGATCGGGGCGGAGTTCAACCGCCCTGGATGAGCGCCAGCGGGACTTCGTAGATGTCGGCGCCGTCGATCGTCACGGTCCACGGGTCGCCCTCCAGCTGGGCTTGCGCGGTTCTATTGGTGGCGTTGACATAGTCCTTCATGAAGTTGACGGTGAACTGTTCGCCCCGCTGGCCCTGGATCACGACCGAAGCCTCGCCGTCCTCCATGCGCAACACGCCGGCAGCGACACGCGCGGCGAATGCAGCGCATTTACCGGGAACGCCGAGACGCTCTGG
>CAZTOE010000229.1:0-7235 GCA_964615045.1 uncultured Spirochaetales bacterium
GTACCAGTACTGCTTCGATGTGCGTTTCTTCGAGGAGGCACGGCGCGTGCGTTTCGGGCTAATGCTCAAACTGCCAACCGGCTTCGAACTTGCCGGCCAGACTTCACACGGCCCCGGGCATGGCCTCGATTTCGTGGCCGAGGGAACCATCGCGCGGGTCCGCTTCCCCTTTGTCGCCTTGCTGGTGCCGGGCGTCTACTTCGGAAACGCGGGAGTCGTGGCCATGGTCGATGGCCAGGAGAGCTACCTCCACCGGATTCTCGATGCGATTGCGTTCCGCGTCGACGGCAGTTCGAGTGGCCGCATCACGGGCCGCGTCGATCTCGCGGCCGCTCGGAGCGCCGAAATCGACCTCGAGCCCCCGAAACACTCCTGACGCCGGGATGGGCAGATCGCTGCGTTCCACGTCCGGGTCCTGAAAAACTATGGTCCACCCTCAACACAAGCGCGTAGCTGGCAGGATACACATGCAATCGATGCGCTCTTGCACGAGCGGCTGGTTCACGCGGTGGGCGAGCTTGCGGGCGGTGCGACCTGCGCACCACCCGTCCGGTCGATCGCCTTGCGTTTAGCCCAAGCGCGTGGCGCTGCGAGGAGGGCCGCTCGATAGGCCCGCAACAAAGTCCGGTCACGGAGCAACACATAGCCCAGCCGCAGCACCTCCCAGACCAGGAGCCAGGGCAAGTTGCGCAGGAAATCGGCGCCGCGCTCGTTCTTCAGAAGCTGCAGGTAGTGATTCTTGAAGGAGTGGCGTCGCACTTCGACAGGGATCGAGAAGCGGCGTTCTCGGCGCCAGTGGCGGCCGTGGACCGCCGTGGCGCGTGGCTCGTACCAGACCTCCCAGCCCAGCCGGTGCGCGCGCCACGCGAGATCGGTGTCCTCGTGATAGACGAAGAAGTCCTCGTCGAACACCTCGCCCTCAACGGCGAGGGCGGGAAGGGCGGCGCGGCGCAGCATGAGCGCCGCGCCGCTCACGGCGAAGACGGGCTCGGGTCGCTCAAACTGGCCCTGATCCGGTTCGCCGCTGCCCCGGTCACGGGGCCGGCGATGTCGCGGGAGCACGATGCCGGCGCTATCGATCCGCTCCCGACCGGGCCGCAGCAGCTTGCCGGATCCCAAAGCCACGCAGGGCCGCGCCTCCATCGCTTCGAGCAAGCGCGCGGCGAAAGGGGGATCGAGCTCCACGTCGGGGTTGAGCAGTAGGACATAAGCCGCATCGGGCCGCTCGACATCGAGGCGCCGCAACAAGTGGTTCGCACCTCCGGCGTAGCCGCGATTGGGACCCAGCTCGAAGGACACGGCCGGCTCCCGCGCCGAGAGAGCGTGGAAACGGGCGGGATCGACGCCAGTATCGAAGACGTAGACCGCGTCCGGCAGCCGCGTTTGACGGCGCAGCGAAGCGAGACAGCGCGTCACGTCTTCGTAGTGCCCGTGGTTGATGATCCCGGCCACCCAGACCGGACGCTCGGGAGCGCGCGCGGCGGGGAGCTCCGCCCGCGACATCAACCGCTGCTCGCCTGCGGTCGCGTCCAACCCCTCCAAAGGGTCATCAGGAGGATCCGGATATCGAGGGCGAGTGTCCAGTTCTGGATGTAGTAGAGGTCGTGTTCGACGCGTTCGTGGAGCGAGGTGTCGCCGCGCCAGTGGTGGATCTGCGCCCAGCCCGTCAGGCCGGACTTCACCTTGTGGCGCAGCATGTAGCCCGGCACCTCGCGGCGAAAGCGTTCGATGAAAACGGGGCGTTCGGGCCGCGGTCCGACCAGACTCATGTCGCCGCGCAAGACGTTCCACAGCTGGGGTAACTCGTCGAGACTGGTCTGGCGCAACAACCCTCCGATCCAGGTTTGGCGCGGGTCCCGCTCGCGCGCCCAGACCGGGCCGGTGTGCCGTTCGGCGTCGCGCACCATGGTGCGAAACTTGAGCATCCGGAAGATGCGCCCGTCGAGCCCCATGCGGTCCTGACGATAGAAAACGGGGAGCCCCGAGGTCAGCGCGATGGCCGCGGCGATAAGCGCCATGAGCGGTGCGACGAGGAGGAGCGCCGCCCCCGCGATCGCGATATCGAAGATCCGTTTCTGAATGGCAGCCCATCCCACAAGTGGACTCTGCCGGATCGCGATCACCGGCAGGCCGTCGAGATCCTCGACACTGGCGCGGAGCGTCAGGATCTGGAAGAGATCCGGAACCAACCGCACGTCGACGAGCTCGTCCTCGAGCTCCGCCAGGATCTCGCCGGCGCGGGCACCCTCCGACTGAGAGAGGGCGAGCATCACTTCGATTGCTCCCGACAGGTGGAGAATCGGACGAATCTGCTCGGTTCGACCCAGAACGGGGACGCCGCGCACGCGTTTGATTTCGGGATCGTCGGCCACCACGCCGACGACGCGCAGACCCGCCTCCGGGTGCTCTCCGATGCGCTCGATCAACTCTTCCGCGAGGCGGCCTGCCCCCACCACCAGCACTGGATTGAGGTAGCGCCCGCGGCGGTGGATCACACGAACGATCTTTCGCGCCGCTACCCGAAACGCGGCGACGGACGCGATCGAGAACACCCAGAAGAGCAGCATGACGCCGCGCGAAAAGAAGTAGCTCCGCAAAAAGAAGGTGAGTGTGATCAGGAGTACGACGACGGTCGTGCCCGCTTGCGCCACGGAAACGAGGTCCCGAAAGGGAGAGTCAATCCGGCGCGGAGCGTAGAGGCCGTGGCGGCGGAGCACCCAGACCCAAAGCGGAATTAGGACGAGCAGTGCGAGCAGATAGACCCGAAACGGTGGCACCCCGAGCGGCGCCGGGATCGCGCCCGAGAAGCGGACGCCGTAGGCGGCGAGCCACGACAGCCCGGCGCACAACACGTCGCCGATCAGGAGCGCGGAGCGAAAGATCTCACTGCGTCGCTGGAGCATGCGGGCGTCGCGTCACGGTTGCGGGCGCGATCGCACGGTCCCCTCGGGCCGGTCGGACTCGAGCCGAAACACAAAGGAGCGTTCTCCAGCGACCTCCTCCTCATGCACGAGCCGGAAGCGAGGGTCGGAACGCAACACCTCGACCACCTCCTCGCGGTGGACCACGGCGTAGTCGATGCCGTACCCGACGAGCGTGCCGGGAACGGTCTCCGGGTCCAACCGGGTCAAATCCGAAAACTCCATACGGCTGTAGTATCCGATACGTCCGCCACTGCCCGCCACGCGACCTTGGCCCCCCGTCTGGCGGCCGAGCCACTGGGCGGCCCGGCGTTCTGCCTGCTTGTCGAGGCGCCGGGGCTCCCACTGGTGAGACAGCGCGACGGCGGCCACCACCGTACACCCGAGCACCGCGGCCGGCACCGCCGTCGGCGGACTCGCGACGCCTCGGAGCCGCACGAGCCCGCGCAGCGCCAGACGCCCCAGTTCGAGGACGCCGATCGCGGCGTACCCGAAAGCGGGCAAGAGCGGCGGCAGGGTGTGGCGCCGACTGACGTAGCCCACCTCCAGAACGAGGAGCATCAAGAGCCCCAGGTAGGCAAAGGCCACGCTGGCCACGAAGCCGGCCCGCAACCCGGGTGCGCCACCCCGCGCCGCGACGAGGACGCCCCAGATGAGGGTCACCCAAAACGCCGGACGCAGGCTCGAGCGAAGCGTGTCGAAGAGGTCCATCGCCGCTTCGACCCCCTCGTCGAGCGTCGCCGGAGCTTGCCGCGGCGCGCCCAGTATGGTCGGGAGCGGGGGCGCTGGGGCCAGCTTGGCCGCGCTCGTCAGCGCAGGCGCTTCGGCGCCGAGCAAGACCTTGAGCGGCTTCTTGTGGGTCAGGGCCCAGTCTCCCGTCGCGCTCTGCACCAGCCCCGCATAGGGCCCGACACACAGCGCCATCCCGAGTGCGAGCGCCCCCAACGAAAGCCCCGCGGTGCGGGGCTCCCAGCGTTGCCACAAAGCCAGTACCGCCAAGAGGGCGCCGGCCACCAGACCGATCCCGAGGCCCTCGGGGCGCGTCCAGTACGCGACCCCTGCTGCGAGTCCGCTCGCCAGGGCATAGCCTGGCGAGCGCCGCGTCAGCGCGCGCCAGGCCATCCAGACGCTCGCCAGGAAGCAGGCCAGGTAGACGCCTTCGCTCTGGACATCCGAGGAGAACTCGATGGCCCGGCTGTGGACGGC
Source organism: uncultured Spirochaetales bacterium (assembly GCA_964615045.1). Lineage (GTDB taxonomy): Bacteria > Myxococcota_A > UBA9160 > UBA9160 > PR03 > JANQRO01. The sequence continues at coordinate 4,128 of CAZTOE010000229.1, forward strand.
GTAGAGGGCGGCCGCGATCCACGCATAGGTTTCGCCGAACGCGTCCCGCACGAAACCGAATAGAAACCCCATCGCGACCACGCCGCCGGCGATACTCACTCCCACCGCGGCGGCCTCCCAGCCGAGGTCGAGGCCCAGACCTCGCCCCAGGCGATGAGCACCCGCGGTCAGGGCGGCGTAAAGCGGATGGTACGGGTCCGCGAGGGCCGTTCCCCATTCGCCGGCGTCGAGGAGCTCGGCCTGCTGCAAGAAACGGGGCCCATCGTTGAAGATCACGAGGCTGCGGAGCCAAGCGGCGGCGCGCAAGCCCGCGGCGAGTAGCCCCAACGCGGCGAGGCCTAGCCACCCGCGGGTGCCGAAGGCGTGAACGGCGGAGGCGGCCGACCCGCTGCCCCCGCTTCGCTCGCCCGCCACTAGAGGAACGCGTCAGTCGCGGAGCGGACGAAGGCAGCGATCGATCGCGACCACCTGCGTCAACAATCGGTCGAGACTCGCGAAGTCGATCTGGCTCGGGCCGTCGCAGGGTGCGCACTCGGGGTCCGGGTGGGCTTCCACGAACAGCGCGTCGATCCCCACGGCCACGGCAGCGCGGGCCAGCGGCGCCACCATGGCGCGGTCCCCACCGCTCGCGTCTTGCCCTGCTCCGGGATACTGCGCCGCGTGGGTAGCGTCGAAACAGACTGGCGCAAAGCGGCGCATGCGCTCCATGCCTCGATAATCCACCACGAGGTCCTGATAGCCGAAACTCATGCCGCGCTCGGTCACGAAGGCCGCGGGGGCACCAAAGTGCCTGGCTTTCTCGACAGCCAGGCGCATGTCGTCCGGCGACAGGAACTGCGCCTTCTTGAAATTCATTGGCAGCCCGGTCGCCGCGCAAGCTGCCACGAGATCGGTCTGGCGGCACAGGAACGCCGGAATCTGCAGACAATCGACCACCTCGGCAGCCAGCTTCGCCTGCCCGGGCTCGTGGACGTCGGTCGTGACCGGTAGCCCGAACTCTCTCTTGACGCGCGCCAGCGTGCGCAGCCCTTCGTCGATGCCCGGGCCGCGGTAGGAGCGAAAGCTCGAGCGGTTGGCCTTGTCGAAGGACGCCTTAAAGATGAGCGGCAGCCGGTGGCGCTCGGCGAGGTCGCGAAGCGTTTCGGCCGCCGCCAGCGTGGTCGCCTCGGTCTCGATCACGTTGAGCCCCGAGATCAACACCAGCGGGGCGCCATCGCCCAAGCGAATCGAAGCGATCTTCATGCCATCCCCCCCGAAATAGCAGTGAGTCCCATTTGCGCGATACGGCCGTTGTCCTCTTCGACCGCGGCCAGCAGATCGTCGGAGACCTGCGGCGACGCCGCGTGAACCCGACTCCAATTGGGAATCTGAGGCGCTCCCATGGGGTCTCTGACGAACCCGAGCCCGGCCGCCCGGAGCGCCCGCGAGAACGTCTCAACTGCGACCTCTTCGCCGTGGCGGTCGAAGTGGAGCCCGTTCAGCAGCGCATCCGCGTGGTAGCTCGCAACAGCGTCCTGGGCCGTGCGCACGTAAGCGGCGATCAACGTGTTCAGAAACCCAGCGTCGAAAGTGACTCCGTAACTGGCGAGGTTGCGGATCAACGAGGCGGCGATGTCGCCCGCCATGCGGTGAAGCCCACGGCTCGGGTCGTGCTCCGAGAGGCCGCGGTGCTTGTGGTCGTAGTTCTCGACGAGCTCGATCTGACAGATCCGCTTGAGGGAGCAGTTGCGAAACACCTCGGTGAGGACCCCGACCTCGAGCCCCCAATCGGAAGGGATCCGGTTGACTCGGGCCAGCTCGGTCGTCATCGAGCACTCGCCGGCGAGCGGGTAGCGAAACCCTTCGAGGTAGTCGAGGACGGGAATCGCGCCGAGTACCGACCGGAGCGCGCGCAGGAGCGGGGTGACGAAGAGCCGCGTGACGCGCCCGTACATGCGCCCGGCGACGCGCCCGTAGTAGCCCTTGGCGAACTCGAAGTTGAGGTGGGGGTGCACCACCGGAAAGCACAGACGCGCGAGGAGCTCGCGCGAGTAGTCGCGAATATCGCAGTCATGGAGGGCGACGACACGCGCGCGCCCGGTCGCGAGGACGTAGCCGTACGCGAGCCAGGTGGCCCGGCCCTTGCCCGCCGCGCCGGGATCCAAGCCTTCTTCACGAAGATGCGACAGGAGCCGCTGAATGCCGGGGCCATCGTTCCAGATCAGCGTGGCGCCCGCTCCGTCGCGTGTCGCGAGACCGCCAAAGGCGGCGCGAACTTCCTCGAAGGCTTCGCGGCGCGGTGCTCCATCGACACTGATCACGACCTGGTCCAGATACTCCACTTCCCGAAGCGTCCGCACGAGGCCGGCCAATGCGCTCTCGCGCAGCTCGGCGTGGAGACACGGAAGCACCAAGGCTACGGGGCGATGCTCGGCGTGACGCTCGAGCTCTGCCTCGAGCCGCTCGAGCTTCGCCGCGCCGAAGCGGTGGAGGGTAGTGATCCCTCCCGTCTGATGGAAGTCTGACACGGCGTCGGAAGCTCGCACCGCGCCGATCCACCCGCAAGGCTCTGTGGCCCCCGCGGGATAAAGACGGCTTCTCAGCTGACCCGTGTTGCGCGAATCCAGCGGAGCGCCGTGGAATCGATATCGATGAATTCGAGTCCTACTTCCTGGGTAAAGGCGTCGAGCTCGGTCGCCCAGGTCACGCGGCCGATAGCAACCATCGTCTCGTCCTCGACATTGAAAGTGACGCGCAGGGTTTCTCCGAGCTCGACCTCGCACCCGACCATTTCAAAGCAGATTCCACCCGGCGAGAGATTCTTGCCGTAGGCCAGACGTTCGTGATCCGAGATCGGCGCCACCGAAATCACCTGCTCGGTGTCGATGCGGGGATACTTCCGCCGGTCGCTTCCCTGGGCTTCCGCCATCGGAGACCTCGCGTTGCGTCGATCTCCGCTTCGGCGTTCCCGCCGAAGGGGCGGACTTTCTCGGTGTCGCCGCTGCCTCGGCTCTGTTCGACGATGCTGTTGCGCGCCTGAGCTCTTTGGGTGGGGAGCGTGTCGAGGTCGACTTTGCGCCGTTCCGTGAGGCAGCGCGTCTGCTCTACGAGGGGCCGTGGGTGGCCGAG
>CAZTOE010000230.1:0-7225 GCA_964615045.1 uncultured Spirochaetales bacterium
TGACCGGACGCGGCGGCCTCCGCCCATTGCTCGCCCATCTGCGTCGACGGGGTAATCGGAAAGGCGCCGGCCGCGTCGCTCGCCTCACGCTCGCATAGCGCCACGGCGGTGTTGCCGTCCACCGCGGCGCGGACGCCGGGATATTTCGGCAGCGGTCTCGTGTTCTGCTTGTGAAGAAGGGACATGCTGGCTCCCGTGGATTCGTTCCGTTCCCTGACTCGCAAAGTGCGGCATCACGTGGGGGCGACCGGCAGAGGCGCCTTGCGCAAAATCTTGGGCGCGGCCGCACCCCGGATCGATGCCCCCCCGGGCTCGACCCAAACGATTGCCCCGGTAGGGCAACGCTGGATGGGATCTCGCGTGTCGTGACGTCTTCGATAGTCGATGACGGGCAGGTTGTCGCGCATCGCGATCAACCCGGGCGCGTCCATTGCACAGCGGCCACAGGCAGTGCACGCAACCTCGCAGTCGTCGGTGAGCGCATCGCCCGCCTCGAGGGACGCGCAGGCCACCCAGAGCCGGTGACTCACCGGATGGAGCGAGAAGAGATCTTTGGGACACACCGCCACACAATCCCCGCAGGCCGTGCAAGCCTGCTCGTCCACCACGGGCAACTCGTGCGCGTCCATGTGGATGGCGTCAAAACCACAGGCCTCGGCGCAATCCCCGAGACCCAGGCACCCCCAAAAACAACCTTTCCCCCCTCCGGCCACCTGGGTTGCGGCGCGGCACGACTCCAGCCCTTCGTAGCGGGCGCGGCGGCGGGCGACGTTGGAGCCTCCGGCGCACGCCAGCCGCGCGACGCGCTTCTCCGGGGCCCCGACCTCGACGCCCAGAAGCTCCGCAATGCGGGAGCGCTCCAGAGCGGTGGCTACCGTACACGCGCCAGGCACCACCTCTCCCCGCACTACGGCCTCCGCGAACGAGCGGCAGCCCGGAAAACCGCAGGCGCCGCAGTTCACGTGGGGCAACATGGCCTCGACGAGGTCGATGCGCGGGTCCTCCTGCACCCGAAGCTTGCGATCGGCCAGCGCGAGCAACGAAGCGAGCAGTAGCGTCAGGATGGCGATCGCTGTCACCGCCGTCACCGCGGTCATGGAAGCTTCCGTGACACGAGATCACACCACCGCGAAGCCCGAGGTTCTGTGAACCTCCAATCGCTTCGAAATGAAATAACCCTCACAGTCGGGAAGCGCCTCGAGCAGATCTCGCGCCCTGCGCGCGCCGAGCACCATCGTGAGCGTGGCCAACGCGTCCGCTGTGGCGGCATCCGGAGCCACGACCGTGCTGCTGGCGAGTTCGGGCGCCGAGGTACCCGTCCGCGGGTCGAGGATGTGGTGGATCGAGTAGTCCGGGGTGAAGGGCTGCATATAGTCCCCAGAGGTGGCAACGGCGCGATCCCGCGCTTCGAAACAAGCCTGGAGGCTCAGGCCGCGCCGCGGGCGGCGAATCCCGATGCGCCAGGCCGCGCCCCGTCCTTTGTCGCCGGCCGCAACGAGATCACCGCCGGCCTCGACGAACACGTTGGGGAAACCCCGGCGTCGCAGCTCGTCGACGCCGCGGTCGACTACGTAGCCCTTGCCGATCCCGTCCAGGGTGAGGCGGGCGCCGGTCCGCCTCAGCGTGATGGTTGTCCCTTCGATGGAGATCGCGCGGTAGTCAACACACTCGAGCGCCTGTTCTACGGCATTGACGTGCGGCAACCGGCCCCGGGCGAGCTCGCGCCGATAGAGATCGAGCACGGGCTGCACCGTCGGGTCGAAAGCCCCGTCCGCGAGACGGGCGAGCCGGTCGGCGAGGCCCAGCACTTCGAGGAGCGAGGGCGAGGCGTGCTCGAGCCTACCGGCGGCGTTCAGTCGCGAGAGCTCGCTGTCGGCGCGGTGTCGGCTCAGACGTGCCTCGAGATCCGCCATGCGCTCGAGCGCCGCGGCGGCGGCATCCTCGGCGGCCTCGCGGTCGTCGCCGAGCACGCGCAGCGCAACGCCGGTACCCATGAGGATCTGCGAGCGGCTCACCAACGGAGGCCGAGATCGACCCGAAAGACCCAGCGTCCATGCCGCGCCCGCCGCGCCGCCGACGGCCAGGATCTGAAGTACCTCGCGGCGCGTCGAGAGCGCGGACGCTCGCCAACTTCGCATCACGATGACAGTTTAGAACTTCGGCCCGCGCACCGCCGAGCTGCGCGGCGCCGCCCGAATTCTGTCCCACCCCACGAGTGGAAAGGAGTAGGCTCGCGGGCACCGCCGAGGCCGAAAGGAGGACAACCCATGGAGATCGGAATCTTTTCGATCCTGCCCGACGCCGACGCCGATCCGGCCGTCGTGGCCCGCCACGCCGAGCAACTGGGGTTCGCCTCGTACTGGGTACCCGATCACCTGATTCTTCCGGTCGCATATAGCGCGCCCTATCCGGGCAATCTGGGCGACGGGGCCGACCCCGATTATCTGTGGCAAATGCCGGACCCGATCGTCGCGTTGATGCGTGCCGCGACCGCCACCGAGCGCATCCGCGTCGGTACCGGCGTGCTGTTGGTCCCCGAGCGCAACCCTCTGCACCTCGCCAAAGAAATCGCCTCGCTCGACTCCTTCAGCGGAGGCCGGTTCTGGTTCGGGATCGGCGCCGGCTGGAACAGAGAGGAATCGCAGATTCTGGGCGGCGACTTCGACCACCGCTGGACCCAGGTGCGCGAAGCGATCGCAGTGATGAAGGCGTGTTGGACCGAAGACGAATCCGAGTACCACGGCAAGTACTACGACTTCCCGCCCGTGCGCTGCTTCCCCAAACCGGCGCAAAAACCCTACCCACCGATCTTGTTGCCGAGCATCATGTTCGGCGGGAAATGGGCCAAGCGGGTCTTTCACCGCATCGTCGCGTGGGGAGACGGATGGCTCCCCGCGGCGCAGGAGATCGGCCAGCTGGTCGACGGCCGCAACCAACTCGACGCCCTCGCCAAGCAGGCGGGCCGCGACCCGCGCTCGATCCGCATCGTCGCGCTCGGGGCAGAAGGTCTGTACCGAACGCGCCCGGAGATCGGTGCCCTCGAGCGCGCCGGAATCGATCACGCGACGATCTGGCTGCGCGAGCGCGAAACCGCGGGGATCCTGAAAGAGCTCGATGATCTGGCTTCAGACATCCTCTGAGAGGCGGGCGGAGTCGACGTTCGGCGCTCCAGCCCAAACGCGTGACGAGGCGGAGGAGGCTATGTATCGGATCGATGCGAAGCGCACCGATTTAGCAGAAGAGTTTCGCCAGGCGCCCTTCGGCCCCCACTCGGCGGAGCTCGAGAAGCTGCTCCAGCTATTGCGCTGGGGCCCCCTCACGGGGCGGCCCGTCCTGGTCTGCACGCGCCCCTATCGGGAGTGGGTGATCGGCGTCCTGCCCGGAAGGCGCGGCGAACCCATCGCGTTGGAGACCGACCGGCCATTTGAGGATCTCGGGGCAGCGATGTGGGCGCTCTTCCGACGCCGCTGGGAACGGCACACCGGTGAGGCGCTGCGGCTCGCGGGGCTGCCGGGTGCCGTGGACGCATGACGATGAAACGTCTCCTGGGTTATAGCGATGAAATCAGCGTGCAGCCTGGCCAGACGCTCCGCTTCATGGTGTCTTCGCCGTACTCCGGGGAGTACGGGGCCCAGCTCGTGCGCCTGCGCTGCGGCGACGATCAACCGGGCGGCCCGGGCTTCAAGGAGACCGCCATCCCGTCGGCGCTCGACGGGCGCTATCGGGCGCGGGTCCAGCCAATTCGAGCGGGTTCCTACGCGGAGATCCCCGACGCCGCACCCTTCGCCCTGCAGAGCTTCACGCTGCAGACGCTGGTCTGGCCGACCACTCCCCACAAGGGGACCCAGGCGCTGCTCGGCACCTGGGATGAGGCCCGTTCCGCCGGCTACGCGTTGGTGATCACCGAGGACGGCTCACTGGCGCTGCTCGTCGGAGGCGGGGCCGGGCGGCACGAGCTCATCCAAACCGGGGTTCCGCTCCTCGAGCGCCACTGGTATCTCGCGGCCGCGAGCGTCGAGGCCGCAAGCGGTACCGCGCGGGTCCTGCAGATCCCGCTCTTCGAGTACGCGGTCGGCAGCCGACCCGCCGAAGCCAGTGCCGCGCTCTCGTTCCCGGTCGCAGCGGGCGGGTGCTTGCGCATGGCCGCCTGCCACAGCGGCGAGGTTCCCGCGGCGCTCTTCAACGGTCGCCTCGAGGCACCGCGCATCGCGCGACGGCCCCTCGAGCGCCACGAGATCGAGCGGCTGCGATCGCCCTCCATTCCCGCCGCCCTTGTGGGCGACGTCGTGGGGTGCTGGGACTTCTCGCGCGAGATTCCGACGACCCAGGTCGTGGACCTCTCTTCCCACCATCGGCACGGCGAGCTGGTCAATCTCCCGACCCGCGCTGTGTGCGGCCAGTTGTGGGATGGAAGCGAGCACCGCTGGACCCACAAACCCGAGCACTACGGCGCCATCCATTTTCACGAAGACGATCTCTACGACTGCGGCTGGGGCGCCGACTTCGCGTGGCGCGTGCCCGAGGGGCTCCCGAGCGGAGTGTACGCCGCGAAGCTCAGCCAGGACGGCGACGAGGAGTATGTGCCGTTCTACGTGCGACCGAGGCGCGGGACCGCGAACGCAAAGCTCGCGCTGCTGATTCCCACCGCGAGTTACTACGCCTACGCCAACTGGCACACCCAATCCGAATGGGACTTCCTCGAGCTGGTCTTCAACAACTTCCTGGTGCTCGACCGCACCACGCTCTATCTGAATGAGCACCCCGAGCTGGGCACTTCAATGTACGACCACCATACCGACGGCAGTGGGGTGTGTTTCTCGTCGAGGCTGCGCCCGATCCCGAACATGCGCCCCAAAGAGTGGCTCTGGCAGTTCAATGCCGACACCCATGTCGTCGACTGGCTCGACGAGAAGGGCTTCGCGTACGACGTCATCACGGACGATGATCTGCACGCCGAAGGCGTGGCCCTGCTTGAACCCTACAGCTGCGTGATGACCTGCACCCATCCGGAGTACTACTCGAAGCCGATGATGGACGCCCTACAGGCGTACAAGGCTTCCGGCGGCCGGCTGATCTATATGGGTGGCAACGGTTTTTACTGGAAGATCGACTACCATCCGACACTCCAGGGCGTCATCGAGATGCGCAGGGCGGAGGACGGCATGCGGGGCTGGATCGCGGAGCCCGGCGAGTACTACCACGCCTTTACGGGCGAGTTGGGCGGACTCTGGCGCCGGAATGGGATGCCCCCCCAGGCGATCGCCGGCACCGGCTTCACCGCGCAGGGCTTCGACGTCTCGAGTTGCTTCGAACGCACGCCCGAGAGCTTCGATCCGCGGGCCTCATTCATCTTCGAAGGGGTCGCGAGCGACGAGCGGATCGGCGACTTCGGACTCCTGGGCGGCGGGGCCGCCGGCTGGGAGATTGACCGCGCCGACCGCAGCCTGGGGACCCCTCCCCACGCGCTCGTGGTTGCTACCGCGAGGGATTTCTCGAACGGCTATCACTGGGTGAAAGAAGAGTTCACCCACACTCACTCCGCGGTGAACGGGGACACCTGCCCGTGGATCCGCTGCGACATGGTGTTTTTCGAGACGCCCAAGGGGGGCGCCGTCTTCTCGACGAGCTCCATCGCCTGGGCGGGAAGCCTCTCTCATAACGAGTACCAGAACAATGTGTCGCGCATCACCGAGAACGTGGTGCGGAGATTCCTGGATCCCAAGCCGTTTTAAAATTTCGGCGCATCCGAATTCGAAGGAGACGAGCCCATGTCACAGGAAACACCTGGCCAGCACATCCGACGGCACCACCACATCACCCTGTGCACCGGGGGCGCGCAAGAGGACTACGAGTTCCACACCAAGGTACTGGGTCTCAAGAGCGTCAAGAAGACGCTCCTCTACGACGGCAAGGTCCCCATCTATCACCTCTACTACGGCAACGACATGGGCGAGGAGAGCACTCTGGTCACCTCGTTCCCGATGCGGCACACCGGCAGGAAGTCGCACAAGGGCTCTGGGCAGGTGAGCGAGCTCGTGCTCTCCGTCCCCACATCGGCCCTCGACTACTGGAAGCGACGCCTCGGCGATCTCGGCTTCGAAACAAAAGACGATGAGCGCTTTGGCGAGCGACGCCTCGCCTTCCAGCATCCCTGTGGGATCGATTACGCCCTGGCCGGGATCGCCGACGACGTGCGCGAGCCCTTCCACCACGGCCCGGTACCGGCCGAGGTGGCGATCCGCGGTACCCATGCAATCACGGTCTCGGTGCGCGACCTCGAGAGCTCGGACCAGTTCATGCAGGCCGGCTGGGGCGGACGGCGCAGTGCCGAGGAGGGCGACCGGGTACGCTTCGAACTCGGCGTGGGCGGAACCGGGGCGATCGTCGATTTCGCGGTCGAGCCCCAGCGCGGACCCGGCAGCTGGACCTTCGGGGAAGGCTTCGTCCACCACATGGCCTTTCAGGTCGGTGACTTCGGCGAACAAAACAGCGTGAAGGCCTATCTCGAAGGCCTCGGCTTCACCGACGTGTCCGACGTGAAAGATCGCGGCTATTTCTACTCGATCTATGTGCGCACGCCCGGCGGCGCGCTGTTCGAGGCGACCGTCTCGAACCCGAAGGGATTCGCCGTCGACGAGCCCGCGGACCAGCTGGGGCACGAGGTCATGCTCTCGCCGCAGTTCGAAGCACAGCGTGCGGAGATTCTCTCGCAGCTCGAGACGCTGCGCGACTGACACCCCCGAGCGGAGTGCGGCGCTGCGGGCGGCTAGGGCGTTCCGCCGTCGAGACGCAAGACGGCTCCCGTGCAGAAACTCGAGGCCGCACTCGCGAAGTAGAGCGCGGCGCCGATCACCTCGTCGGGCTCGCCGCCGCGCTTGAGCGCGAACGCCTTGGCCTGCTCCTGAAAGATCTGCATGTCCCACGCTTTGCTGATGTCGGTAAAGAAGGGACCGGCCATGATGCAGTTGACGCGCACCTTCGGGCCGTAGGCGTGGGCGTAGCCCACCGTCATCGCGTTGAGCCCGGCCTTGGCCGCCGCATAGGGGATCACTTCGGGGGTCGGCCGCACGGCGGCAATGCTACTGACATTGATGATCGAGCCGCCCTCCCCTTCGGCCATGCGCGAGCCGATCAGCGCCGAAAGTCGAAAGGGACCCTTCAGGTTGATGCCGAGCACTTTGTCGTACAGGGCTTCGGTGACCTCGGGGAGCGATTCGTAGAGCGG
>CAZTOE010000231.1:0-7213 GCA_964615045.1 uncultured Spirochaetales bacterium
CGACCGCCGTCCGCAGCAGCTCGGCCGGGCGCTGATCGCGATCGAGGGGGAGCAAGAAGAACTCGCTGTTCTCGGCGAGATCGACTTTGCTCTGAACCTGTGCGGCCAGAGAGCCGCTTCCCGGCTGGAGCAACAACAAATGGAAAAGCCGGGTTCCGGGCAGGCCGCGGAGCGTCTCGCGCACGGGCTCGATGGCCTGTTCCGCCTCGTCGACGGGCGCGGACAAGAGCAGCAGGGCACCGAGGGCATTGTGACCCGCCAGGGGCCAGAGCGGGGCGAAGCTCGGCGCACAGGGCACGTGGACGAACTCGAGACCGAGTTCGTCGTCGATTCGGAGCCGCGCGAGCGGCTGCGGACCCACCGCCGCGGCGCTCGGCGGGTCGGGCGGGGCCTGCACGCCAGGGAGCTGACCGAGGAGTTGCAGGAACGCCTCAAAGGCCGCGGGACTGGCCGCCGTCACGATCACCTTCGCGTCGCGAGGGGCACTGCCTTCGGGCCGGGTGGCGCGGGCCCATTCGCGCAGGCGATGAATCTGCGCCGGGTGGAACACCCCGGAGTCGGGCGGTGCCGCCGGGGGCGCCACGCGCAGCTCCACCATCCGGCGTTTCACCAGCGTCTGGAGCGTCCGCAAGACCTGGTAGTCGGGGTAGGAGGCGTGATCGACGACCTCATCGACGCGGTTGTAGAGCTCGAGGAGCAGGAGGACTTCCTGGGTGAGCGGGTGGACGCCGCTCGGCAACTCGCGGCTCGGCACCCGCAGGGCAACGTAGGCGTCGAGCGGGGGGAGTTCGCGACGATGGCGCTTCCACTCGTCGAGCTGTCTCATGCCTTCGAGGAGAAGCGCGCGCGTCGTGGAGGCGATCCTCGGCTTCAGGTCGACCTGTTCGGCCCGAAACGCGAAGTGCGCGTCCTCCCACGTAAAGAGGCGAAAGAGTGCTTTCTCCCCTTCCACGATCCCCGCGACCGCATGCACGATATCGCCGTCGCGCAGCACGATGCGCCCGCGTTCGGCGCGGCCTCGGGTTTCGCGCCGGGTGATCTCGAAGCCGCCCGAGCGGCGATTCAAATGGAACAGCTCCAGCAGATCGGCGAGGGGGATGTGCGAGAGTCTCCCCTCGATCTCCTCGGTCTCGACTTGCTGCGAGGGTCGATCTGCGTCCGCGCGCAGCAGTGCGGCGATGGCTTCGGCGATGTCCTCGGGGTCGGCATCGGCGCCCAGCGGCTCGCCGTTCCAGGTCAAGCTGGCGGTCCCGCTCTCCCCCCTGCCTCCGCGGGCGAAGAGCGTCCGGATTCGGCGCGTGCGCGGGTTCGTACGCAAGATCGAGATCAATTGCTCGGCCTCGATCCAGGCCAACCGCCCGGTCGCGATCAAGAGATCGGGGACCTCCGCAACCGCCAGCTCAAGGGCTTCGGCTCCGGTGCTCGCGCCGAGCGCGCGAAGGTCCCGGGCCGCGCAGGCCGCGCGGATGCGTTCCCTGCGATCGGGATCAGCGTCAGCGATGAGGACCCGAGCGTTCACGTCGCCCCCTATTCGACCGATCGGCCGATGGACATGCCCAGCGCTTTCGTCAACTGAAATGCGAGCTCTTCCACAAAGGTGCGGTCGGAGGTTTGCCAGAACGACGTGGGCGCCGCCTCGCTCGATTCCCCTACCGCTGCGTAGGCAGGCCCCTGGGCGTAGTAGAATAAAAACGGCTCTCCACAGCCGATGCGCTGGGGCGACACCAGGGTGACGGGGGCCCCCGCCAGAAAGTCGACCCGCACATCCGTCACCAATACGATCTCACTCCGGGTGGCCAGCGACTCGAGCCGCGCGATGCCCTCGCGGGCGACTCCCAGCGCGGCGCCCGGAGCCAACGCCAACATGCTGCGCTCTCCGGCCCGGCGGTCGACCTCCGCGAGAACGAAGCGGAGCGTGGCATCGAACCCCCCTTTCGGCAGGACGGTCCCGTGCCCGGGCAGGGAAGCGAGGAGCGACGGAAAAGGCTTGCCCATCAGGCCCGCGGTGCGCACCAAGCTATGCGCATCCTCCTCTAGTCGCTGCGACAAAGCGCTCCCGAGCGCTTCGATCGACGTGCCGTCGAAGGGGAAGGACGAGACCGCGAGCCTCGGTTCTTGCGCTGGCCGGCCCTCGTCCATCGGGTTGCGCTTCAGGATCTCGCGTACCCGTCGTTTCAACACCGCGGCGCCCATCGCATCGGTTTCGGGAAGGAGCACATCGAAGCGACCGGTGCCATCGCAGGAGAGGAGGTCGGTGGTGCGCAACACACGCCCGGCATGCGAGATGACCCAGGCCAGCGCGGCGTCATTGCCAGGTCCCCGCGGCGCGCTCATCCCCTGCGCCGCGAGCTCGATCGCTAGCCAGGAGAAGGTCCGCCCGAAGCGCCCTGCCTTGCGGATCTCGCTGCCGACCACGTCCTCGAAGTAGGCACGGGTGTAGGCCTGGGTGGCGGGGTCGCGGAACGATTGCTCCTCGAGCCCGCGCGTGCGCAATACGTTCGCGAGCGCGATCCCGGCTGGTGCGGCAAACTGCTCGGCCACCTTGCGGTCGCGTTCTGCGAACGATCCGGCCGGTTGGGGCGCCACCAGACACGCCAGGCCGACGAGCTCCGCCTGGTCGTAGAATCCAACCCAGAGTACTTCACCACGGTCCTGATCCGGGAGCACCACACTCGTGGCCACGCGCCGAACCAGAGGCCGGAGGGGCTCGGGAAGTGCCGCGAGCAACAAGGGCTCCTCTGCACCCGGTTCGTCCCGGTCGACACCCTGGCGCCTGCAGTAGTGCAGAGTGGGATCGCCCAAGCGCTGACGAGCCCAGAACGCACCGGAAGCGGCGCGAAGCTCGAGACACAGCCCTTCCAGGATGCGGTCGGCTAGCGGTCCGAGCTGGCGGGTCGCAAAAAGCGCCATGGAGCGCTCGTAGAGCGACAGCGTACCCAGGAACTCGAGATTCTCGGCCATGAGCGACGCGTGCTCGTCCCGCAACTGGCGGCGCTGCAGAATCGCCTGGAGAGAACGCGAGAGAAAGGCGGCATCAACGGGTTTCACGAGGTAATCGCTCGCGCCCACCCGCATCGCCTCGACGGCGATGCGCACGTCCCCCACGCCGGTGACGACCACGACTTCCTGATCGGGGATCTTGGCCTTGATCCGCGCCACCAACTCGGTCCCCGAGAGATCGGGCATCTCGACGTCGGTGAGGACGATATCGAAGGGCTCGCGTCCGAGCGTTTCAAGAGCTTCGAGCCCGCTCGCGGCGGTTTGGACCTCGTACCCGTCTTGCGCCAGCAACTCTTCAAGGAGGTTGCGGAAGTAGACTTGATCGTCGACCGCGAGGATGCGCGCCTTGGACATCGGTCCCCCGGGCGCGAACGCAATATCGCCCCGTGGTTGAACCCAGCCGGGCGAGCGGTTCGCGCCGCCCGTGCTCATCGGCACAAAGCGGCAGGTGCTTCAATGAAACTGGCGAGTGGTCTCGGATTCCCAAGCGCCTGGAAGCACGGCGAGCAGGGAGTGTGGGGTCGCCTCCACGATCTCGGCGGTGATCAAGCGGCCCGGCGCCGGCCCGGCGTCGGACTCGTGCGCGAGATTGACCACACGATGGTACGGGTCGCGGCCCGCGACTTGGGACCCGCGCCGGCTCAACCCCTCGATCAAAATCTCGACTTTCTCACCAACCCGCTTCCGGTGGTAAGAAATCGTCAATTCTCTCTGGAGGGCCTGTAGGCGTTCGAGCCGTTCCTGAGCCACTTCCGGGGGGATTTGGTCCGGCAGGTCGGCGGCACGGGTTGCGGGCCGCGGGGAGTACTTGAACGAATAGCTATCCACGAAGCCAATCGCTCTGACCAGCTCCAACGTGGCGGTGAAGTCCTCTTCGCTTTCCCCGGGGAAACCCACGATGAGGTCCGTGGTGAGGGCGAGATCGCTGCGCACCAAACGCAGCTTCTCCACCAGCCGGAGCAGGTCCGCGCTCCGGTAGCGCCTGCGCATCCGCTCGAGGATCCGATCCGAGCCGCTCTGCGCGGGCAAATGGATGTGCGGGCAAAGCGACTCGAGCTCGCCGTGGGCCCGGATCAGGGCCTCATCGAAGAACAGGGGGTGGGGGCTCGTGTAGCGAACCCGCCGAATACCGGGCACCCGATCGATGCGGCCGAGAAGCTCGGAGAAGGCGACCGTCTTGGCGCGCTCGCCGTGGCCCCGCCGCAGATTGTGGCGGCCATAGGCGTTGACGGTCTGCCCGAGCAAGGTCACTTCGGCGACGCCGCTTTCGACCAACGCCTCGATCTCGGCCACGATCGCGTCGGCCGGCCGGCTGATCTCGCGACCCCGGGTGCGCGGCACGATGCAGAAGCTGCAGAACATGTCGCAGCCCTCCATCACCGTGACGAAGGCGCGAGCAGGCGTTGTCGGCGCGAAGGCCGGGTGACGTTCCGGCAGATCAAACCGCTCAAGGGACCGACTCTCGGCGGTCTCGCTGCGGCGGCTCCCACACCGGGCGGCCTCGAGCAAAGCTGGAACCCACCGCAGGTTATGGGTCCCAAACACAAAGTCTAGCTGGGGAAAACGCTTGAGTAAGGTGTCCCCCTCTTGTTGCGCCACGCATCCCCCGACCCCGATCAGACGGCCGGGACGCTCTGCTTTCCAGGCGCGGAGCGTCCCGAGATCGCTGTAGAGACGGTGCTCCGCCTTCTCTCGAATCGAGCAGGTGTTGATCACCACGAGGTCGGCCTCGGCCTCGGATGCGGCGGCCCGATAACCCGAAAAGTGAAGCAAATTCGAAACTTTATCGGAATCATGCACATTCATCTGACAGCCGAAAGTGCGGATGTGAAAGGTTCGGGACATGGCGACTGGCGAGCCTATCGGAGCCTGCGGCCGCAGCAACCAAGGCCTGCAACAAAGGTTCTCGAGTTCTGGGGTATAAAAGCGTCAGACCAGACAAATCGTGTTTGACACTCGGGTGAGAACCTGGGCATACTAGGTCGGGTTTTTGGAGTGGCGGTGGATGCGACATTTCTCTGAGAAATGTCCAACCTCTCACCCCCCATCATTGAGTCCACCGCCCTCCCCCCATCGAGCGCCCCGTCGGAAACGGCGGGGCGCTTTTCGTTGGTCCCGAGCTCACGGCAGGCCATCATCCGGCGGACCGTTCACAGGATCAGGCGATCGACCAGGTTGGAGAGTTGGCGCAGGTTGCGGCATTCCTCGGCGACGTCGCAATACGGCAGGTAGCGGTCCATCACGCTGTCGCCGAAGCCCCAGGCATTGGGGCTCTCCGGATTGAGCCACACCACGTTCTTTGACTTGTTGCGGATGTCGCGCAAACACCAGGCCTTGGGATCATTGTAGTTGTTGCGTGCGTCGCCGAGCACCAAGACCGTGGTCTTGGTGTCGATCGAGGAGAGGAAGTCGCGCCAGAAGATGTGGAAGGCCATCCCAAAGTTGGAGCGGGTATAGACGTTGATGGCGTCGCCGCCGTCCAGGGCCTGGTCGATGGCGCGATTGATGTCGTTGTCGTGAAACACCTGGGTGACCTCGCCGAGCTCCGAAACGAAGACGAAGGTCCGGATCTTGGTGAACGCCTCCTGCAGGCTGTACATGAACTGCAGCATGAAGCGCGAGACGTTGGCCACCGAGGAAGAGACATCGCAAAGAATCACGAGCTTGGGCCGGTCTTTGCGCCGCTGTTTGAAGACCAGTTCGAAGGGAACGCCGCCCCGCGCCATATTGCGGCGCAAGACGGTGTGGAGATCGAGCTTGCCGCGCTTGAGGCGGCGGCGGCGAATCGAGAGCACGTTCTTGATCCGCTGGGCCAGCCGATTCACCACCTCACGCATCCGTGCGATCTCGTCCTGCGTGAGGCTATAAAAGCTCTTTTCGAAGAGCGCCTCGCGCCGGAACTTCTCCATATAGTTGAAGTTCCGGGTCTGCAGCTCGCGCTCCATGTAGTTGCGTACGCTCTGGCGCAGCGCCTCGAGAAAGCGCTCGGCGAGCTTGCCGACCGCCTCCGCCTCGTCATCGCTCATCCCGGCCTGCCGCAGCTGGGCGGCTAGGTTCTGGAGCTCGGAGGTAGCCCCATCGGCGCCGAGCCGCTCCATCGTGCGCCGGGTAAAGAACCCGATCTGGAGCATGTTCTCGATGCGCTCGGTGCCCGCGGCTTCCGCGGCAGCGCGGATCAGCTGCTCGAGCTCGTGCAGATCGGCGGTCAGCAGAGCTCGCGCCAGATCCGATAGATCGATCTCGCCGGCCTGGCCACCCTCGATCTGCTGCTGGATGTTTTTCAAGAGCGCCTGAACGTCGATTCCCTGCTCGCCCAACGCCCCGGCCGCATCGTCGAAGGCCTGCTTCAGGTTGTCGTAGTAGCCGGACCAGTAGAGATCGAAGAGTTCGTCGTAGCTCGGGATATCGTCGCCGCGTTTGACCAGCGAGGCGCGTAGCGCGTCGCGGAACACCTCGCGGTCGGAAATCGAGAGTTCCTCAAGGGCCTTGAATGCGTCGATCGCCTCGGAGACCGAGACGCGGATGCCGCTCTGACGAAGTACATTGGCGAACTCGAGGATTTTGCGCTGCAACGCGGCTCTCCTAGATCGGGCGGGCCGGCGCTAGTGGAGCGCGCCCTTCTTGGCCGGCGTGGTCCCGCCCGCACTCCCCGCGGCGGCCGGGGCCGGACCCTCGGCGGCCTCCTTCTTGCCGACGAGCTTGGCGAGTTCATTCTCCGCCTTGCGAATGTCGGCCTCGTACTTGAGGATGACGTTCATCGTCTGCTGGACCAGCTTCTCGTCGAGCTGGCTCGCATTCAGCGCCAACAGTGCCCGTGCCCAATCGATGGTCTCGCTGATCGAGGGCGTTTTCTTCAGGTCGAGCTCGCGCAAGCGCTGCATCAGCTGGGCGAGTTCTTCCGCCAGCCTCTTGTCCATGCCGGGGACCTTCACCTCGAGAATCTTCGACTCGAGTTCCGGGCTCGGGTAGTCGATCCAGAGATGGAGGCAGCGGCGCTTCAGGGCGTCGCTCATCTCGCGGGCGTCGTTCGAAGTCAAGAAGACGAAGGGGCGCTGTTTCGCCTCGAAGGTTCCGATCTCCGGTACCGTCACTTGGAAATCGGAGAGAACTTCGAGCAGGAAGGCCTCAAACTCGGGGTCCGACTTGTCTACCTCGTCGATCAATAGCGCGACCGGATTCTCAGCCGTGATGGCGTGGAGCAGCGGCCGCGCCA
>CAZTOE010000232.1:0-7205 GCA_964615045.1 uncultured Spirochaetales bacterium
CACTGGAATTGTGGGCACATGGCGGAATCGACTTCGCCGAACTCGCCGAAGACGACGCCGAAGCTGGCACCCCCGGCCGCATCGTCCACCAGACCCTCCGGGAAGGCGACCAGGAGGGTCGCCGTCGCCCCGCCTGGCTGGAGCCAGAGCGCCGAGTTGCTCGGTTCGCCCAGGTCCGCGAACGAGTGGCCCCGGCCCTGCGCCGTGTTGGGAAGGATGCTGAATAGCGAGAAGACGAACGAGGACGACGGCGTGACCGTGGTGGGGTCGCTATCGAACACGTAGCCGGCCCACTTGGGCGCCTGGATTCCCGATCCGCCCGGGATCTCGACGTAGAAGCCGATCGTTTGGAGCGGCGCCGAGCCGCCGTCGAGGTTTACCGTGAACGCCACGAACGCGTCGGTCGTGTCCCCGACCAGGCCGCTGTAGTCGCAGCTGGGATTAGCGAAGCCGGCGAACTCGCAGACGTGGCTCCCGTCGCTCGCATCAAAGAGCGCACCGGAGCCGGTGAAGGCGATGGCCGCCATCTCCTCCGGCGAGATGGGATCGACGCTTCCCGTCACGCCTTCGGCACCGAAGGCGGTCGGAGCCGAGAGGGTCAAGATCTCGGGTTGCGCGTCGGCCGCGAGAGGCGCGACCCACAAGAACAGGCTGGCCCACCCGTATCGTATGCTTCGCATGACCCGTACCCCGCAAATCACACTAGAAGCTTGCCGACCCCATTGTAGACCCGGGGCAGCGGAGCGGTAAACCCGAATTCCAACTAGAACCAGTTCTGAGACCACACATCGTGGTGTTGGGCGACGTTGGTCCACCTGGCGGTTCAGGTGCCAATGGCAAGCGCGTGGGTACACCCGCGGTCAATGACTAGACGAGCTTATAGCCGTTCGACCCCGCTACGATCAGAATCAACCCGACGACGATTGGGGCGATCGAGTAGGTCACCGTGTGGATTGCCGTACCGGCAGCGGTTCCGAACTTCTCTCGCATGGCCTCGAGCTTGCCAAGCTTTTCGGGGTTCGAGAAGCGGAGATACGTCGTGTAGCTCCCGAAGCCCGCAGCGCCGAGCCCTAACGCCATCGTGATCGGATCCATGCTCTACCCTTTCGATTTGAAGGTCATCGCATGTATCGTCACACTTTGGTGCCGGGTTGAATCCGCTCGACTCGCCAGGCTAGTCAGAGCCGCAGGCGGCCGGATCGATCGCCCGACTGCGCTCAAAACACGCGGCGTCGTGCATCAGGCGGTTGACCGACTCAAGCGCACCGAGGCAGCGCTCTTTGCGCGTCTGAACTGCCTGGGGTGTACCGGACGGGTGCGCGGCCCTCTGGCCGAGTCGAGTTTCCCAAGCGATTCGACGACGCGCCCGCTGCGCTCCAACCCACATGGCTTCTCCCATCACGACAGCGGAGAGGCCGAAGAATAGGAGTCCGTCTAACAACATGCTTTCCTTCCTCCTGGAGCAAGGCTGCCCTCGTTTTCCCGGGAACGCGTTGCCCGATTTATTCTCGACAACCGGGAACTCAACTCCGCGACACGTACGAATCGGACGCCCGGTATTTTGCACCCTACTTCCGCGCTGTGTAGTAGAAGTTGATGGCGTCGTGGGGTAGCGACGTCACTGCCACCTTCCCAAACCCGGCTTCGGCGAGCATGCGCTGGGCCGTCTCCACCCCCCACATGGCTCCGAGTCCCGCCCCGCCTCGAGCGAGCGAGACCGTCATGCAGTGCATGCATGAGACCGTGTAGAGGAAGGTGCCGAGTGGGTGCTCCACGTCTCGGTGGACGTGGCTGCTGCCGGCGATGTCTTGCATCAGAAACAGTCCGTCGGGACGAAGGGCACGCGCGATGGCCGCCAGCACCGCGTCGGGGAGGGCCTGGTCGTGGATCGCGTCGAAGGCGGTGATCAGATCGAAGCGCTCCGTCGCTCCGAGTTCGGCCGCGTCACGCGTCTCGAAGCGGACGTTCCCGAGTCCGCGCCGCGCCGCCTCCCGTTGCGCCGCGGCCACGGCCTCCTCCGAGAAGTCGTAGCCGGTGAAACGGCTCCTCGGGTAGGTCTCCGCCATCAGGTGGAGCGCGCGCCCGCTGCCGCAGCCCACGTCGAGCACATCGATCCCAGCTTCGAGTGCCTCGACGACGCCCGGAATGCCGGGGAGGATGTGGTCCAGGAGCGCGGCGACCACGGTCTGATCGCTCTCCTCCGCCATCACATCGTGGAAGCGATCGAAGGAGGTGTAGGGAACACCGCCGCCTCGCTCGAAGCACTTCACGACCTCGTCTTCCACCGAGCCGAGGAGCGGAATCCACTGGCAGGTTGCCGCGATGTTGTTGGGACGGGCCTTGCGAGTGAGCGACGCCGCGTGCTCGGCGGGGAGACGGTACGTGCCGGCCTCGGAGTCGATCTCCACAATCGCACCCGTCACCATGGCGCCGAGCCACTCACGCACGTAGCGCTCTTGCAGACCCGCGCGCTCCGCGATCTCGGCGCTCGTAGCCGGCTCCATACCCGCCATCGCATCGAAGAGCCCCGTGCGGTGGCCGATGGAGGTCATCGTGGCGAGGGCGCCGGCGTTGAGTGTCGCCAACATGCGCCCGGCGAAGTCCTCAGCAGCACCGTGATCGAATCCGATAGCGGTCGTGGTCGTAGTTTCAGACATGGTCATCTCCTCAAGCCGCCACCTGGCTGGTGGGGCGGATCTTGACCCCGCCGCGGAGGCGGGGCAGGAACATCGGGGTGCGCTCGCGGTGGGCGCGGTACTCACTGCCGAGGAGGCAGGTGGTCCACGGGGGGACGAACCCCTTCTGGGTGTACGGACGTCCGCGGCAGCAGGCGGAGCCGAAGACGAGAGCAGCGACACGGTTCATGAGCGGGTTCTCCTTGATTGTGGGTGTTCCGTGAGACGTCGGGCAGTATCGGTAGACGGCGGGACCGAATCCTTACGGCGAGATGACCGATTCCGGACCGTGTGGGGAGTGGCTGGCGGCGGTAGCGGCGCTCGGTCGGGCAACACGAACTCGCGACGGGCGCGCGCCGA
The DNA here is from genome assembly GCA_964615045.1 of uncultured Spirochaetales bacterium. Lineage (GTDB taxonomy): Bacteria > Myxococcota_A > UBA9160 > UBA9160 > PR03 > JANQRO01. The sequence goes on from CAZTOE010000232.1 coordinate 3,036, forward strand.
GTCGATCCGCTCCTGCGAGTAGTGGAGCAGGATCCGGTCTCGATCGAGGAGCGCTGGATTTCGGTCGATGAAGGCCGCGAAGTCGTCCTCCGGGGGGAGGTCGGAGAGCTCCGCCGCCACCACACGCGCCCAGGCGAGGGTGAGCGTTTCGTGGTAGCCCGTCGTCTCGAAGTCGACGACGCCGTGGGCGCGGTTCAGGCGCCGGATGCGACGCCGGATGCGCCGTACGGCTTCGCGGAACTCGTGGCGCCGCAGCAAGAGGAAAGCCATCCGCAGGAAGGCTTCGTGCGTCCACTCCTCGCTGGAGAGGGCGGTCGCTCGGAAGCGTTTTTTGAAGCGACGATCGTCGTCCAGGTCCGGCATACAGCGACAGGATCGGCGGCCGGCGAGCCGCAATCTTGTCCGCCGCCTTACCGGATGCTTACCATTGCCAGGGGCGGGAAGGCTGATTCAGCACTCAAGGGTTGGCGTGGCGACCCAGGCACGGAGGAGGTCAACTCGATCGTGAACTACCGCTTCGGCTCCTGGGAGCTGGACGAAGAGGCAGGCGAGCTGCGCCACGAGGGCCAGAGGCTGCCGATCCAGCCGAAGCCGCTGGCGCTGCTGACGTTGCTCATCCAGGAGCGCCACCGCATTGTGCCCAACGACGAGCTGCTCGATCGGCTGTGGCCCGATGAAGTCGTTACCCCGAACTCGCTGACCCGGGCCGTGAGCGTGGCTCGCAGCGCCATCGGCGACCGGGGTCCTTCGGGGCACATCCGGAGCTACAAGCGGCGGGGCTACCGCTTCCATGGCGAGGTGGTGGAGCTCGGCGACGAAGGCTCGGCCTCCGCCGGTACCGCGGCGGCGGTCTTCGAGCACGGCGAGGGCGCCCTGCCCTTCGTGGGTCGCGAGCCCGCGCTGGCGCGGCTGCGCGCGGCCTGGAACCGCTCGGCCCGCGGCCGCGGCGGCATCGTGCTCGTGACTGGGCCAGCGGGCATCGGCAAGACGCGCGTCACCGAGATCTTCGAGAAGGAGGTGGCGCAGCGGGGCGGCCTGCCGGTGCGGGGCCGCGCGCTCGAAGAAGAAGGCGAGCCCGCCTTCTGGGTGTGGGCGCAGGTGTTGCGGCGCCTGCACCGCGAAGACCCCGAGAGCCTCGCAGTACCCGGCCTCGCGGACTCCGGCGAGCTCGCGGCGCTCATGCCCGAGCTCGGCGCTCCGGGGGGCGACGCCGCGACGCGGCTTCCCGCCGAGCAGCGGCGCTTTGTGTTCTTCGATGCGGTGGCCCAGGCGCTGCGTAGGGCGGGACGCAAGCGCCCCCTGCTGGTGGTCTTCGAAGACCTTCATTGGGCGGACCGGGCGTCGCTGCGCCTGCTCGAGCACTTGTCCTACGAGCTCTCGGGCACGCCGGTGATGCTCCTGGCCACATTGCGCGACGCACCGCCGGCACTTGGCGGCCCCTCGGTGCACACGCAGTCGGTGCTTCGCCGGCAAGAGCGTTTCGAGAGCATCGTGCTTGAGCGGCTCGAAGAGGGCGACGTCGAGGCCATCGTCTGCGGCATCGCCGGACGCCCCCTTCCCGAGCTGGCGGCGCGTTTGCGTGCACGAACCGATGGCGTGCCGCTTTACCTTCGCGAAGCGTGTCGCCGCTTGATCGAAGCGGGCGCACTCGAAGACCCGAGCCGTCTGGAGGGCGAGCTGCCGCTGGGCCCGGTCGACTGGGTGGAAGACGCGCTGGCCGGCATGTCGGAATCCTGCGCCGAGTTCATCGGCGCGGCTGCCGTCGTCGGACGCGAGTTCCCGCTCCCTCTGGTGGCGGCGGTGGCCGAGGTGTCGCGCGAGGAAGCGCTCGACCTGCTCGACGAGGCGGTGCGCTGCGGCGTCGTCGAGGCCGAGTCCGAATTGCCCGGCCGCTACCGCTTCATTCACGATCTCTTCCGCGAAGCGGCGTACAGCGGGCTGTCGCCCGGGGAACTGGTCCGTCTGCACCACCGCACGGCGAAGCAACTGGAGCGACAGCACCAGGGCGACGAAGACCGTGTCATCGCCGAGCTTGCGCACCACTTCCACAAGGCGCTACCCGTGGCCGACGCCGAGCGCGCGTTTGACTACGCCACGCGCGCCGCGGAGCTTGCTTTTGACGCGTGCGCCTATGAGCAAGCCATGCTGCATGGCACCCAGGCGCTCGCCGCGCTCGAGCAGTTTGAGCGCGCTGACGCGAACCGGCGTCTGGGGGTGCTGCTGCGCCTGGGAGAGGCGGCGCGGCTTTCGGGAGAGCGCGAGGGCCGGCGACGCCGCTTCGTCGAGGCTCTGGAGTTGGCCCGCACCCTCGACCAGCCAGAAGACTTCGCCACCGCCGCGATCGGACTCTGCGACCTTGCCGAGTGGGGCGTGCGCGACGACCTCGCACGCAGCGCACTGGAAGAGGCGGAGCAGCGTCTCGATCACCTCGGCGTAGAGCTTCAGGCTCGGGTGCTCACACGGCTTGGCTACCTCGACGCGCTATTCGACCGCGAGGCCGCTGAGAAACGACTGCGCCGCGCCGTCAAGCTCGCGCGCGAGCTCGGTGCGTCCGACCCGCTGGAAGAGGCGCTCTACGCCCTTCACTTCCTGATCGGCGGCCCCGAGGGCCATGCCGAACGCATCGAGATCCTCGAGGAGCTTCGTGGCGCCGCCTCGGCCGCGCGCGACCCAGTGGCTTCGGTGATCGCCTTGCTCGACGTCGCGTGCGACAGCCTCGAGCGGGGCGACCCGCAGGCCGCTGCCGACCTGCGGCGCGAGGCCGACACCACGGCGGGGCAGCCCCCCCACCCGCGCACGGTCTGGCACCGCCTGGTGTACGACACCGGCGTCGCGCTGATGGAGGGCCGCCTCGACGAAATACTCGACCGTGCCGAGGAGGCCCGGGCTTTGGGCCGGCGCATCCAACACCCCTACGCCGAGGGCTGCTTCGTCGGGCACCAGACCGCGCTCCACGCCGTGCGCCGCGAGCGCGAGCAGGTGATCGCCCTCCTCGAGCCGGCGCTTGGCGCGCTCCAGGGCCCTGCGGATTGGGTCCAGACGCTGGTGGCCCGCGCGTACCTAGCGATTGGGCGCCGTGACGAAGGCCTCGCCCTACACGATGCGCTGATGAAGAAGGGCGTGGGGGCCATTCCGCGCAACCTGCGCTGGACCTCCACTTGTGTCGAGCTGGCCCACTGCTGCGCCGACGCCGAGGACGCAGACCACGCCCGCCAGCTGATCGACCTGCTTGCCCCCTTCGAGCGACACCACGCCGTGATGCCGATGGTGGTCTGCTACGGAGGCCCGGTGAGCTGGGCGTTGGCGCGCCTCTACGAGACCCTGGGCCGGGCCGCCGATGCCGACGACCTTTTTCAGGAGGCCCTCGCCTCTGCCTCAGCCTTGGGTGCGAGGCCCACCCAGGCCCAGATCCGCCTTGACCACGGATGTTTTCTGCGGCGTCGCAGCAAGCGGGGTCCGGCGCGGGAGCACTTCTCCGCCGCGGCTGTGCTGGCAGCGGACCTCGGTCTAGCGGCCTTGGAGCGCGACGCCTGCGAGCAACTGGCGCGCTGACTTCTCGCCCTTGACCGAGTCCGCCGATTCTGCCGCCTTTGTTGGAGACGCCAGTTCTCTATGACGCCGACTGGGGTGCGGAGGTCCTTTCCCCGTGGCTGAGGGACCCACGCCCAGCGTGGGGGAGGGCGGGGCAGCACCCATCCGTCCCCAGGGCCGGTGGTATGCTCTGTCACAGAGATCCACCCTTCGCACGGAGAGACGCGCCATGAGTATCAAGGTTACCGGCCTGCTCCACCACGGCGTCCGCGTCGGAAAGAAACCCGAAGAAGTAGACGCGGCCCGCAGCTTTTACGCTGACGTACTCGGTCTCGAGGCCGACAAGCACCGCCCCGACATCCAAGGCGTTCCCGGCTACTGGATGAACCTCGGCAACGATGCGCAGCAGCAGATCCACTTGATGGGAGCGGAGGGTCCTTCCCCCTTCGCGAAATCCGAGAGCGAGGATCCGGTAACTCCCCACGTCGCGCTGGCGGTGGAAGACGTTCACGAGGCCATGCGGGTTCTCGACGAGAGGGGTATTCGCTACTTCACGGTTGGAAACATCGTGGGAAACTTCCAGCTCTTCGTGCGAGATCCGGCCGGGAACATGGTGGAGCTCCAGGAGCTGCCGCGGAA